>CAKQMD010000001.1 GCA_934254925.1 uncultured Alphaproteobacteria bacterium
AAGGGGCGGATAAGCTCACGCTTGCCGACATGAATGAGGAATCGGCCAATATGCTGGCATTGCAAACAAGGCAGCAGTTGGCTGTCAATTCTTTGTCCTTGGCTTCGCAAGCCTCGCAATCCATCCTCAAACTGTTTTAACCATAAAAAAAAATTCCGGTTCTCTGATGACCGGAATTTTTTATTTAGGAAATTTTACTCTAAGACACGCCATATGACTGGCGGCGGCTGCTCGGTAAAATCAAAGACCTTCAGGAATTCTTTAAAGACAACCAATTTTAAGATACGATCGTCATTTAATTTGATTCCTTCTCCCTGCCGCATCGGGACATCGCAGAAATTGCGATTTAAGTCATTCCAGCGATCAAATTTTTCGCCGGTGGTGATACGGACATAATATTTGTTTTGCGCCGCAAAACAAAAAATCTGCCGGATCACTCTTCCCTTGCGGTTTCGTTCGACCAGGCGAACAGGGACAAAATCGGCTGCCATAACGTCAACGCCGTCCTGTCGCCAAACTTCCGCCGCCTGGTAAGAATCCAAAACCAAATTTTCCATATTCCTTAAGTTTTTATTATTTGACACATGCCAGAAGCACGTCAGCCAAGGCTATGCGCGGGTCTTCCACAATCAACGGGATGACGTGGGACGGCACAAACTTTTTCAGTTTCTCCGTCGTGAGAACCGCCGTGGCATTGGCTGCAGCCATTTGGTCTTTTCGGCTTTCGCGATAAAAGCAAATGATCTGCCCTTGCCGGTTGTTCTCAATGGTGCCCCAGCCGCTTACTTCAACATTTTGTTGTTCTTGGTTAACTTCCGATCTACAGATTTCTGCAACTTTTTTCAAACTAATCGGAGTGGAAAATGTATTTGCTTCCATAACTTAAAAAATTTTAATTGGGTTAATTATAAACATAAACTTATTAAACTGTGGTCAGCATACCTCAGTTTGGGCGAGTTTGCAAGACAAATTTTAGACAAATTATACGCAAAAAGGATTTTCTTTTGCTTATTTGTTTTTATCTCTTTGATTTTGTTTATTTTTAATCATATCCAACAAGATGTCGGCGGCATTTTCGCTGGGTGTTTGTTCGCCGTGGCCGAGAATCTCCCGAATTTTGCCAAAAGCAGCCTGTTGTTTGTCATAAAGCGGGCCTTGGTGCAAAAATTCGCGGGTATAGTGACACAAATTGCCGGCAACGCAACGCTCCTGCAAAAGCTCGGGCACAACCTCGCGCCCCAGCAGAATATTGGAGAGATTGACAAATTGAATCTTCAGAAAATGTCGCACCAACAAGGCAGACAAAGGCGAAACCTTATAAGCAATCAAATGCGGCACATTGCAAATGGCCAACTCCAGAGCAACAGTTCCGGAGGCGGCAATGGCAGCGGCAGAGGCGTTGAACGCATTGTAACGATCTTGCTGGCTTTCTACGACAAGGAGCGGCAAATCGCTGTCAGACACGGCTTTTTTGACCAGATCAGACACGGTTTTAACCGTGGGAATGACAAAGCACAAGCGGTTGTTTTCTCGATGCAGGGCAGCGGCGGCCTCCAAAAACACCGGAAGCAGCTTGCTGACCTCCGTCTTGCGGGAACCGGGCAAAATGCTCACAATCACCTGGTCTTCGGCAATATGATACTTTTTGCGAAAGGCTTTGGCATCGCCGTGCACAACTTCGCTTTCAATCACCGGGTGGCCGACAAAATCCGCCTGCAAATGATAGGGCGTGAAATATTTTGGTTCCTGCGGCAACAGCGTCAACAGACGGTCTATGTATTTATACATGGTACGGGCGCGTTTTTTCTTCCAGGCCCAAACCTGAGGCGCAACATAGTGCACTTGGGGAATATCCAGCTTCTCCCGGCGTAGAGCCTTGTGTACGCGTGACGAAAAACTCCAACTGTCAATGGTTACCACAATATCGGGGCGCACGCGCTTGATATCAGCCACGGTCTCTTTTATCCGGCACAAAACCCGAGGAATGCTCGGAATGACTTCCGTCAAACCCATGATGGAAAGCTCGGAAATGTCAAACAAAGATTTCAGTCCCTCGGCCTCCATGGTATCGCTGCCAAGGCCAAAAAACCTGACCTTTTTGCCAAGCTTCTGCTTTAGAGCCCGCATCAGACGGGATCCCAAAAGATCACCGGAAGGTTCTCCGGCAATCAGATAAATTTTCAAGTCCTTGTTATTACAAATAGTCACCAGGATCCACTCCCATTACAAAGAGGCCGGCCTGATCCGCCGCTTTTACAACTTCTGCCTCGTCTACGACCAATCCGTTTCCGGCATGAATGACGACACCGCGCAGACCGCTTTCTTTGGCGCGGAGGATAGAACGGGGGCCGATGGTCGGCAGGTCAATCCGCATATCTTGCTGAGGTTTGCGCAATTTGACGACGACACCGCCCGGTCCTTGCCTCTTATATTCGCCGCAGCGACGAATCAATTCATCCGTTCCTTCAATGCCTTCAACCCCCAAAACCAAACCTTGCTGCACGACAACGGCTTGGCCGACGTCCAGACGTCCCAACTCCGTTGCAACCTCTATGGCCCGTTTAATATCCTGTTCGGCCTGTTTGTCGGGTTTATGGCGCCCCAGGACGCCTTTCTTGGCCAAAATTTCCGGCAAGACTTCATGAATGCCGCAGACGCGCATTCCCTCGGCTTCAATCTCTTTGACTAGAGCGCGCAAAATGCCGTCATCGCCCAAAGCACGGGCACCGACTTTGGCAAAAAACGCCGCAGTGCGCAAATCGGGAATCAGGTCAAACAAGCCGGGACGTCGAATGGTACCGATCATCACCACGTCCTCCACCTTTTCATCGGCAAAACGCTTAAAGCCGGTACCGGCCTGCCCGATGCGGATCCAGGCATGGGGGACCGTCTTGTCAAAAAATTTTTTGTCGGCATTGCCCTCAATGGCCAAGACAAAATAATCCCGCTGCCGGGTTTGGCAGAACTTTATCAACTGGCCGGGAAGCGTCCCTCCCCCGGCAATAATGCCCAATTTGCGCTGCGACGTCATCGCTCTTTTCTCGCTTTTTCTTAATTATTCGGTTTCAACAATAAAGGCAAAATACATAATTTGCAATGCATTTTGCCTTTAAGTTTAGGAAAAAACGCCTATTCGGCGGTCATGATCTTGCGGCGACCTTCCAGTGCTTCGTCAATGAAACGAACCTGTTCCATGATCATTTCGTTGTCTTTGTATTTTTCATGCGCCTGAGCCAAGCGTTCTTCAAAAGTTCCTTCCTTGCCTTTGAAGATAAACATAAAGGCTCGGGTCACGGCTTTGATCGTCGCTTCGTCAAAACCGCTGCGCTTGAGACCGATGACATTTAAACCACGCAGTTTGCCGCGATCTCCGGTCACTATGCCGAAGGGAATCACATCCCGATCAACGCCGGACAGGCCGCCGAGCATCGCTTTGCGGCCGATGCGACAGAACTGGTGCACGGCGGAATTTCCGCCCAAAATGACGCCGTCGCCGAGGCGAACATGGCCACCGATTACCGCATTGTTAGTCATGATGACGTTATTGCCGACGACGCAATCATGCGCCACATGCGAGTTGACCATAAACATGCCGCCGTCGCCGACCGTGGTGGTATAGTGCTCTTTGGGCGTTCCGGCCTGCATGGTTACATTTTCGCGGATGATGTTGTTTTTTCCGATAATCAGGCGGGCTTCTTCCTTAAACTCGTTGCCGTGGTCCTGCGGTCCGCCGCCCAAAACAGCTCCCGGGAAAACAATCGTCCCCTCGCCTATGGTGGTATCGCCCATCACGGTTACACGGCCAAGAAGCTGAACATTTTCGCCGATTTTGGCACGAGAACTGATCCAGCACAAGGGTCCGATTTTGGCACTGGCAGCAATCTGGGCACCTTCTTCAACAACGGCGGTCGGATGAATATTAGTCATGTATTTTTCCTTTAATTGAGTTAGTTTCGTTAATGTTCATAAATTACCCCGCTTCGCGTTCGCTGTAAAGACAAACTTGCTTTCAAAATGTTTCAATGCATCATTTTTCAGCATCGACACTTAAAACAACTTCAAAATAGATTGGCTGGCCTGAGAGGCCAAGGACAGGGAATTGATCGCCAGTTGCTGCCTGGTTTGCAGAGCCAGCATATTGGCCGATTCTTCGTTCATGTCAGCAAGCGTGAGCTTGTCGGCCCCTTCGGTCAAAACCTTGATCAGATTTTGTGTAAAGTTTTCCCGCGTGGTGACGATTGAGTAATAGTTGCCGAGTTCCGAACTCATCTGCCGGATCTGATTGAGCGCGTCAGTCAGTTCTTGGATTGCTTTGTTTACGTCGCCTTGGTTTTGCCAATCGGTGGTTACTAAGCCCAAGGCTTGGGCCGAAGCGTCTTTGCCTTGTACAGAAAGTTGAGCCGAACGGTTTTCGTTAAAAGTGACGGTTAAGTCCTGTTCATGCAAGAGATTAATCCCTTTGTAAGAGCTGTCTTTGATGAGAGAATCATATTGCTTAATAATTTCGCCGTATTGCTTATCGTCATCTTTCTTTTGGTATGTTTGCAGTATGGACAGTTCCGACAGCCAAGACCGATCCGGTTGGGTGTAGGTTTCGCCTTCGACTTTTTGATATTCGGAAGGTGTCATTGATTGCTTTTGAATACTGACATCAATGTTTTCTTTTGCCTGATATACTTGTCCGGACAAACTGATCTTACTTCCTGCCACGGCCTTGAAATTTGTTATCTCATCACCAAATGTTCCCAGTAACGGAGTCCCATTGGCATTATAAGATGCCTCGGCAGAATTGATAATTAAAGTTCCCCAAAATTTTCCTGTGCCATTGTCCACCCGGCTTTGGTCATTTAAGGTTAAGGAACCGCCATGATTGGTATAACCATTTATAACCGTGTTGCCGTTACAAATAACTTCAGAACTATACACGCCACCTTGATGATTTATTACTGTATCGTTTAATTCGCATTTCATATCCCAAAATGTCGTACTGCCGGATTTGATATTGGCAACTGTTCCGGCAAGAGTTTTCAAGAAAACATTAGAAAAAATCATGCCATTTGTGCTGTTGAAATAGAAATTATTTTTCCCCTGAAGAGTAACCGAGCTTGAATTTCTGCCAGAACCATACACCAATGCACTATGTATTGCATAATTTTGAATTTCGACATGAAGATCAAGATTGGTAAGAGCCATTTCTGTCTTTTTATTTTTATTCAAAATTAAATGGATCCTTTGGTTCGCAGCATCTCCCGTCGCATGAATGCTTAAATCAGAAATATTTCCTGATGTAGTGATCATAGTATTTGCGGTTGCTCCGGTGACATCAAAATTCAATGCCGAGAATTTGCCGCGCTCGTTGTCAGTAATACCGTAAGTACCGATCCCGGTCAAGTTCTGCCCTTCTTTTAAAGTAATGGCGGTGTTGCCCATGTTGATCTGACCGTAAATAACAATATCGCCTTTTCTGCCGCTGTCGATCACTGTCAGCAGTTCTTCTTTGCTGCTGACCACTGCCGCCACACCTTCTTGCTGTTCAAACCAGGACTTGGCCGGAATGTTCACCATCTCCAAAGCCTGCGTTGCCGTCGCCGAAGCTTGTTCCAACAATTTGGCTCCGGCTTCCAAACCTTCCGTTGCCGCTTTAATCGTTTGGATTCCTTGTGCCATGGAATCTAACAAAGCCGACAAATCACTGGCCCGGTTGTTCAAGGAAACAGCCGTATAATAAGAAGAAGGATTATCAATCGCGGAATTGACTTTTAAGCCGGTGGAGAGACGATTTTGGGTCAAATCAACTTGTCCTGCAATATTCTGCAGGCTCAGCAAATTCGATCGCATCGAGGCGGTTAAACTGATACTGTTACTCATTTCTTTACATAATATTTTATGGTTTTATGACAATCTATGAATATACTATAAAAGAAACGAGAAACTGCCTCAAAAGCCTTGCAAAACTTTTCCTCAGCCTATCTCACTTTTGGATATAATCTATTGAACCCGTTATCGCAGAATTGGACAGAAAAAACACAAAGCCCCGTCCTTAGGACAGGGGCTTGGTTTGATAAATCTCCCGATCAGACACGGAAAGCGGCTTAGCGGACAATCATCGCCGTAAATTCAGCTTCGCTGACCGTTTGGCCGTCGACCTTGCTTTCGCCTTTGAAAACGAAAACGTTGCGGCGCTCCTTGATCTTCTCGACATGCATTTTCAGCTGATCTCCGGGTTTTACCGGCTTGCGGAATTTGACACCGTCAATCGACATGAAGTAAACGCCAGCCTTTTTATCGCCGTCTTCCATATTGGCCAAGACCAACGCCCCTGCCGTCTGCGCCATGGCTTCAATTTGCAAAACGCCGGGCATGACCGGGTTTCCGGGAAAATGCCCCTGGAAAAACTCTTCGTTCATGGTCACGTTCTTCAGACCGATGCCCTTTTCTCCCGGAACTTCAACCTCCAAACGGTCAACCAGCAAAAAAGGATAGCGATGCGGCAACAAGGCCATAATTTCTTCTACTTGATAAATTTTGTTATCAGACATTTTGATTTTCCTCTATTTTTTACTTGATTTTTGAATAAACGAAACCTGACGCATAAAATCTTTGATCGGCACGGCGGGATATCCCATCACCACGGCGCCGGGTTCAACATCGCGCATTAATCCCGACTGCGCTCCGATTTGCGCCCCGGAACCGATATTTAAATGGTCGGCAAAACCGGTCTGACCACCGCAAACGACATAGTCGCCAAAGGTGCAGCTGCCGGCAATTCCGGTTTGGGCAACGACGACGCAGCCGCGACCAAGCTTGTCGTTATGAGCAATTTGAACCAAATTATCAATTCGGCAACCGTCGCCGATGACCGTATCATCCAAAGCACCGCGATCCACGCAAGAATTGGCGCCGATTTCAACGTCATTGCCGATAATCACCCGTCCCAACTGTGGGATCCGCTGATGGCGCCCCTCAATCATCATAAAGCCAAAACCGTCCAGACCGATGCGGGCGCCGCTGTATATATAACAGTCATTACCCATAAAGCAGTGGGAAATCTGCGCACCGCTGCCGATGCGGCAATTGTTGCCGATCATGCAGCCGGCGGAAATGACGGCATTGGCCTCAATAATGCAATTGTCTCCGATTTTGGCATTGTCATCAATTACAACATTTTCGCCGATGAAGCAATTGTTGCCGATTATCGCTGAGCGGGAAATTTTGGCCGAAGGGGCAATATTGGCTTCCGGCCGTGGCTCGGAATATAAGGCTTGATTGAGCTTTAAGAAAGCCAGTTTAGGATTGTTGCCAACCAGAACGACAACGTTTGCCGGCACAAATTCCTTCAGCTCCTCCGTGGTGACGCAAGCCGTAGCCTTGATTTGCGCAGCCTTTTCCTTGGACTTGCGATCATAAAAGAAGCAGATATCCCCGGCAACGGCTTTTTCCATGGTGGCAATATTGGAAATCAGTTCCGACTTTTTGCCGGGATCCTGCAGGACAACGCCGCAGACGCTTTCAATTTCGCCAAGCGTCAACGGGCCGTTGTTATTGTAAAAAATCGGATCAACCATACTTTTTCCTTTCGTTATTCAGTCTAGAGGCGCGTTCCGAAGTTCAGACGGAAGACTTGGGTTTCATCATATTTTTCTTTGACGATCGGGAAACCGAAGTCAACGTCAATCTGTCCCATCGGCGAGAGCCATTGGAATCCGAAACCGGCAGCGACACGCGGCGAATCGGAATAAAAGACGTCTTGGCGGTTGATGCCGTCGGGTTTGCCGAGCATTCCCATGTCAACAAAGGTGCGGCCTCTGATGCCCAGTTCGTCCAAGCCCATCGGGAAAGTCATCTCGGCACCGGTATATATCATCCAGTTACCGCCCAGAGCATCGCGGGTTATTTTATCACGGGCACCGATACCGGCCGTGTCAAAGCCGCGCAGCGTCGCGCCGCCGAGGTAATAACGCTGAGACAAGCGAACGTTGTCACCGTCATAACCGGCAATATAGCCGCCGTTAAAGAACAGTTTGAAGGTATAATAGTCGGCTAGGGTATAATATTTATAAGCTTTGGCGTCAAATTTGAGGAATTTTTCATCCCCGCCCAGACCGGCGACGTCATTGCCAAACGACAAGTAATAGCCTTCCTTGGGATTGATGGCGCTGTCGCGTTTGTCATAAACCGTGGTTTGGCCGATGATAGACCCGGAGCTTTTCCCTTCTTCCGCCTGAATATACTTGGA
The DNA here is from genome assembly GCA_934254925.1 of uncultured Alphaproteobacteria bacterium. Taxonomy (GTDB): domain Bacteria; phylum Pseudomonadota; class Alphaproteobacteria; order RF32; family CAG-239; genus CAKQMD01. The sequence continues at coordinate 8,237 of CAKQMD010000001.1, forward strand.
AGCAGAGGCATCAACATTGCTGATCTTGTCATCTCTTAAGGTATAACGGACATATTGCGACAAATCGTCGGTATAATTCCATCCCAGACGCAGACGGCCACCCGTGCTTTCAGAATCGTAGGAGCCTTCGTCCTGGTAATCCTCCTCGGTACGGAAGAGGTCAATACCGGCGCTTAAACGGCGGTTAAGGAAATAGGGTTCGGTAAAGCTCAGGTCATATTCCTGCGTGCGTTCGGAAACAGCCATGTCCACCCCCAGCTGCTGACCGACGCCGCGGAAGTTGTTTTCCGTCACGCCGGCGCGAACCAAAGCGCCGTTTACCGTCGAATAGCCGACGCCGACGTTAAAATAGCCGGTGGCTTTTTCTTCAACATTGACATTAATGTCTGCCTTGTTGTCGTCCGTCGGTTCGGTACGAATGTCAACCTTGCTGAAATAGTTGAGGTTTTCAACATTGCGGCGAGAATCGCGGATTTTGGAACCGTTGAAGGCATCTCCCTCTTCGATGCGGAACTCCCGGCGGATCACTTCGTCATGCGTTCGGGTGTTGCCGGTGATGTTGATCTTGTCTACAAAAATGCGCTCGCTTTCCTTGATATGGAAGGTGACGTCAATTTCTCCGGTGGCGGTGTTTTTGTTTAATTCCGGCACGACGTCAACAAAAGCGAAGCCTTTTTTGCCCAGTTCTTCCGTCAGGGCACTGACGGATTTTTCGGTCAGGTCGGCATTATACCAATCTCCTGAAGCATAAAGAATCTCTTCTTTCATCGGCGTTACGTCAACGTCGGAGATATCCGAAATCAGCTCAATGTTTTTGATTTTGTAACGTTTGCCTTCGTCAAGCACATAAGTCAGAACAAAGGACTTTTTATCCGGGCTAAGCTCGGCGACGGCATTCACCACCCGAAAATCGGCATAGCCGCGTTTGTGATAAAAACGACGCAACAACTCTTTGTCATAATTGCTTTTCTCGGCATCATAATTCTCCGAAGAGGAAAAGATGCGGAACCAGCGGGTTTCCTTGCTCATAATTTCTTCGGCAAGATCATCATCGCTGTAGTGGCTGTTGCCGACGAAGTTGATTTTGGTAATGCTAGCCAAGGGCCCCTCGTCAATTTCATAAATCAAATCAACGCGGTTTTGGTCACGCTCAATAATTTTCGGGGTCACAACCACGGCATAGCGCCCTGTTCTTTTATAAAGGTTCATAATCCGTTGCACGTCTTCCTGCACCTTGGCACGGGAATAAATGGCCCGCGGTGCCAACTGGACTTCCGCTTCCAGCATTTCGTCGTCAACTTTGTCATTGCCGTCAAAGACGCGTTTGTTGATGATGGGGTTTTCCACGACCTTGATCGTCAGCAGCCCGTCGTTTTGAAAATCAAACTTCACATCATTGAACAAGCCGGTCGCATAGAGTTGCTTTAAGGCGGCATCAAGATTTCCCTCCGAAGTCGTCTGGCCCTTTTTAATATCTAGATAAGACATGACCGTCTCGTTTTCGACGCGCTCCAAGCCCTCAACCTTAATCTCGCGGACGTAGACCGGGCCGGCATAAGCCTCGCAAGCCAATACAGTACTCATCAATAATGCGGAAAAAGCTATTTTTTTCATAGTCGGCAATCCTTTAGCTTACCGGTTTTCATCAAGAAAACCAGCGGTGAAACAAACGTGCAAAATCATTGTAAGTCGCAAAGACCATTAACGACAAGATCAGAAACAGGCCGAATTTAAACATTGCTTCTTTAAATTTGGCATTTAGTTCACGCCCGGTGAGCATTTCCACAACCGAGATGACGACATGACCGCCGTCCAAGACCGGAATCGGGAAAAGGTTGATCAGTCCGAGATTTATGGACAGGAGCGCCATAAAAATCAGAAAATCAAGCCAGCCGCTTTGTTTGCTAATGTCGCCCGACATTTCGGCAATGCGGACAATCCCGCCGACGTCATCAGCGCCGCGTTTTCCGGTAATCATTTGGCCGACGCCGCGCAACGTCAAGTCCGTCACTTTCCAGGTTTCCACGCCGGCGTCCTTCAAAGCCTGCCACAGGCTGACGTCCGAACGCTGGATTTCCACAATGCTGACGGAGCGAACACCCAGCATCGGCGTATTTTCTTCAGCGCGAGGTTCGACTTCTCCGGGAATGGTTTTCAAATTGATCAGCAAGGAGAGCTCTTTTTCACCGCGGCGCAAACGAACTTCCGCCTTGCCGTCCGCCGACAGGCGCACCTCGCGACGGATGTCTTCAAAATTGGCCACCTTATGTCCGTTGACCGTCAAAAAGCGGTCTCCGGCCTTGATACCGGCCGCTTCGGCGGCTCCGCCGGGAATAATCTCACCGACGACCGGCGGAAAATCAACCTTCCCGACAAAATAAAAAATCGAGGCAAAAACCAACAAAGCGAACAAATAGTTGGCGCCGGGCCCGGCCAAGGCAATCAACAGTTTTTTAAACGGCGGCTGATAATTGAAGGCATATTTTTTTTCTTCTTCACTGATCTGGGCCTGGTCTTCAGAGGTTGAGCTTGAGGCGTCGGCATCACCGAAAAACTTGCAATACCCGCCAAGAGGCACGGCGCAAACCTTCCATTCCGTTCCCGACTTGTCGGTGAAGCCCCAGAGCTTCTTGCCAAAACCGATGGAGAATTCATCTACCTTTACGCCGATCACCTTGGCAACCAGGTAATGTCCCAACTCGTGAACAAAAACCAAAATTCCCAATAAGACAACAAAGGGAACAATATAGTAAACTGCGTTAATTAACCAATCCATAATTTTTTACGCCTTTATTAATATGAAAAAGAAATGAGCATATTGAAAACAATAAGGACGATCGGCGCGGCAAAGATCAAACCGTCAATGCGGTCAAAAACGCCGCCGTGTCCGGGAATCAAGCAGCTGGAATCTTTCAGGCCAAGGTGCCGTTTGATCGAAGATTCCACCAAATCTCCGATTTGGGCAATAACAGCGATTATGGCGGCAAAAGTCATAAAATACGCCTGATATCCCAAAGCGACGCCGTCGTTTAAGTATGAACAAAGCTTGAAGAAAACCATGCTTGCCAGCACGGCAAACAGCACGCCGCCAAACAATCCGGACCAGGTTTTGTTGGGGCTGATTTTGGGTGCCAATTTCGGACCTTTCAAATTGCAACCGACAACATAACCGCCGATGTCCACACTCCAGACGACAATCAAAAACCACAGGGTGAGAAGCATTCCGGCCTCAAAGTAAAGCCAGACGACGGACCCTATGCCGACAGCAATATAGGGAACGCCCAAAACCAATAAAAAGCGGTGTTCTTCATGACGGGCCTTATAAGCGGTCAGCAGCATCGCCCCGAGAACAAACAAAGCAACGGCGCCCCATGACATCAGCAGAATCGCGGCAGCCACAGAAACCGCATAAATGATGCCATAGACTTCCGGTTTGTCGCTTGGAACCATATGCGCCCATTCCCAAGCAAACATTGCGCCGAAAATCAACGCCAGAATCAGCAACCAAGGATAAGAAAAGTACAAAGCCGCAATGACGACAGGGATAAGGATTAAAGCGGTAAGAGTCCGTGTGATAAAAGAGTTGAGTTTAATTTTTTCCATAGCGGCGTTCCCTTGACTGATAGTCGGTAATAAGATTTTCCAAGTCCTTGCGGCTGAAATCCGGCCACAAGACATCACTGAAGGCAAGTTCGGCATAAGCGATCTGCCAAAGAAGATAATTGCTGACCCGTTTTTCACCGCCGGTGCGGACTAAAAGATCCGGATCGGGAATATCTTTGGTATAGAGCATATCCGAAAACATTTTAAGATCAATATCGTCAACAAGGATATCCCCTCTTTTTGCCAAGAGGGCAATTTTGCGGGCAGCATGGACAATTTCGGCCCGAGATCCGTAACTGAGGGCGATGCACAGCGTCATGCGGGGATTGTCTTTGGTTTCGGCTTCAATTTTGCTCATTTGCTCCACAATATCGGGCGCCAACATTTGCCGCTCGCCGATAAACATGATGCGGATGCTGTTTTCCTTAATCTCCTGCAAATCACTTTTCAGATAATCGCGCAGAAGTTTCATCAACGCGTCGACTTCGGTCTTTTCTCTTCCCCAATTTTCGGTTGAAAAGGCATAAAGCGTCAGATATTTAATGCCGAGATCGGCAGCTGCCTTGGCAATCTCTTTCAGGGTTTCGGCGCCTTTTTTGTGCCCTGCGGACCGGGGAAGTCCGCGTTTGGCAGCCCAGCGGCCGTTTCCGTCCATAATAATCGCCAGGTGCTCGAGTGCTTTCGTTTTAGTCAATTTTTTCCTCAACTTCCGACGCCGATTAAACCTGCATGATGTCCTTTTCCTTTTGCGCCTGAAGCTCCTCGATCTTCTTAACCGCGTCGTCAGTCATTTTCTGAACTTCGTTTTCAAAGCGCTTTTCTTCATCCTCGGAAATGGCGTTGTCTTTTTTCAGTTTTTTAATACCGTCAATCGCATCACGACGGATGTTGCGAATGGCAACTTTGTTGTTTTCGGCATATTTGCCGGCAATTTTTACCAATTCGCGGCGGCGTTCCTCACTCAAAGGCGGAATGGGAATGCGGATCAGCGTTCCGTCGGAAGCGGGATTTAAGCCCAAGTCTGATTCCATAATGGCCTTCTCGGCGGCTTTGGCCAGGCTGCGGTCCCAAACGCTGACCGAAAGGGTTCGGGCATCGGGAACCGAGATTGTGCCGATTTGCGCCAAAGGCGTCATGGAACCGTAAGCTTCGACCATAATGCCGTCCAGCAGGCTGGCATGGGCGCGTCCGGCACGTAATCCGCCAAAATCGGCCTTCAGCGACTCGAGGGTCTTATCCATCCGGGTACGGGTATCGTTTTTTATGTCGTTAAAATCTGTCATGTTACACCTTATCTTTATTAATTTTTAACAATGGTAAAATTTCCCCGGCCGGAAACAACTCGGGCCAGGGCGTCCTCCTCCGCCTGGGCAAAGACGACGATCGGAATGTTGTTTTCGCGGGCCAGAGCTACGGCCGTGGCATCCATCACCTTCAGCTGACGGGCAATCACTTCGTCATAACTGATTTCTTCAAAGCGCTTTGCCGCGGGGTCCTTTTTGGGGTCTCGATCATAGACACCGTCGACCTGGGTCGCCTTGAGCAAAACGTCGCATTGCATTTCGGAAGCCCGCAGCGCGGCGCCGGTGTCCGTCGTAAAATAAGGATTTCCCGTTCCGCCGGCAAAAATCACAACGCGTCCCTTTTCCAAATGGCGCAAGGCACGACGGTAAATGTAATTTTCACAAACCGAAGGGATGTGCAATCCCGACATCACCCGGGCAGAAACTCCGTTTTTTTCCAAAGCGTCCTGAAGGTAAAGCGCATTCATCACCGTGCCCATCATGCCGACCTGGTCGGCGACGGTCCGGTTCATGCCTTTCGAGGCTTCTTTGGCGCCGCGGAACAAATTGCCGCTGCCGACGGTGACGCAAATCTCCACGCCGGCGGCATGAACTTTTTTGATCTGCGCGGCCAGAGAGGCTACCACTTCGGGAGATATTCCGAAAGGCTGCCCGCCGAGCAAACCCTCGCCGGAAAGTTTCAACAGAATGCGTTTATATAGCGGTTTCATCTGAATGATCCTTCAGTTATTTTTTTCAATATTAGCCATTTTATCGGGTTTGTCACCTAATATTTTAGCTTTTTTACATAAAAATTAATCACATGCTGCGGACGGAAAAGAAATTAAGGTTGAAAAATTGCCCCGTTTTGTATATTAAGGAAGAAGTTTTCAACTTTAGACGAGGGAAAATCCATGGTCTCGACAAGCGTTATTCTTCTTCTGGCTGCCGCCGGCGGCTATCTTTTGGGAGCTGTTCCTTTCGGGCTGGTGCTGACCCGTTTGGCCGGCCTCGGCGACATTCGCAAGATCGGTTCCGGCAACATCGGCGCTACCAACGTCTTGCGCACCGGTCGCAAGGATCTGGCTCTGCTGACCGTCCTGCTGGATGCTCTTAAGGCCGGTATCGCTGCTCAGATCGCCTATTGGCTGCTGCCGGCGACGCCGATTGATTTTTTCGGCTTTGCCACGGCCGAAAACGTTGCCGCTTCTCTGGTCGCAGGTGCTATGGGCGTCATCGGGCATAATTTTCCGATTTGGCTGAAATTTAAAGGCGGCAAGGGCGTGGCTTCGACTTTCGGCTTTATTTTGTTTACCGACTGGCCTTTGGCGGCAGCGGCGCTGCTCATTTGGCTTTTCGTCGCCTTTACGACACGCTACTCTTCTTTGTCGGCCATTACGGCGGCGGTGGCGGTTCCCGTCTTGGCCTTTTTTACCGCGGCGCCGGTTTACGTCCTGGTTTACAGCCTGATCGCGCTTTTGGTCTTGGTACGTCACCATGGTAATATCCGCCGGCTTTTAAACGGAAGCGAAAGCAAAATCTCTTTCAAGAAAAACGGCTAGGTAATGGAACAGAACGTTAAAATACTCGATTATTTGCAACTGATCAATGCTGAAAACGTCGGGCCGATCACTTTTTACAAGCTGCTGGAGATTTACGGTTCGGCGGAAGCGGCACTCGCAGAACTGCCGAAAATGAAAAAATATCGTCCTTGGGACAGGCGTCGGGCAGAATTGGAGTTGGCCCGTGCCAGACAGCTGGGGATTGAGATCTTATGTTTTGACGACGCGGACTACCCTGCCGAACTGGCCGCCATGGAAGATCGGCCGCCACTGCTTTACCTTAAAGGTCGGTGCAAGGTTTTGGCCAATCCCTGCCGGGTTGCCGTCGTCGGCGCCCGCAACGCCTCGATCAACGGACGCAAAAACGCTTCGCGCATCGCCTATGATTTGACCAACGCCGGGGTGATCACCGTCTCGGGAATGGCACGCGGCATTGACAGCGCCGTGCACAAAGGCGCCATGTATGCCCAAGACCAGCAAGGCGCAACGATTGCCGTCCTCGGAACCGGTGCAGACGTGCCTTACCCTAAGGAAAATCAGGCCTTATACGAACAAATCGCCCAAAACGGCGTCATTATTTCCGAATTTCCGCTCGGCAGCGAACCACAGGCCAACAATTTTCCGCGACGCAACCGACTGGTGGCCGGCTTGTCCCTCGGAACTCTGGTGGTGGAAGCCACATTGCATTCGGGATCGCTGATTACGGCGCGTTTGGCTTTGGAACAAGGTAAAGAGGTCTTTGCCCTGCCCGGATCTCCCAGCGACGCCCGTTCCCTCGGGCCGAACCGACTGATCAAAGACGGTGCCAACCTGATCGAAAACGCTGAGGACATTTTGGAAATTATCCGCACCGTCTCAGCCCGCGAAATTTCGCCGCTCCCGGCGGTTTCGCTCCCTCAAAGGAAAAAAATTTCAAAAGAAACCCCTTGCTTTAATGAAATAAAAACTGTAGATAAGACAAGAATCATTGATTATCTTGACCATGACGGCGTTTACGTCGACGAGATTATCCGCCTGAGCGGCAAAGATCCCGCCGAAGTTTCCTTGGAGCTTCTGGAACTGGAGCTCAGCGGCAAAATCGAGCGGCAAGTCGGAAACAAGGTGGCGCTAAAAGGATAAAACTGATATGAAGTTAGTAATTGTAGAATCTCCGGCCAAAGCCAAAACCATTAACAAGTATCTGGGCAGCGACTATAAGGTGCTGGCCAGTTTTGGCCATATCCGGGATTTACCGAGCAAAGACGGATCCGTTCTGCCCGACGAAGATTTCCGCATGAGCTGGGAGCTCAGCCCCGGCGGCAAAAAACGCCTGCAAGATATTATTAACGCACTCAAAGACTGCGACACGATCGTCCTGGCCTCCGACCCGGATAGAGAAGGAGAAGCCATTGCCTGGCATATTTTGGAAGAGCTGACTCAACGCAAAAAAATCAAAGACAAGAAAATTGAACGTGTGGTTTTTCATGAAATCACCAAATCAGCCGTGACCGAAGCCATTAAGAATCCGCGCGAAATCGATGCTAATCTGGTTTCGGCCTATTTGGCCCGGCGGGCGCTGGACTATTTGGTCGGCTTTACCTTGTCGCCGGTCCTGTGGCGGAAACTGCCAGGCTCCAAATCGGCGGGACGCGTGCAATCCGTGGCATTACGCTTGATTTGCGAACGCGAAGCGGAAATTGAAAAATTCAAAGCCGAAGAATATTGGAGTATTGACGTTGATCTGATCACCAAGACGCAGGCACTGATCCGCTCGCATCTGATGGTGCTTGACGGCAAGAAACTCGACAAGATGGACCTAAAAAACGAAGCGGCGGCATTGGAAGCCAAAGCCAAGATCGAGGCGCAGGAATTCTCTATCTCCAACGTGGAACGCAAAAAGGCCAACCGGTATCCGGCACCGCCGTTTACCACTTCCACCCTGCAGCAGGAAGCGGCTCGCAAGCTGCGTTTTTCGGCCAAGAGAACCATGCAGGTGGCACAAAAACTTTATGAAGACGGTTTGATCACTTATATGCGTACCGATGCGGTCAACCTTTCCAAAGAAGCTTTGGAAAACGCCCGGGAAGTGATCAAAAAATATTTCGGCGACGCTTATTTGCCCAAGGCTGCCAAAGAATACAAGACAAAATCCAAAAATGCGCAAGAGGCGCACGAAGCCATTCGTCCTTCGGACCTGATGAACACGCCGAAAAAAATGGAGACCAAACTCGACAGCGAAGCACATAAACTTTATGAACTGATCTGGAAGCGCACAATCGCCTGTCAGATGAATCCGGCGGTCTTGGACAAGGTTGCCATTGACGCTACTTCCGCTGACGGGCAGATTATGTTGCGGGCCAACGGCCAAGTCATCGAGTTTGACGGCTTTCTCAAACTCTATCAGGAAAGTCGGGACGATGCCGACGACGATGATGAAAACCGTATTTTGCCTAACGTGGAAAACGGCGAGAAAGTCGACAAAGGCGATATCTATCCCGAACAGCATTTTACAACTCCGCCTCCGCGCTTTACCGAAGCCAGCCTGGTCAAAAAACTGGAAGAATTGGGAATCGGTCGACCGTCGACTTATGCTTCGATTATCGCCGTTTTGCAGGAAAGAAAATACGTGCGGGTGGAAAAGCTGCGCTTTATTCCCGAAGACCGCGGCCGAATTGTCACCGTCTTTTTGGAAAACTATTTCAAAAAATACGTCGAATATGACTTTACCGCGCAATTGGAAGAATTCCTGGACGACGTTTCCGCCGGTGAAATGGATTGGAAAAAGCTGCTGACCGGCTTTTGGGTTAAGTTCAGCAAAAACATCGACGCCGTTCAGCCTTTGCAAATCAGCAACGTGATTGACACGATTGACGAGGTTTTGTCTTTCCACCTCTTCCCGCCCAGAGAAGACGGCAGTGATCCTCGGCTTTGTCCGGAATGCGGCAAAGGACGCCTGAGCATCAAACTCGGAAAGTTCGGCGCGTTTATCGGTTGCTCCAATTATCCTGAATGCAAGTATACCAAGCCTCTGATCGACACCAGCGATGAAGAAGTCAGCGACAAACCGCGGCAACCTTCGCCGGAAGACAAGGTTTTGGGCGAAATGCAGGGAATGAAAATTTACCTCAAAAAGGGCCCCTACGGTTTTTATCTGCAACTGGGCGAAGACGCGACGGCTACGACAGAAAAGCCCAAGCGCTCAGCTTTGCCGAAAAACATCAGTCCTGAAGAAGTAACCCTCGAGCAGGCGGAAGTTTTGTTGTCATTGCCGAGGGACCTTGGCGACGGCATTTTGGTAAATGTCGGTAAGTTCGGCCCTTATATCAAGCAAGGCGGTAAGTCCAAGTCTTTGACCGGAGGCGACAATATTTTCAACATTACTTTGGAAAGGGCCAAGCAGATTTTGGCCAACGTGGCCGAACGACCGGCCGGAAAAGTTTTGGGAAAAAATCCCAAAGACAAGAATGATATTGTTTTAAGCAGCGGCCGCTACGGTCCTTATCTGAAATGCGGCAAAAACAACTATGCCCTTCCTCGGGATCTCAAAGACCGAGAGCCGACGTTGGAAGAAGCCATAAAAATTATTGAAGCAAAAAAATAGGCGTTAACCAGCTTTGACATTTAAACCCGGCACAAAAGTGCCGGGTTTTTTATTTTCTTTCTGTCTATATAGACGGATTCGAGGTCAATAGATTATATACAAAACGCTGATAGGCTGAGGAAAAGTTTTGCAAGTTTTTTGAGGCAAGTTCTCGTCTCCTTTATACTTCAAATATTAAAAAGGAGAAGAAGTGAGCAATGCTATCAGTTTAACCGCGTCAATGCGATCGAATTTGCTGAGCCTGCAACACATTGCGGGACAAGTTGACTTAACCCAAAATCGTCTCTCCACCGGCTTAAAAATCAACTCGGCGATCGACAATCCTTCTTCTTATTACATGGCGGTATCCTTGAACAACCGGGCCAGTGATTTGTCGGCTTTGTTAGATTCCATGGTGCAGGGGATTCAAACAATTAAGGCGGCGACCGAGGGGCTGGAGGCCGGCGCCAATTTGTTGGAACAAGCGGCGGCCACAGCAACGCAGGCCTTAGAAAATGCCTATTTCCGCCATAAGTCCTTGGATTATTATCTGACACAAGGCTATCGCGTCATTAATTCCGAAATGAGCAGTGCCGAAATTGAAGCTTTGATGGTTGACGGTGCTAAACTGGTCTTGGCCGACGATATGGTTTTGGACGCCGGATTGCTCCTGGCCGCTGACAATATCACCATTAACGGCAACGGTCATCGCCTGAGTTATGGAGGCACGGATGATTTGTTGTCCGTTTCTGGACAGAACACGACAATTACCAATATTAAACTGGATTATATTAACGCTTCCGGAGGAGCGGCAATTGACGTCACGGGATCGGCAGACGTTTCTTTGATTGAGATTGAAGCCCAGGGTAATAAAGTTTACGGAGTCCATTGCGGCAAAGGCGGCAAAATAACTCTGGACAACAGTCTGGGGATTAAGGCCAGCGGTATCGGATCGCATAACTTGGTTAACGGCGACGTTGAACTTTATGACGGCAAAGGCAATACCCAAGCGATTATTGACCAGATCGGCGAGAATGGTTTGGCGGCGACGGCGGCGCATCAGTTTTATGCCCCGGGAGTTGCCAAAGACGACGCCAATTTCGGTCAGGGCCAATGGTATCTTCCTTCCATTGGCGAGCTGATGGAGCTTTACGGCACGGATGCCGATGCCATTACCGAAGGTAGCGGAACTTCCGGCGCAATCGGCAACAATAAAAACAAAATTAACGAGGCGTTGAGTATTTTAAAAAGACACGCTGCGGCGGAAACACTGCAAAACGAATGGTATTGGTCGTCTTCCGAACATAAGGACGACACTTCTTTTATCCTTAATATGAGTAACGGTTTCCGCAGTCCCAATACAAAGTCGACCGAAAACGGCAGCGGTCTTCATGTTCGCTGTTTTCAGCTTCTGGAAAATCGTTTTGATCCGGCTAAAGGCAGTCCGAAAATCGGCGACGTGATGTACTCTGACCTGAGTTATGGCCCCGCCGACGCCTATGACAGCAGCAAAACCGCCGTGGGAGTGGTGACTTGGATTTCGGAAGACAGAAGATCGGCCAAAATCGTCAATTTAAAAGACCTGCGTTTCAGTTCTCATGATCAGGCGGGAAACTTTAATTCCGACAAGCCTTATGACGCCTCAGGAAGCATGGTTTCCACCAGCCGCTGGACAACGGCCAACGCCGGAAACACCAATATTACAAACATAACGGATTACGGTTATTCGCAACTGATGTCTGCCGCGCAATCGGGCGGAAAAATTACGGTCAGCAACACTAATTTGACAATGAATAAGAACGAGGCTTATCTTGTCGGTGCAATTTCTTCCTACAATGAAATCCTTGCACAATACGATCTCCTGATCAAAGACAGTTCTTACAAGGGCATTAACCTGTTGCAAGAGCAGGACCTGACCGTGGTCTTTAACGAAAAACGTTCGGCAAAATTGTCGGTGCAAGGCAAAGACGCCTCCTCTCAAACCTTAGGCTTGACAACGAATGATTGGCAAAATCAAGGCGACGTTGCACAGTCTTTAAGCGAGATTGCCGCCGCTCTCAATCAAATCAGCCAAATGTCATCAGAACTTGGAAACTGTTATTCGCTCATCACCACGCGTGAGGATTTTACGCAGAATTTGATCAATATTTTAACCGAGGGTTCCGATAAGTTGACTCTTGCCGATATGAACGAGGAATCGGCCAATATGCTGGCCCTGCAAACACGGCAACAGCTGGCAGTCAATTCGCTGTCCCTCGCCTCGCAGGCCAGCCAGTCGATTTTGAAACTGTTTTGATGAAAAAGCCCCGGAAAATCGGGGCTTTTGAGTAGAAGTTATTGGGCTTCTTTGATAACGCCGACTTCTTCAAAAAACAGTTCTTCGTTTTTATCATTGCTCAGCGTCAACTTTTTGCCGTCTAATTTTATTTTGCTCATGGTCGGCAAAATTTTCAAATATTCATTTTCCGCCACCATCTGGTCTTCCGGGCCCATCATCATGGTGGAAGCCGCCGGACCAAATTTGATCTCCGTTCCGTTCAATTCATAAGTGCCGAAATAGCGGTTGACGACGGCGCCGAAATAGCGATTGTCGTCCGCACCGAAAGCCAGGCTGATCTCCGCATTGTTGGGGCTGTTGGTCAGCTTGTATTCCTTGCCTTTGATACTGTCTTTGTTACAACCGGCCAAAGCGGCGGCCATGGCCAAAATGGTCAAAAGTTTTTTCATGCGGCTTCTCCCAAAACAATTTCAATGTTAAAGCTTTTGCCTTCAACGTTCTTTTCTTCCACGAGTTCGATTTTCTCGGCAGCAATCGACGAAGCTGCCGCAATATCCTTAATCATCGCCCGGGCTTTCTTTAAATTAGCCTCGCGGCCGGCAATTTTCAAGGTTTCCAACGGCCAACGCATGTTTTTCTGCGCCTGGGACTTTGCTCCCCGCACTTCCGAAAGAATTTCAATCATGACATTGATGGCGTCTTCCAGCTGATTGTTTTTGAGAACGCTTTCAAAATCCGCAACTCTCGGCCATGCCGTCCGATGAACGGAACCGGCACCGGGATAAAAGACCGACCACATCTCCTCAGTGACATAGGGCATGAACGGCGCAAACAACAGCAAAAAGCTGCGGAAAGAATAAAGCAGGCCGGCCAGGGCCGAACGGCGTTCAGCAGTATCTTCCTCACCATAAGCGCGGGATTTTACCAACTCAATGTAATAATCGCAGAACTTCCAGAACAAATCTTCGGTATTTTGCAGCGCCGAAGAATAATCATAGTCTTCAAAAGCTTTGGTAGAGCGCTCGATCACCTTGGCAATCTGCTCTAGCATCGCGATGTCGGCGGCTTCGGTAATGTCTGAAACCTGCAAGGCAGAGGCCTCAGCCCCGGCGCGATCCAAAATGGTTTTTACAAAATTTCCGGCATTGAAAATTTTGGTAACCAGTTTTTTGCCGATCGTAAACAACGACGGGTCATAAATCGTATCGGCGCCCAATTTGGCCTTGCCCGCCCAATAACGGACGGCATCAGCGGAATATTCGACGATCAGATTTTCCGGGGTAACCACATTGCCCTTGGACTTGCTCATTTTTTTGCGGTCGGGATCAACGATAAAACCGCTGACGGCAATATGTTTCCAGGGAATTTCCTGTTCATGGAACCAAGCTTTCACAATGGTATAAAAAGCCCAAGTTCTGATAATGTCATGCGACTGCGGCCGCAAATCCGCCGGGAAAAGGGCCTTGTGTCGTTTGTTGTCAATGCCCCAGTGCGAGCTCAGCTGCGGCGTGAGCGACGAAGTGGCCCAAGTGTCCATCACGTCGGGTTCGCCGATAAAACCGTTTGGCTGGCCGCGCTGATCTTCCCGATACCCCTTGGGCGCGGTGATCATCGGATCAACCGGCAACTGGCTTTCGTCAGCATAAAGCGGATTTTCATAATCGGGATTTCCTTTGGCATCAAGCTTATACCAGACCGGGAAAGGCACGCCGAAGAAACGCTGGCGGCTGATGCACCAATCCTGATTCAGGCCTTCAACCCAATGTTCGTAACGCGACAGCATATAAGCCGGGTGCCACTGAATTTTACGGCCCTGGGCCAAAAATTCTTCTTTATGGTTCAAAATGTCGATAAACCATTGACGGGAGGGAACAAACTCTATGGGATAGTCCCCTTTTTCATAAAACTTCACATCATGGACAATGTCTTTGAAGCCTTTGACGGCGCCCTCGGCCTCCAAAATCTCAATCGTTTGCTTGCGAGCGGCGGGAATGCTTAACCCGACCAGTTTGGCATAATTGGCACAACCTTTCTCCGGATCAACGCAGGCAAAGGCGCCCTTGCCGTAATCGACATCCAAAATCTTCCCTTGTTTGGAGATGATCTGCTTCATCGGCAGGCCGGACTTTTTCCACCATTCCACGTCTTGAATATCGCCGAAAGTACAAACCATCATAATACCGGTTCCTTTGTCCGGTACGGCATGTTCGGACGGGCAGATCGGCACCGGGGCATAAAAACCGGGCGTAATGGCAGTCTTGCCGAAAAGATGCTGATAGTGCTTGTCATCCGGATGTGCCACTACGGCAATGCAAGCAGCAACAAATTCGGGACGCGTAGTGGAAATGACAAAAGGCGTTCCGTCTTCGACCTTAAATTCCAGATCATAAAACTTGGAAGCCATCTCGCGGTCTTCAACCTCCGCCTGAGCAATGGCCGAATTAAAGGTAATGTCCCACATTCCGGGCATTTCGCGGTTATAAACCACGCCTTTTTTCACCAAATCCAAAAACGACAACTGCGAGGTACGGCGAGAATTGTCGTCTATCGTGGCATATTTATACCGCCAGTCATAGGAATGCCCCACGGATTTGAACAGGTCTTCAAATACTTTTTCATCATTGCCGGCCAAAAGATTGCAGGCCTCAATGAAGTTTTCCCGAGAGACTTCTTTTTGCGGTCCCTGGTCTTTTTTAGTATCATCATGAAAAGGTTTCCACCCTTCAACGTAAGGAACGTTGGAATCGCATTTGATGGCATAGTAGTTTTGTACCCGACGCTCCGTCGGCAGACCGTTGTCATCCCAACCGATGGGATAAAAAATGTTTTTGCCAAGCATACGATTATAGCGTACCTGAATGTCCGTCTGCGTATAGCTGAACACATGCCCGATATGCAAAGAACCAGATACCGTCGGCGGCGGTGTATCTACCACGAAGCTATTGTCACGGGATGCCGTTTCGTCATAAAGGTAGGTTCCGTTGTCCTGCCAGTTCTTATTCCACTTTTGTTCAATTGCTTTATGATCGTATGCCATGTCTTAAGTACCTCTTCAAATTAACTGACAATTTATAGCTTATGCAAAGAAGATTGTCAATAATCAATGCGGGAACACCGCCATTTTCCGGCTTTCAGGACGAAGACGGCGCATAAAAAAAAGAATAATTCACTTTTTGTAAAAAAATTACTTGATTTTTAAAACAATTGTCTGTATGTTCGGTTTCGGTAACGCCGCTGTAGCTCAGTGGTAGAGCACGTCATTGGTAATGACGGGGTCGCAAGTCCGATTCTTGCCAGCGGCACCATTTTTGATAACGCACCGTTAAAGGTGCTTTTTTTGTATGTATTCAAGGCTTTCAATCAGTCCGATTTTGAGAATTTTTAATTTGGCGATTTTTGATGATTTATCGGACTTTTATGTTTTTAACTATTTCAAATTATATGGTGCATCTGATTTATTTTGGACTTCTATTCCTGTCTCAAAACTTTCAACAAACTCCCAATGACCGTTCTCCAATATAAAATGAAAGCAGTGACAATTTTTTATCCCTTCTACTTTATATCCAGCACACCAACATAATGCGCGGGTAATTCCTCCATGAGAGGCTATAGCAATATTATTAAAAGTGGATGATTTAACTATACTTTCAAGAAAAGTTTTGACTCTTTCAAAGGTCTCATTGATACGTTTTTGCGTTTCAGAAGTATCATTATACCAAAAGCCGAAAGCAGCTTCGCACAAAGCATCATCTGTAATTATATCTATATTACTATATTTTTTAGCAATAATATGAGCTGTATCAACAGCACGTTTTAATGGACTTGAATAAATGACTTCTAAAGATTTATCTGACAGAAATTCAGATAATTTTTGAGCTTGTTTTTTCCCTATAGTTGTCAAATTGGCACTAGGCTTTCTTCCTGCAATACCTAGCTTATTACCGACGCTTTGTCCATGTCTAAAAAAATAAAAATGTTTTTTCATATTGGTCTCCATATTAAGCATTTATGTTATTGGTTAATTCGTATATTTTTAGTAAATGCTTTTATTCTAAGGCCTAAATTTACAAACTTATCATTATTTTCATTCCGATAATTGCATAGTATCGCGCACCATTTTTTAGAATGCACCTTTTGAGGTGCTTTTTTTGTATGTATTTCAAGCTTTTCAGAGAGTCCGATTTTGAGGATTTGGGAATTTGACTATTTGAAATAATTATCGGACTTTTTATGCTATAAGTGCTACAATAAAAAACGACCTTAGATGCAAATCCAAGGTCGTTTCTATGACATATTTCTTTACAAATCTCTGAGTAGTTTCTCATAGATTTCTTGTATGCCCTTCTTCCAGTCACCATATTTTTTGCTGACGACATGTTCACCGGGAAAATTCTGAATCGATATTTTCTCAACATTTGTGGGTCTCCACTCTGCTCTTCTTTCTTCAAAATCAACTTTGAAGTACAAGAAACAAGCTTTGATATATGCAAGAGTCTTTTTACCACATTGCCGCGTTCTAAGATATTCTTTTTCTGTATGGCAAGCCATATCTCCTAAATATAGAGGCTGTTTGTGCGCCCAATCATCTACTACGGCAATCAAGGTATTTTGCACTCTGGCTGGCAGATTCAACATCGATAATGGCAAATAATAAGCCAAAGGATTACCACATTCATCCCTTTCATCATATTTCACCGCAGGCTGAGGAATGCTTTCTCCCTCATGGAAATTAATATCCATTTCCAACCATAATTCAGATATTTTATCCTTAAATACCTCTTCTTTATACTTGTTGGATGTAACAGATAAAATGATGGTGTTTTTCTGATTTTCCAGAATTACTGACGCATTTTTATCGACCTCATGCACAATTTCTTTAATAACACCACACCAAAGTGATTGGCTGTTGCGAGACCACTTTTTAACATAAAATGTAATTTTTGTTGTCATAATTTTTTATTTTTATTGTTAATATTTCAAAAATAAAAAGCACTACTGAAACAAAGATTGATTACTCAATAATTGGACAAAATAATACTTTTTGATGATAATGATATATCATATTTTTATAGTCACCGCAAGCACTATTTTGGACGAAATATTGTTATTTTCACTATAAACTTAAATTCTTCTTGAGAAATTCAATTTTCCTACTCAAAAGCTTAAACTCATCATGGTTTTTAGTCCGATAATTGCATAGCATCTCGCACCATTTTTGATAATGCACCCGTTGAGGTGCTTTTTTTGTATATATTCCAAGGCTTGCAAAGAGTCCGATTTTAGATGTTTTTAATTTGAAGATTTTTGTAACCTTATCGGACTTTTTATTTTTTTTATTTACTTTATTTTCATTTGAATATATAAGATTGAGTGTGAATTTATAATTTTGTTTAACAATATAAAAGTATGATTATGGAGATAAATTTTATTACTTCCAATAAAGGAAAGATAGCGGCTTTGAAGCGTTTTTTAGCTAATGACGGGCGTTTGGATATTAAAGTTAATCAAGTTCAGGTGGAAATTATTGAACCTCAACTCAATAATATTGCGGATGTTTCAAAATATAAAGCCTTGGAGGCTTTTAAAATATTAAAAAAGCCCGTACTTGTTGAAGACGGAGGCCTGGTTATTGAGGCTTTAGATGGTTTTCCCGGACCATATACTAAATATGTTTTATCAACAATTGGGGTTGATGGCATACTTAGATTAATGCACGGAGAAAATAATCGAGGCGCAAAATTTGTTAGCTTTGCAACTTTTGTCGAACAAGACGGAACCATACGCCAATTTGAAAGATTTGGTGATAATTTTGAAATTTCCAATGAGCGAAAACCTATCATTCATCCTGAAGCATGGTCTGATTTGTGGCAAGTGATGTATATGAAAAATTATGGAAAAATGCTTTGCGAGTTTTCAAAACAAGAAATTATTGACCATACTGAAAAATCGCAAACTTCAGGAAGTTTGCAACAATTTGCAAAGTGGTTTATGGAAAAATATTAAGGATTATCTTTTATAGGCTGGGTATAAACGCTCAGCCTTAATTTATTTTAGATATTTTTTCAATTTTCCTACTTAAAAGCTTAAAATTATCATAGTTTTTAGTCCGATAACTGCACAGTATGTAAATTCCCATTGCTTTGCAATGGGCCCCTTTCGTCCCGTAAGGTTCAAACTTCGCTTACCGCTCGTTTTCACCAACTATCGACTCCGCGCACCATTTTTAAAAAAGCACCTTTCAAGGTGCTTTTTTGTTATGTAAACCAAACCTTTCAGTCAGTCCGCTTTTGAGTTTTTTTATAAATGCACTTTTTCGCTGATTTATCGGACTATTGACCAAAACGTTGTAGACCTTAGACCTCATATCCCTGTCCAATAATTGTACCCCAAGAAAATTGACGGGAACGGCTTTGTGAAATCATTCAAAGGACCGATCAAGCCCGAATGTCATAATTCGTTTTTGTTCGGCATTGCGGGGGCGGCGCCTTTGCGCGTGACACAGATTGAAGCAGCCTTATTGGCCTTTCGGACGCTTTCCCGCAGCGTTTTGCCCTGCACGAGTTCGGAGGCAATGACACCGGCAAAACAATCCCCGGCACCTACCGTATCAATGGCACAGACTTTGCAGGCTTTTTCAAAATATACGTTATCGGCAGCGACTAAAGCGCCTTTGCTTCCCAAGGTCACAATGACGGCTTGGGAAGGACGAAGCTTTATTTGCTCAGCAGCAGCGGCGACCTCTGCCAAGGGAGTCTCAGCGGTTATACCCTTGCCTTTGATGAAAGCAAGTTCGGCCTCATTTACGATCAAAACATCCACCACGGACAAAAGTTCGTCCGGAATCGGCTGAATTGGCGAAGGATTGAGTATTGTCCTTGCGCCGACGGCTTTGGCTTTTGTAAACAACGCCAAAATCGTTGCTATGGGGATTTCAAACTGACTTATGACAACATCGTCTTGCCCGAGGCTTATGGCCGAAACGTCATCACTTTTTAAATCGCTATTGCTTCCGGCTACCACGACTATCGTATTTTGGCCATTATCGGCCACATTAACAAATGCCGTTCCGGATTCTTTGTCGCTTCTTTTAATATAATCCGTTCCAATATTGTGGCGTTTTATAAAATCTTGCAAAATATCGGCGAAGCTGTCATTGCCCAATCTGCCGACCAAAATCGTTTCAACGCCCATTTTGGCCGCGGCGACAGCTTGATTCAGCCCTTTTCCCCCGGGCAGGTATTCCACCGATTTGCCGTGAATTGTCGCGCCCGTCTCCGGCAGATTTTCCACCCTGGCAATCACGTCCATATTAATGCTCCCTGCCACCACAACTTTGCCCATCGCCCTTCTCCTCAATATTGACATTATTTTAAGATTTTTTCTTAAAATTTCAATCTTTCTCATAAGTCAGACAAGCCGCATTCATTATGGCGGCTCAGCAACGAAGCTATTTGTAGACCCAAAACTTTTGCAAAGGAAAAGAAAACAGCGGAATTGTCAGGACAATGACCAAAACCGTCGCCCAATAGGGCCAGAGCATTTTGACGCCGGCCCAGGTCAGAGCTTCGCTGTACAAAAACATCAGCAGGCTCAACAGTAGATATTTGCCAAACATGCCCGTATTGCCGCGTCTCAAACAAAAGGTGACGCGCATTTGCCCAAAATATCCGGCGACAATGCTGCAACCATATCCCACCAATGTCGAACTTAAGGCCTCACCGCTGAAAAAATAAGCTAGGTTTGCCGCCAACAAATACACCAGACTGGCCAGGCCGCCGATTATCAGATATTTTACGATTTGTCGTTTAAACAAGCCGTTCATCATTTCTTGAACTCTTGCAGATAAAAGAACAAGGCAAAGTCGTGCCAGGCATGCGGCCGGTTATGATCCCCCCAAGTCAGAGGATATACCTGCGACGAAATGTCGGGAATGCGATAACTCGGAGCATTAAGGGCGTCATAATGGGCCATGTCCACCTTAAGGTAGGGATAAAAATCACTCTTGGGCGCAAAAGGCATAAAGTTCGGCGCGCGAGAAGCCTTAAACAGTTTTCGGGCCTGTCTGGCATATTCTACCCGCGAGGCAAAGCGGGGCTCGGACAGTTCCGCATTCTTGGGCTTGTCGGCAAACCACAACAACCGGTAATAATCCAGCCTGTCAGAAGGACAATTGCCAAACTGCGCGGCCAGGTCTTCGCGTCCGTATTCCTTCAGGGCAAACTGCAACCATCGGGTCTGATACAGATTTTGCGGCTGACCGTCCGTCAGTCCTTGCAGGCAACCGTCAACGGCAATGCGTTTGGCTTCGGCCACGGCACGGTTGACTGTCATTCGGTTCGGCGTTTCGAGCAGACTGTTGAGATAGACGATTTGCCCCAGGTTGTCGGGTTCATGAGGATTTCTGATTCCGTCATAAACGGCGGTGCGCGTTTTGATCCAATCGGAAATCAGATCGACCTGCCCCGTTTGTTTTAAGAAATAGCCGATCAAAGCGCTGTCGCGATACCAGACATCGTTCGGACGGGAATGATATTCGTGCAAACGCGAGTACACCTTGCCGTCAATAACGGAAAACATAATTTCCTGATACAAGATTTTCAGAAGGTCGGGGTATTCATATTCGCTGAAATCAGGCAGGTTCATCGGCAAAGAGGTACCGGGAACATATTTCTTGTTTTGTTCCTCATCGGTGTACCATACGCCGGTTTCGTCTTCGACGATTTCCGTCCGGTCGCCGTTTTCAAAAACCAGGCGAACCTTGTAGAGATGAGGCAGAACGGTTGCGTATTTTATGTCGGCGAATTTTTTAACGACTTCTCCGGTCTTGAAATCCTCCAGCCGATCATTTCTGAAAACGATTTTCCGGCGGTTGCCGAGCCCGAAATAGTAAAGGTTGTCTGTCAGTTTTTCCAGGTTAGCGTTTTGAAAAACCATCAGATTGAGATGCCGATTACGGTGTGCTCGCAGCAACGTCTTTTTCAAGTTGATCAGGTCGGGATCTTCCATTTGGCTGCGGGAGGCATGGCGGTTGTCAAAGACAAAATTGTCCGCAACTTTGAGTTCCGAGGCAACCAAAAAGGTTAAATATCCGGTCAAAACCACGAGCAAAAGCAAAATCCCCCAGTAAAGCTTTTGCCACACGCCTTTAAGACTGTCCGCGCTCAGGACGAACAACGAAGCGATGAAGAGGTTGTAAGACGGCGAATATAATTCCTGTTCATGGGCGCCATAAAGGCTGTGAAGAATAAACAAAAAGGCCAGGCCGCCGAAAAGAGCATAAACATCGGCCAATTTGAACCATTTGGAAAGGGAAAACAGCAAAGGCAGCAACAAAAGATAGGCCCACAAGACTTGTTTGGGCAAATCGGACAAATGAGTGTCTTCTCCCCAAAGCTGCAGGAAAAAGTTTCGTACATAAAGCAGAATGCCGTTTTGATTCGGAACGTTAACGGAATGAGGTTCCTCGACCATGATTTCCCTTATCATCCAAGCGAGGTCCGCTTGTGTGTATCCCGGGTACATGTGGTGCTGCCAAGACAAAAGCAGGCTGATCGACAGCAAAAACAGCAGTCCGAGCTTTAGGCAAAAAACGGCGGCCTGTCCAAAAGTCAGTTTATTTTGCCGATACAGCAGCACAAACAAAATAAACAGGCAAATACCGTACAAGACGATATTGGTAATCGTGGTGGAAAAAGCCACAAGAGCCAGCAGCAGCTGTGGCAACAGATTCAGACGAGGATTTCGATATAAGCGGGAAAAACAAAGCAAGGTTATCAGAATCGTCGTTTGCGAAAAGATGAACGTTTCGATAATCAGTGCCGCATGCAAAACTTCGGAAAAACTGACGGTAAGAAGCAAAGTTCCCAACAAGACGGTCGTTCGGGAAGCAACAAACTCCCGCAGCCAGAGATAAAACAGGCTCATGTTAAAAGCGGCAACAAAGACGGTAAAGACATGCAGATGGCCATAATCGGCATTGAGAGGCATGGTCAGATGAACCAGCGACTGCCACAAGATTATGAAAAAGGGATGCACCTTGATGCGGTAATGGTTGGCATCGGGCATCAAGAGGTCATCGGCGACGCGGAGCTGGTCCGTTCCGTAATAAAAATCCATGACCGGCGCCACACTAAACCTGGTGCTGCAAAGGTTGAAAACAAACAAAGACAGTAGGAAAACAGCTGCGGCAATCAGAGCATCCCACCGGTTGAAACGGTTGACAAGCTTGCCCCCCAAACCACTCTGGTACAACCAGTAAAGAAATAAAAAAGGCAGAGGATTCAAAATCAGGCCGCTGATTTTATAAACCAAGCAGCCGGCAGCCAAAAACAAAAAAACAAGCAAGACTTTAAGATCAGGCAAAGCCGGCCAATTAAAAGAAGGCAAATTTTTCAGACGGGGCAAAAGGGACATGACGAACTCCGGATTAAATTATTTTTACAAAAATCAAAAAGACATAGATCAAATAAGCTAGGCAGGTCAAAAACAGCGGCTTGTCGCGGTACAGGTTTTCCGTCGGGTCTTCTTCCGACGAAGGGGCGGTAATGATATTCAGATAATGAAAAATTCCGTAGACGACAAAAACAACGCTATAGATCATCCGGTTGGTCTCAAAACGTTCCAACGTCGCCGCCTCCAAGGTATAAAGCGCATAACTCATAATCGTGAGAGCAGCGGTAATCAGCGCATAGGCTTTCAGCCCTTCCAGCGAATAAAGCTGCAGGACTTGTCTGGTCTCCTTGTGCTTGGCGGCTTCCGACAAGCGTTTGGAAAAACCGAGGAACAAGCTTAGAAACAGCGTCGTCATGAAGATATAGCTCGAGACGGGAACACCGATGGCATAAGCCCCGGCATAAACCCGCAGAATAAAACCGGCGGCGATGACAAAGACATCCAAAATCGCAATATGTTTCAGCCGCCAGGAATATAAAATATTGACCGCGACATAGGCCGCCAAGACCAACAACAACTTAAAACGCTGATCCACCGGAGCAAAACAAGAGACGGCCAAAGCCAAAAGCAACAACAAAAAAGCGACCAAACGAGCGGAAAGAACCGAAATTCGTCCGGCGGGCAAAGGCCGCAGCCTTTTGCGCGGATGCGCCTTGTCGGCCTCCATGTCGGCAATGTCATTGTTGATATAAATGAAAGACGCGGCCAGACAAAACGCAACAAAGGCCGAAACCGCCTGCAAGACGGCTGCGGCCTCCAAAAACTTAAAAGAGAAAAACAACGGCGCCAGCACAAAAACGTTTTTTACATATTGTTTGACGCGCAGTAGGCGAAGTAAATCTTTAACCATGAAAATATCCTAAAAAGGAGATGAAATACAACACGACAGCGGCATAAACGCCGGCGAAAACGTCATCAAGCATGACGCCCCAAGCATTGGTCAGCTTGCTGTCTGCCCATTTGGCCGGGCCAAGTTTGAAGATATCAAAAAAACGAAAAAGAAAAAAGCCGATCAGATAAAGTTCCCAATGCGTCATCTGACCGACCAAAAGAGGTGTCACCAGGCTAAACGTCAAAAGCTGCCCGACGGCCTCGTCAATCACAACGATTGAAGGATCCTTGTTTTTAGAGGCGTCAATCACCTGAGCCGTGGCCCAAACGCCGACAAAAAATACACCGACGGCCAAAAGCAGCAGTCCCGGCAAGCCGTAAAAATAAATGACGGCCGCGGCAAAAGGCAACGTTCCGAAAGAGCCGGCCGTCCCCGAAGCGAAGGGAAAATAACCAACGCCGAGGCAAGAAGCCAAAATATATCCCAATTTTCTTTTCATTTGTTTCCCTCAGATCTCAAAACAAGCTTATGTGAGGTATAACAAATGTCTTTGTTTTGTCAACAATTCCTTACAGAAGGCGCTGTTAATTTTGTCTTATTTTCGCATTTATCATAAGAAAAAACAACGATAAGGCCATGAACAATTTCCTGTTTTGGTTGTGTATAAATTCTCGTTCTCTTTTGGCGTCGTTCGGACATCTCCGTCAGATATAAGCTTACATTTTGGCTTTTGTCGTTTAGAATAGTTTTATGTTTCATCTTTAATTACAAACGCTAGTTTGGCAACGTACAACAGGCGTCATGACCATAAGAGGAGGTTTCCATGTCTAACAAAGCAAAAATTCTCGCCTTGGCCGGTGTTCTCCCACTCGGCATACCTAACGCTCCGGCCTCTTCGGGGGAAAATGATGCCGCTCAGGCCTTGGTCTCCCCTTCTGCACAAAAAGTAACGACCAATTGTGGTTCCCTAAGTTACAGCTTCGGAAAAAACGGGGTGGCGTATGAGGGCGGCCTTTCGGGCGTACGAACTTCCCAGCTGATGCCGAAAATGTATGACAACTCCGACGGCAGCATTGGCTGCGGACCTTTGTCTTCCTATGACGAGGGGGCGTTGCTGCAATGGTCCGAAGGTCAACTGCAGCAGGTTGTCACAGAAGAGGTGATTGCCCGTCACCTAAAGCAAAGTAAGGTCAAACTCTCTCAAGAAGAGCAAGCATTTTTGTCGGCTCACCAACAGGACATGAAAGCCTGGGGACTGCGTTCGACCGTTTCGCCGGAGGGCAATATGACCCTCTCGCAGGATGATCCGATGAATAGCGGAAAAATCAGCATAACACTCAATAATTATGCCCATCCTCTGACTTTCCAACGGGGGACTTCCCGCTAGAAGGAAGCGTTTGACCGCAAGCCGGTTTGTGCTTTTTCTTAAGACAGCCTTTATTATCGGCCTTATGACATAAGCTTCAGAGCCGGCAATGTTTTTTATTTTTCCTTCTCGACCAAAATCAGCGGGATCAACATTTCCTGTTCGCTGATGCCGGCATGTTCGGCTTTCAAAACAGGAAAAACTTTTTCTCCTGTCGAATAGCGCAGAGACTTGTCCGTGAGCGCCACCGCCACAAAATCTCCCAGAAATTCAGAAACCAAAGGATGCCTTTCGCCGCTGCCCAGCAAACCGCTTTCCATAAATTCGCGGCGTGTATACAAACGGAAATCCGAAGCCAAAACTTTATTGAACTCGGCGACAAAATTTTCATGACAGCCTTCTTTTACCCAAAAAGTCGTGAAACGTGCCTCCAAAGCCGGCGGACGCAGCAGACAGCCGCACAGTCCGGGGTAATCGTTCAGATAGATTTCCTCTATGTCAAGCTCGCCGTGATCAGCGGAGACAATCAGCAAAGTATCCTGCATTCCGTCGCAGAGCCTTTGCAGATTGGCATCAATGTCGTTGAGAATCTCTTTGATCAGCGGCGCCGTCGTTCCTTGACGATGCACGGAATGATCCGGTTCGGTCCAATAAGCACAAAACAATTTTTCCCGGTTATTTCTCCGGGAAAGGGAAAGGATTTTATCGCACATTTCGGCAAAACTGCCGACACCGTTCTTTTCAAAAGGCGGAAACACTTTGTGAAATTCCACTTCGGGACAATGGGCCACAATTTTTTCATAAATTGTTTCATATTTCAAAACATCCGTCGCCGGCGGCGGGGTCGACAGCGCCTTGCCGCTGTAAAAAGCGGTGTTTCTGAAAGTTTCGATGATTTCATCATATTGTTTGTAATAGCTGGTCCAGCCCAACCAACCGCTCTCCCAGGGAGATTTGCCCGAATGGTAAGCCGTGGTCGCAGCCGTGGTTGTCGGCGGAAAGACGGAGAAGATCGGCATGGCAACATGTTGCCGAATGAAACTTGACGACGGAAGATTTTTGGCAATCAGGTCCATCCCCATACCGTCCAAAATCAGCAAAACGACGTTCTGACGGCGGCGGCTCAATTTTTCATCCAGAAACGGCAAGCTCGGATGCAGTGTCGGGAGCCCATAGTATCGCAGTAAGGAATTGCTCACCGACAAGATGCTGCGATCATAGTCGAAGTCAAACAGATTTTTCATAGGCTTTCCCTTTTGCCGGTTAAATTTTTGCTGTCGTTACTTTAAATGTTTTTCCGCGGCAAGTCAAATTTTTAATATCTCTTACTTTCCCTGCGGAAAAACCTTCTCGGCAAACTCGGCCTTGGGCATTTGATTGATCGTTGTGACGGCAGCGTTGGCCAACAATTCGGGCAACTCGCGACTGAGAAAAACGCTGCGAGGATCTGCCCCTTCGACAAAAGCGGTGACGTTTCCCTTAGCAGCGCGAATCAGCCGACGAGAGGCCTCTTTCCAAACCAAAGACAAATCATCTGGCTTGAGACCGCTGTCGGAACTTTCCAGTCCCATCTCCACCAATTTGGCACCGCAGGGCGTGTGCTCAATCATCATGGCGCCGGGATGAGCCTTTACATAAGCAAAGGCCCGGTCCCGATTGATTTTGCTCGGCAGATAGCTGACGCTGTATAATACCAAAGAATCTGCCGGCGTGGCAACGTCATAAGTTTTGGCCACGTGCAGAGCTTGCGTGAACAGATCCGACATTACTTTTTCTTACTCTTTACAATTTCCAGGGCACCGTTGCTGACGATGACGTCCGCCGTATCGTTGTCACCGATCTCACCGTCCAAAATCTTCAACGCCAGCTTGTTTTCAATCTGGTTCTTAAGCAGACGCTTCAACGGACGGGCGCCGTAAACCGGATCATAACCGTTGTTGACGATCCAGACGAAGGCTGCCTCGTTCACATTGAGCGATATATGGCGGTCGGCCAGACGTTTCTCGATATTGGCAATCTGAATTTTAGCAATATCCTTGATGATAGACTTATCCAACTTATGAAAGAGGATAATCTCATCAATCCGGTTGATGAACTCCGGACGAAAAGAGGCCTTGACCAAATCCATCACCCGAGCTTTGACTTTTTTGGGATCATCCGCGCCGGTGGCATTGGCCAGAATATCCGACCCCAAGTTGGAGGTCATGATGATTATGGTGTTTTTGAAATCCACAGTGCGACCTTTGCCATCCGTTAAACGACCGTCGTCCAGCACCTGCAGCAAAATGTTGAAGACGTCGGGATGGGCTTTTTCCACTTCGTCAAACAAAATCACCTGATAAGGTCTGCGGCGGACGGCTTCGGTCAATGCGCCGCCTTCTTCATATCCGACATATCCCGGAGGAGAACCGATCAAACGTGCGACGGCATGCTTTTCCATATATTCAGACATGTCAATACGAATCATCGCCGAAGGATCGTTAAAAAGAAATTCGGCCAAAGCCTTGCTCAGTTCGGTCTTGCCGACGCCCGTCGGCCCCAGAAACAGGAAAGAACCGATCGGCTGATTGGGATCGCTAATGCCGGCGCGCGACCGACGAACGGAGTTGGCCACCGCGGCAATGGCGTCTTTTTGGCCAATGACGCGTTTGGCGATGTATTCTTCCATATGGACCAGTTTCTCCCTCTCGCCTTCCAACATTTTATCGACCGGAACGCCGGTCCATTTGGAAACAACGTTGGCAACGTCTTCCGCCGTTACCGTCTCATATTGGTCGCTCTTGTGGTTTTGAGCCGTTTCTTCGGCGGCTTTCAGCTTGCTTTCCAACTCGGGAATAATGCTGTATTGCAACTCGCCGGCACGCTCGAATTTTCCTTCGCGTTTGGCAATTTCCACTTCAATGCGGGCTTTGTCCAGACGATCCTTCAAACCGGTATAGTCGGCCAGTCCCTGTTTTTCTTCCTTCCATTTCTCCTCCAGGGTTTTGGCTTTGGCTTCCAGCCCGGAGATTTCGTAGCCGATCAGTTCCAGACGTTCTTTGGACTTGTCGTCATTTTCTTTTTTCAGCGCTTCTCGTTCGATTTTCAGCTGCAGAATCCGACGATCCAATTCATCTAACTCCTCAGGTTTGGAATCAATTACCATGCGCAGCGAGCTGGCAGCTTCGTCCATCAGGTCAATGGCCTTGTCGGGCAAAAAACGGTCCGTAATATAACGGTTGGACAAAGTCGCGGCGGCAATCAGCGCGTTATCGGAAATCCGAACGCCATGATGGAGTTCAAATTTTTCCTTAATACCGCGTAAAATGGAAATTGTTTCCTCCACGTCGGGTTCCGAAATATAAACCGGCTGAAAACGACGGGCCAAAGCGGCATCTTTCTCGACATATTTTTTATATTCGGCCAAAGTCGTCGCGCCGAGGCAATGCAGCTCACCGCGAGCCAGAGCCGGCTTCAACAAGTTTGAAGCATCCATTGAACCTTCGGACGCACCGGCACCGACCACCGTGTGCATTTCATCAATAAACAAGATGACCGTTCCGTTTGAAGCTTCTACCTCTTTCAAAACCGCTTTCAAACGCTCCTCAAATTCGCCGCGAAATTTGGCGCCGGCAATCAACGCACCGAGATCCAACGCCAGCAGACGCTGATGCCGCAGGCTTTCGGGAACATCATCATTTACGATGCGAATCGCCAAACCTTCAACAATGGCGGTTTTTCCGACCCCGGGCTCACCGATCAGCACCGGATTGTTTTTAGTCCGGCGTGACAAGACCTGAATGGCGCGGCGAATTTCGTGTTCTCGGCCAATGACCGGATCCAGTTTGCCCTCGGCCGCTTTTTGGGTAATGTCAACGGTATAGCGCTTTAAGGCTTCAAAATTGGCTTCCGAACTTTCGGAATCGGCCACGCGGCCTTTGCGATAATCATTAATGACTTGGTTTAACTTTACGGCATTGACGCCGGAATCACGCAGGATCTCATAAGCCTCTGTGCCGGAAGTTATGGCCAAGGCCTGAAAAATGCGCTCGACGGTCACAAATTTGTCATTCGCTTTGTCGGCCAGTTTCTCGGCCTCCATCATCACCGAGGTAAAATCTTGCGACATCACGCTCTGCACCGAAGCCCCGCCGACCTGCGGCAGTTTGGACAGGCTCAGGTCCAGACGGCGGCGAATTTCTCCCATGGAACCGCCTGATTTTAAGACCAGATCCATAATCAGGCCGTCTCGGTCGTCAAGCAAAACTTTCAACAGATGCAGAGGAGTAATATATTGGTTTTTGGAAGTCGCGGCCAATTTGATGACGTCTTCCAAAACCTCTTTTGACTTAGTCGTCAGTTTTTCAAAATCCATTCGTTTTCCTCCTTGGTTTCATTCTTTCTATAATATAGTGACGGAAGAAAAGCAAAATCAAGAATATTCGGATTATTTTTTAGGCGTTCCGTTTTCGGGATAAAGGGTAATCAACGTTATTTCCGAAGGAGCCAGCAGGCGCATGGCCGGCCCCCAATAGCCGGCACCGCGAGACACGTAAAGATCGGCCTCGTTGGCGCGATAGGTTCCCGCCAAATAATTTCCGGACATCCAAACCAGGTAATGGAAAGGGAAAATTTGCCCGCCGTGGGTATGCGCCGACAACTGAAGATCATAAGTATGCGGCGGCACATAATCGATAAATTCGGGATTATGGGACAGCAAGATCCGATAGTCAAAATCGTCCGAACCTTTGAAAGCCTTAACCAAATCCGCCGTCAGTCCGGGATTGGACATAGCGGTTTGCAAATCGGGGATCCCGGCGAGGAAAAGCCCTGTTCCCGGCAAGGCCTTGCCGTGGTTAAATAGAACCGTAAAGCCCATTTCGCGGAATTTTTGCAGCCAGGGATTGATCCCGCTGTAGAATTCATGGTTGCCGATGGAGGCATAAACGCCGTATTTGGCCCGCAACCCGCCCAAAGCATGCAACTGTTCCTCAATTTTTCCGACCTTGTCATCCAGAATATCACCGGGCATGACAATAACATCGGGCTCCAAGGCGTTCACCTTCTCGACAATGCGGGCGATCCTTTCCGCGGAAACGGCCCGGGTGATATGAAGGTCACTCAATAAAACAATGCGATAAGGGCTGCTGATTTTCGGCGTATAAAAGTTGACCTCCCGAACAGAAGGCAGCTTCAATCCCTCATAGAGAGCATAAAAAGAAATCGCCAGGCTCAGCGCCAAAGTGATCAGGTTGGCATGATTCAACACGTTGATGTTTTTGGGGTTGATGTTCCAACTGGCCAGATGCAACAGTTTGGCACCGCCGTAAAAAAGATACCACAAGACGTCGCGCAGCATCAACATGCAGAACAATATAAACGCCAGGCCAAAAAGGTAATAACCGACATTTGACAACAAGACGTACAAGCCGTCATTGATTTTAAGGCAGCGCAATGCACCGATCCATACCGGGGCAAACCAGCTCAAGGTTACCCCAAGGGTGATCGCCGCCTTGTAAGAAAAGCGAAGATCGCTGTAGCCAACCAACGTCCGCACAGTAATGACCGTACAGGCTGTTGCGATGATGAAAGCGGCAATCATAAAATACAAGGTTTTGCTCCTTATCGTCCTTTATCGAGTTATACCGCCGCGTTGACTTCTCCTTCCGAAGTTTCGGCGGTTTCCGTCGCAGTGTTTTTAAGGTTGCGGCGACGCGGGCCGCGACGTCCCGGCTGCTTGTTTTCCAAATGGTTTTCAATCAGTTCGGCGCGAGAATCGGCGGCGTTGATCTCAATAATCTTAAACTCTTTTTTTTCAGAAGTAAATTCCGGTTTGATGATTTCCGCAACGCGGAGATCGGCCGTCTGTTCCGCAGGCTGTTCACCCGCAGGCGCTTCCGCTTCCGGGCGGGTTTCGGTGTCACGAGCTTGTGCGGCAGCCTGGCGTTGGTTTTTCTTTTCATTGATCTCGGTAACGATTTTGCGATAATGCTCCGCATATTGACGGAAGGTCTCGGCAGCGACGTAATCGCCGTTGTTCAGGGCTTCTTTGGCCAACTCGTTGTATTTTTTTATCAGGTCAAGCGCCGTTCCGCAAACCTTTCCGGCCGGACTAACGCTGTCAAATTTATAATTAAGGGAATAAATCGGATTATAATTGTTGTTACGAAATTTGTTATTCTGTTTTTTCATATATTCTATACCATAAATTCAGCCTCCGGAACTGCCGAAAGCGTGTGATTAAAATCAAAAGAAAGTTTTTAAGAAAAAAATCGGCCGCAGTTAACCTTAATTTGCCTCCGGCACCAAACTTTCGCCATATTAGCCATAATAATTATAAATGCAAATCATTTTTGCAAAATTACACAACGGTCTATGCCGCCCAGATCTTTCAGGGTTTGCAGGTAGTATAGACCGCAAGCGGTAAATATTTCCCTAACATCTTCGGCCTGACCAATCCCGACTTCCAGAAAAACCCTTCCGCCCGGACGAAGCACCTGCGGCACCACCACCGCCAGCCGACGATAATGCTCCAGGCCGTCAGCGCCGCCGTCCAGCGCGCCCAGAGGATCATGTTCCCTCACCTCCCGCGCCAAAGCGGCAATGTCCGCCGAAGGGATGTAAGGGGGGTTGGCAACGACCAAATCCACACCGCCCGGCGGCAAAAAGCTCCAATCCGTCGAAAACCAGCTGACACGATGGAACACAACTCGGTCTTCCACGCCTAAGCGCCGGCCGTTTTCCGTTGCAACACACAAGGCTGCCGCAGAAACGTCTATCCCGATGCCGTGCAATTGGGGGCAATCGGCCAGCAGAGACAACAAGATACACCCTGAACCGGTACCGAAATCCAACACCCATTCGGCTTCGGCCTCCGCGGCAAAAGCTGCGGCCGCTTCGACTAAAACCTCAGTGTCTGACCGCGGCGACAAAACGTCTTCATTGACTTTGAAATCATATTTATAAAAAGCCTTTTCCCCCAACAGCTTGTCCAACGGACAACCCTGCAGACGTGCGGCGGCCAAGGCCTCTGTCCGTTTTTCCTGTTCGGGCGACAAGTCGCGGGAAGAAAACGGCAATTCGCCGGGTTCACACTCCAAAACATGGGCCAACAGCAATTTGGCTTCCCAACGCGGGGAATCCAAATTATGATCCGCAAATAGCCGGCCCAAATCGTCTAACCGGCGTTTAAGTTCATTATTCATAAAAAATTACTGTTTCAACGAAATGTTTTGCCGCCGGGTCGCCTCAGAATAACGCAAGGTCAAATCATCTTTGTCGTCGCCGCGGATTTTCTTCAGCCGCATATCCATACGCTGACGGAAGGAATCCATGCTCCAATAACCGTAAGGAACTGCCTTGACGGCTTCTTTTTCAGAGAGTGACAAAGTCGGTTGAGATGTCTTTTCCATCTTCAATTCCTTATGTTACGGGTTGTGTTTGTCTTTATATGATTAATATATCATATTTCGGGTTTTAGTTCAAGCATCACCAAACTTTTCAATTTATCAAAAGCTTTTTTTTCAATTTGGCGGACACGTTCCCGGCTGATTTTAAATTTTGCTCCGATTTCTTCCAAAGTAACCGGATTTTCTACAAGCATACGATGACGAATAATATACTGTTCACGGTCATCAAGAGCGGCAATGCATTTTTGCAGAATCTGATTCTTCAGACTCAACTCCTGCTTGCGAGAAAGATTTTCCTCTATATTTTGCTTTTTGTCAACAATAAAATCAATTTTTTCGTTTTCATCCTCATCCGAAACCGTGACATTCAAAGACTTGTCGCCGTTCAGACGATCGTTCATTTCCACGACTTCTTTTTCGTCCACAACCAGCTCACGGGCAATTTCCTTGACGACGGAGGGCTCCAATGCCTTATTTTCATACAATCCCAGGCGGGCCTTGATGCGGTTCAAATTGTAGAACAGTTTTTTCTGCGCCGCGCGGGTTCCGATTTTGACCAAAGACCAGGAGCGCAGGATAAAGTCGTTAATGGCGGCGCGAATCCACCAAATGGCATAAGTGGACAGACGCACTTTCTTGGCCAAGTCAAATTTTTTGACCGCCTGCATCAACCCGATATTGGCTTCGGAAACAAGGTCGGCCATCGGCAAGCCGTAACGTTTGTAGGTAAAGGCAATTTTAGCGGCCAGACGCAAATGCGAGGTAATGAGCTTTTGAGCGGCCTGCAAGTCTCCCTTTTGTTTAAAGGCTACGACCAGGCTGGTCTCTTCCTCTTCGCTCAAAACCGGAAATTTTTTGATTTTTTCAACATAAGAAACCAGGCTGTTATCATCTATAAGCGCCGGTAAATTTGATGTTTTTCTGACGACAAGTTCTGATCCGACCGCCATCTTTCTCACGACCTTTCAGTTTTTTTCAAACAGGTAATAATGTAATGATTCTATAGTTAAAAATCAATAGTTTTATGCACAGTTTTTTTTAAAAAGAAACGCCGAAATCGTTGCCGCCGTCCAAAGGCGAGATGAAGTTGATAATATCGGCGTACCAACCGTCCTTTTGTTTGAAAATCAGCAAATATACCGGGATTTTCAAAGACGAAGTGACGCTGCGGCACAGGCGCAGTTCCTGATCCGTCAGCCCGTCATTGATTTTGCGGGCCGTCAGCCGGTCGGCGACGGCATAGCTTTCCTGCGGCAAAAAGCCGGCAATATCCTCTTCTTCAAACGAATGAAGATTCTTGCGCAGGAGTATCCGGCGCCGGCGCGTGATCAGGTTTGACGCCGGATGTTCCTCATAATAGGCGGAAATTTTGTTTTCAACCGCCGCCATCAGGGCCGAATCATCACAAGACGGCAGCTCTGCCGCCTTCAACGGCAGGCTCCAACAACACAACCCCAACAGCAGCAGTATTTTTTTCATGGCAAATTCCTTAAAAATTAATGGAATTGGGTGTTCTTGGGAAAGGAATCACGTCTCTGATGTTGCCGATGCCGGTCACCAACATCATCATCCGCTCAAACCCCAGACCGAAACCGGCATGGGGCACCGAACCGTAACGGCGCGAATCGAGATACCATTCGTAGTCTTCCTCGCGCATGCCGCATTCTTTGATTTTGGCCAACAAAACGTCCAGACGTTCCTCACGCTGGGAACCGCCGATCAACTCACCGATCCGCGGGACCAAAACATCCATGGCGGCGACGGTTTTGCCGTCATCGTTCAGGCGCATGTAAAAAGCCTTGATCTCTTTCGGATAATCGCGGACAATCACCGGTCGGCGGAAATGCTCTTCGGCCAGATAACGTTCATGCTCGGTCTGCAGGTCAATACCGTATTCCGGCGCATATTCGAACTTATGGCCCGATTTTTTCATGATCTCGATCGCTTCGGTATAAGTGATGCGGGCAAAGCCGTTGTTGATAATATTGTTCAGCGTCTCTTTGAGAGTCGGGTCGACAAATTTTTCAAACAGCTCGATGTCGTCCGGGCATTTTTCCATCACATGTCTGACGCAATAGCGCACCATGTCTTCGGCCAGATCCATATCGTCATAAATGTCGGCGAAGGCCATTTCGGGCTCAATCATCCAAAATTCGGCGGCATGACGGGTAGTATTGGAGTTTTCGGCGCGAAAAGTCGGGCCGAAAGTGTAAATATCACCAAGCCCCATGGCGTACATTTCGCCGTTTAACTGTCCGGAAACCGTTAAATGCGCCTCTTTTCCGAAGAAATCCCGGCTATAGTCGACCTTGCCGTCTTTGGTCAGGGGCAGGTTTTCAAGATCCAGCGTCGTCACGCGAAACATTTCGCCGGCGCCTTCGCAATCGGAACCGGTAATCAGCGGCGTATGGACATAGCGAAAACCACGATCGTTGAAAAACTTATGAATGGCAAAGGACAGTTCCGAACGAATCCGAAAAGCGGCGCCGTATTTATTGGTCCGCGGCCGCAAATGCGCGATGCTGCGCAGGTATTCGTCGGTATGTTTTTTCTTTTGCAGCGGGTAGCTTTCATCGGCGATTTGATAAATCTCGATCTTGCGGGCAACAATTTCATATTTTTGAGCGCCGCCTTTGGACTCCACCAAAGCGCCCGTCACCGCCAGAGAGGAACCGGTGGTGAGTTTTTTGACGTCTTCATAGTTGGAGAGATTGTTATTGGCAATGACCTGGATATTTTTCAAACCGGAACCGTCGTTCACTTCTATGAACGAAAAATCTTTTGAATCGCGCCGAGTTCTGACCCAGCCTTTTACTAAAACCTCTTCCAGCGGATGTTCCGCTTTCAGAAGCGCAGCAACTTTAGTTCTCTTCAACATTATTAACTTCCTCAATTTATTATTTTATCCAAGGATTATTACCAATAATCCGAGAGATCATACATCACGAATCTTTAATTGTCCAGCATTGACAATTGATAATCAACGTATTAATTTAAGCATAATAATTGTTTTAACCGGAGATTTTGATTGATGAAAAAACTTGCCCTTTTATTAGCTTTTCCCCTTGCTTTGATGCTGAATGCCTGTACGTCCAACATCGGCGCCAACCAGTATTCCACCTCGGCAACCGGAGAAGTCAACCGTGCGCTTAAAGGAACGGTCGTCAGCGTTCGGGCCGTGACGGTGCAAAGCAACAACAACGCCGGTATGTTAATCGGCGGCGCAGCCGGCGGTGTGGCCGGATCAACCATCGGCGGCGGCGACACGGCTCACATTCTCGGAGCCATCGGCGGAGCCGTCCTTGGCGGAATTGCCGGTGACGCGGCTCAAAACCAACTTTCCAAACAAGGTGGTTATGAATATGTGATTGAACTGGACAACGGTTCCATGGTCACCATTACGCAGGGAACGGATGTTTTGCTCAGCCCGGGGCAGAGATGTCTGGTTCTTTACGGTAAACAGGCCCGCGTTGTTCCCTACAACGGAATTTAGAAGACAGACCTCCCTTCGGGGAGGTTTTTTTGGGGCTTGATTCCACAGAACAAATCCGCTAAAATTGGAAACAATAAAAAATTAAAAAGATATAATTATGAGCACAACACTTTATTTTTTGCCCCGGCCGGACGCCTCTTTGTCTTTGCTTCCCGCTTTTGTTCTTCGGGACGGACAAGCAACGGAAGGATTTGTTTGCAACAATCCCAAGGCGGCCCGCTCTGCGCTTTTGATGATGCCCTCGCTTAACAGCGGCCACGGGGATTGTCTGTGTCGGTTACATCTTTTCGGTTATGAACTGAAAGAAGCCGTTCAGCTTTTCACCAGGACTTTTCTTTTGTTGAAAAACGAGGGAACGAAAATTTTCGATCTTTTGTTTTATAAAGAATCGCCCCAAAGCGTCATCGTTGAATTTATGATGGAAAAAGACATTGCCAAATGGCTATATGCCTATAATGAGCTGATTTGGCTTTTGCGACGACAAACCAGCGAAAGCAAACACTGCCGCGAGGAAATTGTCAAATTATAAAAAAGGCCGGAAATTCCGGCCTTTTGTTTTAGATCAGCCCCATTTTTTGGGCAATAATCACTGCTTGCGTTCGATTGGTGGCGCCGACGGAACGCAGAAGCGCGTTGATGTGCAGCTTGACTGTGGCCTCTGAAACGCCCATTTTGAAAGCAATCTGCTTGTTGGACATTCCCTCGGCCACAAAGCCCAAGACTTCCGCCTGACGATTGGTCAGGGTTTTGCCGCGGGTTTTGTTCTCGTTGCCGCTGGAAGAATTTCCCTCCAGCAGTGCGGGCGGCAAATAGGTTCCGCCGTCCAAAATCAGCTTGAGGGCACCGTTTAAGATCTTGGTCTCAATTCTTTTGGGAATGTAGCCGGCGATCCCCTTGTCCAACACTTTGCGGATGCTTTTGATATCTTCCGTTGCAGAAACAACGACAAAACGAGCACCGGTAGCGTTTTTCTGAATCGCATCCAGGCCTTCTTCCCATTTCATGTCCGGCATATCCAGATCCAAAATGGCCAGATCGACCTTGTTTTCTTCCAAAATCTTCAAGGCCTGAGAATAAGTTCCGGCCTGAAGAATGACGGCATCGGGCACTATTTTTTCAAGCTGCAGGCTTAAACCGTCGCGAAACAAGGCGTGATCGTCAGCAATCAGAATTTTCATCATTATCTCCTGTAAACCGGTAAAATACTCAAATTTCCCCGCATGATCTCTGCGGAGACTTAGCTTTAAGTTCTATATAATACCTGTTTTTTTTATTTTAAAGGTAAGATTTTATATTCTATGCCTGCTTCTTTGAACATCTGTTCGGAATAGGCCAGTTTGTCGCGCCAGGTGGGATCTTTGATGTCCGGCCGAGGCTCGACGGCATGGGTCACCACCATTTTTATGCCCGATTGGATGATGGCGCGGGCGCAATCGGTACAGGGCGCATGCGTGGCATAAAGCACGCAGCCTTTCAAGGAGGTTCCGGTCAGGCAGGCGTTATAAATCGCGTTACGCTCAGCATGTTCAAAAAAATCATATTTCGTCGGGCGTTCCATACGTTCGGGCTTGTCGTCGTCCACGCCGCGAACCAGGCCGTTGTATCCGGTGGCGCGAATTTCCCTGTCCGGACCGACAACCACGGCGCCGGTTTTCGTCGACGGGTCCTTGGACCAACCGGCCACCAGTTCCGCCACTTCCATAAAGCGCTGATGCCATTTATCCGAAAACATGCTTTTTCTCCTTCCTTGGTTTGACTTTTTCAAATTTAGACCCGTTTCAAAAATCTGACAAGAGCTTTTCTAACCAGTCCTGCATTTTTATTAGAAAAATAAGTTAGTAAGACTTGACATTATCTTAAATATGAACGATTTTAGGAGCAGTGCTTTTTATAATTTATTAGGAGAAAAAAATGAGTGCTATTATTGATATTCATGCCCGTGAAATTTTAGATTCACGCGGAAACCCGACCGTTGAAGCCGACGTTGTTTTGCAAAGCGGCGCTTTCGGCCGCGCTGCCGTTCCTTCCGGCGCTTCTACCGGCGTGCATGAAGCCGTTGAACTCCGTGACGGCGACAAAAAACGTTATATGGGCAAAGGCGTGGAAAAGGCCGTTGAAAACGTCAACGAAGAAATTTACGACGCTCTGGCCGGCATGGACGCCGAAGACCAGATCGAACTGGACAACGCCATGATTGAGCTGGACGGAACCGAAAACAAAGGCCGTCTCGGCGCCAATGCCATTTTGGCGGTTTCTCTGGCTGTTGCCAAGGCTCAGGCCGAAGAATCCGGCTTGCCCCTGTATCGTTACCTCGGCGGCACCATGGCTCGCACTCTGCCGGTCCCGATGATGAACATCGTCAACGGCGGTCAGCATGCCGACAACCCGATCGACATTCAGGAATTCATGATTATGCCGGTCGGCGCTTCCTCCATTAAAGAAGCCGTCCGCATGGGTGCCGAAATCTTCCACACCCTGAAGAAAAACCTCAAAGCCGCCGGTCATAACACCAATGTCGGCGACGAAGGCGGTTTCGCCCCGAATTTGAAATCCGCCGACGAAGCTTTGTCCTTCATCGTCAAGTCCATCTCCGACGCCGGTTACAAACCCGGTGAAGACGTTGTTTTGGCCATTGATGCCGCTTCTTCCGAATTCTATGAGAACGGCAAGTATGAAATGAAAGGCGAAGGAAAATCCTACACCAACGCTCAGATGGTTGACTTCTACAAAGGTCTTTGCGACAAGTTCCCGATCTTCTCCATTGAAGACGGCATGGCCGAAGACGACTGGGAAGGCTGGAAGATGCTGACCGATGCTCTCGGCGACCGTGTCCAGCTCGTCGGCGACGACCTCTTTGTGACCAACCCGAAACGTTTGGCCATGGGTATTGAAAAAGGCGTGGCTAACTCCATCTTGGTTAAAGTCAACCAGATCGGCACCCTGACCGAAACCTTGAAAGCCGTTGACCTGGCTCAACGCAACAAATATACCGCCGTTTTGTCTCACCGCTCCGGCGAAACCGAAGACACGACGATCGCCGATATTGCGGTTGCAACCAACTGCGGTCAGATCAAGACAGGTTCGATGTCGCGTACCGACCGTATGGCCAAATATAACCAGCTCATCCGCATTGAGGAAGAATTGGGCGATATGGCCATTTATGCCGGTAAGTCGATTTTGAAATGCAAAAGCACCTGCTGCGCCTGCAAAAAAGCCAGCTAAACGCTGCTGTTTTCTAAAAAAGAACTCCGCATAAAATGCGGAGTTCTTTTTTGTCATCTGACATTAATTTTTTACAAATCTCCATAGATGGGAAAACGCCGACACAAGGCGATGGCTTTTTCCTTAACTTCGGCAATCACGGAATCGGCATTCCCCGCAGCCAAAGCGTCAACAACGTCACCGATCCATTGGCCGATCATCTCAAATTCCGCCTCTTTAAAACCGCGCGTTGTGCCGGCCGGCGTTCCCAGCCGAATGCCGGAAGTGATTTTCGGCGGCATCGGATCAAAAGGAATGGCATTTTTATTGCCGGTCATATTCGCCCGCTCCAAAGCCTGAGCCACGACGTCTCCGGTCAGGTTCTTCGGCCGCAGATCGACCAAAAGCAAATGCGTATCCGTTCCGCCGGAAACCAAATCCAGTCCCCGCTTTTTTAACGTTTCTCCCAAGATTTTGGCATTTTTCACCACTTGCGCCGCATAATTTTTAAATTCCGGCGTCAGATCTTCGCCAAAGCAGACGGCTTTTCCGGCAATCACATGCATCAGAGGCCCGCCCTGGGTTCCGGGAAAGATAGCGGAATCTATCTTTTTAGCAATTTCGCCGTTGTTGGTTAAAATCATGCCGCCGCGAGGGCCGCGCAGCGTCTTGTGCGTCGTGGTGGTCACCACGTCGGCATAAGGCAATGGATTGGGATGGACGCCGCCGGCAACCAAACCGGCAAAATGAGCCATATCGACCATCAGATAAGCACCGCAGGCATCTGCAATCTGCCGAAAACGGGCAAAATCAATTTGACGAGGATAAGCCGATCCACCGGCAATGATCAATTTGGGCTGATGCTCTTCAGCCAAGCGTTCGACCTCTTCATAATCAATCAGGCCGTCTTCTTTTCGCACTCCGTATTGCACGGACTTCAGCCATTTTCCCGAGACGGAAACTTTAGAGCCGTGAGTCAAGTGTCCCCCCGCATCCAAAGACATACCGAGAATTGTGTCACAAGGCTGCAAAAGCGCAACATAGACCGCGGTATTGGCCTGACTTCCGGAATGCGGCTGCACATTTACATAAGCAGCGTTAAAAAGTTTTTTTGCCCGTTCGATGGCCAAGATTTCCACTTTGTCGACAAACTCGCATCCGCCATAATAGCGCTTGGCAGGATAACCTTCGGCGTATTTGTTGGTCAGAATCGACCCCTGCGCCTGCAAAACGGCTTTGGAAACAATATTTTCGGAAGCAATCAGTTCAATCTGATTTTGCTGCCGTTCCAATTCCTGAGCAATTGCCGAAAAAACAGCCTCATCTTCATCTTTCAAATTTTTGGTAAAATCCATCTGTTTCAGTCCTTTCCATCATAGGTCAAGCTTTTCGATTCGGCGGAGATGCCTGCCGCCCTCAAATTCTGTTTTTAAAAAGATATCCACATATCGTGCGGCATCTTCCGGCGAAATCACGCGGCCGCCCAAGGCAATGATATTGGCATCATTGTGTTTGCGGGACATTTCCGCCGTATAGTCGTTATAAACCAAAGCGGCTCGAATCCCCTTATAACGATTAGCAGCCATTGAAATTCCGATTCCGGTACCGCAGATCAGAATCCCCCTGTCGGCAGCGCCGGACTTGATTTTATCCACCATAATTTTGGCAATGTCGGGATAATCGCAAGACTCCCCGCAGAAAGCCCCCAAATCCTGCAAAACAAGACCTTGTTTTTCATAGTGTTTTTTCAGATTTTCCTTAAGCTCGTATCCGCCGTGATCCGAAGCGATGGCAACTTTCATAATCGGGTCCTCCTTCTAAAATTCTTCAGCCTCGGCTATGATATAACATCAGACGGATAAAAAAAGAAGTTTTTTTGCATTTTCATAAAAAAAGTTATTGACGGCGGAGAAAAAATTTGTATATATATGGAACTACCGAATGAGAGCGGTATTGTGAACGGCCGGTTGGCAGAGTGGCTCATGCAGAGGACTGCAAATCCTTGTACATCGGTTCAATTCCGGTACCGGCCTCCAAAATATATTCCGGCTTAGCTCAGCGGTAGAGCAATCGGCTGTTAACCGATTGGTCGCCTGTTCGAATCAGGCAGCCGGAGCCAATAAAAAAAGCACCTGTCAAGGTGCTTTTTTTATTGGCTTTGACTTTCTGGGCGAGCGGCGACCAAGGGAGCCTGTTTGAACTATGGGGCGCAAGCGCGCCTTCGGCCGTGCGATGCGCCGGAACAGTCGGCAACGAGCAAACCCATTGTTTGCGAGTTGTCAATCAGGCAGCCGGTTTCCTTATCTCACGCACCTTAATAGGTGCTTTTTTTTTATTGGTTTTGGCTTTCTGGGCAAGCGGCGACCAAGGGAGCCTGTTTGAACTGTGGGGCGCAAGCGCGCCTTTGACCGGGCGATGCGCCGGAACAGTCGGCAACGAGCAAACCCGTTGTTTGCGAGTTGTCAATCAGGCAGCCGGTCTCCTTATCTCACACACCTTGATAGGTTCTTTTTTATTGCCTTTGACTTTCTGGGCGAGCGGCGCGGCCTTCATACTTGGGCGGCAGTCTACTCATAACGCAGCGCGTTAATCGGGTTTAGCAGAGACGCTTTATAAGCCGGATAAAAACCAAAAAACAGCCCGACAAAACCGGCAAAAGAAAACGGCAACAAAACATATGTCAAAGTCACTTGCGGCGTCAGCGAGCTGAAGGCCCGCACCATTTCGATTCCGAGCAATCCGAGGATAATCCCCACCACGCCGCCGATAAGGGAAAGTACCAGGGCTTCGGTCAAAAACTGCCAACGGATATCCCAAGTTTTGGCACCGATGGCCATCCGAATACCAATCTCTCGCGTTCTTTCCGTCACGGACACCAGCATGATGTTCATAATGCCGATACCTCCGACAATTAAGGAAATCCCTGCAATAGAACCCAGTAAGATCGTCATGATCTTGGTTGAATTTTCCATCATTTCCATCATCTGTGTCAGATTTCTGATGACAAAATCGTCCTCCTTATGCGTGCCGAGGTTATGCCTTTGGCGCAACAATTGACGAATTTCTTCTTGGGAAGAATAAGTGCTTTCGGCATCAACGGCCTGCAGAATGATAAACTTCACTTGATCAGGAAAAGAAACGCCCATGACTTTTTTTTGTGCCGTCGTAATGGGAATAAACACACTGTCGTCCTGATCCTGCCCCATACCGCTCTGCCCGCGCGTTTTCAAGACGCCGATAACCTGAAAGGGGATCCCTTTAATTCGGATTGTCTTATTGATCGGATCGACGTCGCCAAACAATTCGTTTACAACCGTTTGCCCAAGAATGGCAACCTTAGCGGCGGTACGGACGTCGCTTTCGGAGAAAAAACGCCCGTAAGCCAAGGGCCATTCTTTGATCTCGAAATTGCGGTTGTCGGTTCCGGTAATGCCGGTAGACCAGTTGGCATTACCATAGACTATTTGGGCGGTTTCCTCAAGAATGGGCGCGGCCAAACGAATGCTGCTAATTTTTTGCTGAATAGCGTTTCCATCAGACAATTTCATCGTCGGCTGCGATCCATGACCGCCGCGGGCACCGCTGGAAGTAGCCGTGCCTGAGCGAACGATGATCAGATTAGAGCCCATGGTCTTCATTTCATTTTGAATCGAGATTTGAGCGCCGTGCCCGATAGCCAGCATGACGATAACCGCGGCCACGCCGATGATAATGCCCAGGCTGGTTAAGATTGAGCGCATTTTATTAGCTTTAATCGCTCGAATGGCAATACTGAATATCGTTTTCAGCTCAATCATTTAATCCTCTCGTCGGAACTGATTTCACCATCCACAATTTTGATAATTCGGCCGGAATAACGCGCGACGTCTTCCTCATGCGTCACCAGAATAATCGTCCGCCCCATTTCCCGGTTAAGCCGCGTAAACAGTTCCATAATTTCTACGCTCATTTTGCTGTCCAAATTTCCGGTCGGTTCGTCGGCAAAAATGATCGGAGCATTGTTGACGATGGCCCGGGCAATGGCCACGCGCTGCTGTTGACCGCCGGAAAGTTGGTTGGGCTGATGATCCATCCTTTTTTCCAACCCTACCTGCTTAAGAGCGTCGATTGCCCGTTGACGGCGGGAAGCTTCGGGAACGCCGGCATAGACCATCGGCAGTTCGACGTTTTCAATGGCCGACGTTCGCGACAAGAGGTTAAAACCTTGGAAAACAAAGCCGATTTTCTGATTACGGATTTCTGCCAACCGATCTACGGACAGGTTTTCCACCTTTTGGCCGTCGAGCCAATAATGGCCGGAAGTAGGCTTGTCCAAACAGCCGAGAATATTCATTAAAGTCGACTTTCCCGAGCCGGAAGGCCCCATGATCGCAACAAACTCCCCCTCCTCTATTTCCAAAGAAATACGTTTGAGAATATTGAGGGTAAAACCTTCAAGCGGATAACTCTTACAAATGTTTTGCAGCTTGATCAACGGCATTAATGCGGCATCCTCATACGCATGGCCCGAGC
Source organism: uncultured Alphaproteobacteria bacterium (assembly GCA_934254925.1). Lineage (GTDB taxonomy): Bacteria > Pseudomonadota > Alphaproteobacteria > RF32 > CAG-239 > CAKQMD01. The sequence goes on from CAKQMD010000001.1 coordinate 51,766, forward strand.
GGCGTCATCATTACCGTTTTTCTCGACAATAACTTCTTCTCCGGCTTTCAAATCCTGACTTTTCACCTCGGTAACGTCTTCATTGCTTACCCCGGTGGTCACGCTCACTCTTTCGGGCACGCCGCGGCGCAAAACCCAAATTCCCTTGTCTTTGTATCTTTTAGCCGTGCCGCCGTTCTCGTCTTCCATATAAAAGCGCAAAGCCTTGTTGGGCACCAATAGGACATCTTGCTTTTCGGCGGTAATGATCTCGACATTGGCGGTCATGCCCGGTTTGAGCTTCAGATCCTTATTGTCGATCTCAATAATAACCTCATAAGTAACGACATTGGAAACCGTTACCGGATTGTTGCGCACCTGAGTCACAATGCCGTAAAAAATCTCGTCGGGAAAGCTGTCGACGCTGAATTCGACGGTCTGTCCGTCTTTGACCTTGGCAATATCGGCTTCGACAATCGAGGCCTCAATCTGCATTTTGGTCAAATCCTCCGCCACATTAAACAATGTCGGCGTCTGAAAACTTGCCGCCACGGTTTGTCCGACTTCCACTTCTTTGGAAACAACAATGCCGTCTACCGGCGAAACGATCTTGGTATAACGCAAATCGATTTCTGCCGTCTGCAAAGCCGCTTCCGCTTGTTTGACCTGGGCTTCCTGCAAAGCCAGCTGCACCACGGCGTTGTCATATTCGCGCTGCGCGGCTTCCAAATCCTTGTCCGTCGAATATTGCGATTTGTTCAGTTTGGAAATACGGGCCAAATTCTTCTTATAATAAACAATATCGTTTTTGCTGACGTCAACCTGCGCCTTGGCAATATCCAGAGCTGCCCGGCGCTGTGCCACCGTCGCCTCGAACAGGGAGGGATCAATCTGTGCCAACAATTGGCCTTTTTTTACTTCGGAATTATAATCCACAAAAATCTCGGCAATCGTTCCGGAGACCTGGGTTCCTATGTTGACCGTCGAAATCGGATTGATGATGCCGGAAGCGGTGATCTTTTCGGTAATGTCCCCTTGCTTAAGCTTATTGGTCACATAATCGGGCAGTTTCGGCCCTTCCCGATTATACCAAATGCCGATTCCCGCGATAACCGCGACAATTCCCGCCATTTTCAAATATTTGTTCATTTTTGTAACCCAAAATAAAATAAACGCCCAATTTTGATTTATATATAATGATAAAAGTTTAAAATTTAATAAAAAAGACTTGTCAAATCTTTTTCTTTTGTCTAAATTGAAAGATACGTGATTATTATTTTGTTTTTATTAACCAAATTAAAAAAAAATGAGTAAAGAAGAAAGACACCAAAAGGCTCAAAAATTCAGAAATGAATTATCCTGCTCTGCAGGCATTAACGCCAGTCTTATGGAAATTACCGCAAAGTTGCAGCATGCAAACAAAATTTGTCTCAGCGCCGAAACCCCGGAAGCCAAAGTGATCGCCGAAAATGATCTGGCTGCACTTTTTTCCCGGCTTCGTTACAAAATCGTTGAGCTTTTAAGCAAAACGCAATATTGCACACCCCAAACTTACGATAATTTCCCAAAGATGCTGAACGTTCTGAGCTTTTGCGCCGACGAGACTGTCAGTAACAAAGCTCACAGCTATGCCGTCAAAAACAAATTGAAATACACCAAGCAATTTGTTACGGCGGAATAACCCAGCAGCTATTTTTTTAATCCTATTAAATTTTTTATTATTATGAAAAAAGAAAAGAGAAGAGAAATTTTTGACGTTGACACCGAAGAAAGAAAAAGAATTAATCAAATTAAAGAAAAGTTATTTCTTGAGATTTTCTCCAAAGACAACAGAGAAAACATCAAGCGCTTCCTTGAAGAATTCCAAAGAGAAATGCGGGCCAAAAGAAAAAACGCCTTGGTCAGCGGCAAAGAAAGCGACGCTTTTTTCTCTTTTGACGAACTGGCCAAATTTGAACTTTGCGTTCAATATTGCCCTTATCAGAAATTTCCGCTCCAAGTGGGTGATCTGCTTATCGAAGGGCTGAAATATCAGCAAAAGTGTATTAAAAACTACACCTACGAATACACCGACAAATTGCTGAAAAGCGACGAAACCCCAAATTTGGCAGGTTTTCTCATGCGAATGTTGGCACGTAATTACGTTTCCAAATATGGCTGGAAACTCATACGCACCAATTATGAAATCATAAGCTCAACTTTTCCTCCGTTTATCTTGAAAGACTTTATAAACAATTGGGCGGAAGACGAACTGACCAGAAAAAAATGGGAAGAACTCGACAAAGAGTTTGGAACAAAATTTAACTTCGTTGAAAAATTCAGTTAAATTCATAATTAATTTTTTTGGTTATTCTAAGAGAAAAACCCGGCTGCCGCAAGGCACCCGGGTTTTTGTTTACCTTGTTTTCCCCTCCGGCCCGCCGTTTTTTCCGCGGGCTTTCAGAGGAAAGAGACGTCTCACTGCAGGCTTTTGAGCAACGGACGTCCCTTTTTGACCGCACGTTTTTTTATTTTGCGCTTGAGGATCTGTTCTTCATCAAACAGTTCTCCGATAATTGCAAACATCATCGGCACAAACAAAGTCGCGACGAACGTGGACGCGATCATGCCGCCGACCATGCCGGTTCCGATGGCATGACGACTGCCGGCACCGGCGCCGCTACTGACGACCAGAGGCAAAATGCCGAAAGTAAACGCCAGAGAAGTCATCACAATCGGGCGGAAGCGCAGTTTGGCCGCCGACAGGGCCGCCTCAGCATAGTTCTTTCCGCTTTGCACCTCCATCACGGCAAATTCCACAATCAGAATGGCATTTTTAGCGGCCAAACCAATCAGCGTTACCAGACCGATTTGGAAATAAAGATCATTTTCCAACCCGCGCAGCCAGGTGGCCAGCAAAGCACCGAAAACGGCAAACGGCACAGACAAAATCACCACAAACGGCAGCGACCATTTTTCATACTGCGCCGAAAGGATCAGAAAGATCATGATCAGACCAAAGATAAAAGCCTGGGTAGAGGCGCCGCCGGTCAGTTTTTCCTGATAAGCCGAACCGACCCAAGACAAGTCATAATCCGGTCCGAGGACTTGCGCAGCTGTTTCTTCCATAGCGGCAATCGCTTGTCCCGAGCTGTATCCCGGCGCCGGATCTCCCGTCACCTTCGCCGCGGGGAAAATGTTAAAGCGATTGATCAGCTCCGGCCCGATGATCCGTTTGACGTCGATTAACGTAGACAAGGGAATCAACTTGCCATCGTTGGATTTGGCATAAACATAGCGCAAATCATCCGGCGTGCGGCGGAAACGCGCCTCCGACTGAACCGTTACGCGGAAGTTGCGGCCAAAATAAGTAAAGTCGTTGACATACAGGCTGCCGAAGGTGGCCTGCATCACCGCATAGATTTGGTTGATCGGCACATTAAGCGCCCGCGCCTTCTCGCGGTCCAGCTCAATCGAATATTGCGGCGTGCTGACGGAAAAAGTTGTCCGCACGTTGCTCAGAGCCGGATTTTTATTGGCCGCATTCACCAATTCCTGCGTTTTTTCCATCAGCTGCGCCGAGGTATGGCCGCCCTTGTTCTGAACATAACCTTCAAATCCTCCGGTCATGCTCAGTCCCATAATCGGCGGCATGTTAAAGGCATAAGAAAGTCCTTCGGCCTGGCGCATGCCCATTCCGGTCATCAAAGCGGCGATTTCATCGGCACTTTGGCCTTTTCCCTCGCGTTTGGCCCAATCTTCGAGCACCACGAAGCTGATTCCCGAATAGGTGTTTTGCGAGGAGGACAAGATGTCATAACCGTTAATGGTAATCATGTCCTTGACCAGCGGATTTTCCTTGACCTGTGCCGTCAATTTATCGGTATATTTGGTGGTTCGGCCCAAAGAGGAAGCCGCCGGCATCGAATGCGCCATCAGCAGGGTTCCCTGGTCTTCCATCGGCACCAAACCGCCGGGAATGACCTTGAACAGGCCCAAGATCAGCACGATCATGCCGGCAAAGGCCAGAAGCGTCAGCTTGCGGAAATGCAAACAAAAGCGCACGCCGGCCAAATACCAGTCGGTCAGTTTTTCAAAAAACCGGTTAAACAATCTAAAGAACAGAGCCGGTTCACGGTGGGTCGGTTTCAAGAGAATGGCGCACAGCGCCGGAGTCAAAGTCAGTGCCACAAAGGCTGAAATAAGCACCGAAATAGCGATGGTTACGGCAAACTGCTTATACATCATTCCGGTCATGCCGCCCAAAAAGGCAATCGGCAAAAAGACGGAAGACAAAACCAAGGCCACCGCGACCACCGGTCCGGAGACCTCCTTCATCGCCTTGAAGCAGGCTTCTTTGACCGAAAGCTTTTCTTCGCTTATCAGACGTTCGACGTTCTCAATCACGATAATGGCGTCGTCCACCACGATACCGATGGCCAGAATCAGACCAAACAGGGTCAACAGGTTGATGGAAAAGCCTAACAGATACATGCCGGCAAAAGCACCGATGATGGAAACCGGCACCGCCAAAATCGGAATAATCGTGGCACGCCAGTTTTGCAAGAACAGATAAACCACCAAGACCACCAAAAACACGGCTTCAAAAAAGGTATGAATCACTTCTTCAATCGAGATGTTCACAAAAATCGTCGTATCATAAGGGATGGAATAAGAGATGCCTTCGGGAAACTTTTTCGACAGCTCCGCCATTTTGGCCTTTACCGCCGCCGAGGTTTCCAAGGCATTGGCGCCGGACTGCAGGTAAACGGCAAAAGCCACGGCTTTTTCGTTGTTCTGCTGAGAAGAAACGCTGTAATCCTGAGCACCGAGTTCTATTCGGGCCACGTCTTTCAGCCGCAGCATGGCGCCGCTGCTGTCGCTCTTGAGAATAATGTTGCCGAACTCCTCCTCGGAAGTCAGCCGCCCTTTGGTGTTTACGCTGTAAGTATAAGGCAAATATTCATCCATCGGTTCCTGCCCGAAGCGGCCGGCCGCAAACTGGGAATTCTGTTCCTGAATGGCCGTGGTCACGTCCAGCGGCGTCAGGTTATAATCCGCCAGCTTGTCAGGGCTGAGCCAGATGCGCATCGAATAGTCCTGACTGGCGAATAAAGACGCTGATCCGACGCCCTTAATACGTTTGATTTCGTCCAAAACGTTCAGCAGCGCATAGTTGGAAACATAAACCGTGTCATATTTGTCAGAATCGGACTTCATGGTCACCACCTGCAAAATGGCGTTGGACTTTTGCTCCACGGTTACGCCTTGTTTGGTGACTTCGCTCGGCAACTTGGCCGTTGCGGCCTGAACTTTGTTGTTAACGTCAATCGTTGCCTGATCGGGATCGGTACCGATCTCAAAAACCACGCCGATGGTCAGATAACCGCTGGAAGTGGCGGTGGAATACATGTAAATCATGTTGTTGACACCGTTGAGCTCCTGTTCGATCGGCGCCGCCACAGTATCGGCCAAGACTTCGGCCGTTGCGCCCGGATAAACCGCGGAGATCTGAATTTCCGGCGGCACGATGTTCGGATATTGCTCAATCGGCAGCACCTTCATGGAGACCAAACCGGCCAAGACGATAATCAATGACAAGACCGTTGCAAAAATCGGCCTTTTAATAAAGAACTCTGAGAACATCTCTCTTCCCTTTTCTTAAAAATTATTCCGCCGGAGTTGTCACTTCCGCTGCGGCATTGTCAGCGGCGGGGTTTGTTTCTTCCAGTGTGGTCGTTTGGCGGTCGATTTCCTTTTCAACCGCTTTTACCGGCATTCCTGGACGCAGTTTCATCAGGCTGCTGACGGCAACCAGTTCGCCCGGCTGCAACCCTTGGTCGATAATCCATTCACCTTCCTGCGTGGTCAGGCCGATTTTTACCTGGCGAGATTCGATTTTGCCTTCTTCACCCACCACATAGACATAAGATCCGTCGGCTCCCTGCATGACGGCTTCCTGCGGCAGGACCACCGCGTCTTTGCGCACCAGACCTTCCAAAACCAAGCGCATAAACTGGCCGGGCATCAGTTTTCTTTCGGGATTGGGGAAAACGGCTCGCAGCTTGATTGTTCCGGTATTCTCGTCAATCGTCGGGTTAACGAAGTTGATCTCGCCTTCCCGCTCGTAGACTTTGCCGTTGCTGGACTTGATCTTGGCCTTGATGTCTTTTTTGTATTGCGGCTGGATGATCAGTCCCTGTTCAATCATGGCGCCGAGTTTGAACATATCCGAATCCGCCGCCGAGAAGACCACATAAATCGGATCCAATTGCGTAATCGTGGTCAGTTGACCGTTTGCCGCGATCAAACTGCCTTCGGACTGGGTTTCCATGCTGGTGATGCCGCTGATCGGCGCCCGCACGGTGGTATAGTCCAAATTCAGCTGCGCGGCATCGACGTCAGCCTGAGCGGCCGCCAGATTGGCCTTCAAACCGTCATAATTTGCCCGGGCTTCGTCACGGGCCTTTTCGCTGACGATGCGATCCTTAAACAGCTTTTCAATCCGTTTCCATTGGGTTTCTGCCGCTTTCAGCTGAGCTTCAACCTGCAGCAAACGGGCCTTAGCCTGGGAAAGAGCCACCTTGTAGGGTTCGGGGTCAATCTCAAACAGCACGCTGCCTTCCTCTACCGTGGAACCTTCGACATAGTTGCGTTTGAGCAAAATGCCGCCAACCCTGGCGCGAACCTCGGTTTCCTTTGAACCTTGAGCTCGTGCGGCAAACTCAAAAGACAACGGAATATTTTGCGCCTGAGTTTTGACGGCTACGACTTCCGGCACCTGCTGTGCGGCGGTTTGGGCGCCGTTTTCCTCTTTACAGGCCGTCATGGCAAGCAGTGCCGCCGTCAACATCATTGCTTTATTCTTAAAAAACATTTCTCTTTCCTTTGCAAAAAATAACGATTGTCTATCAGGTTACTATAAACGTAATAAAAAACAATATTTTTCATTCATAGCCGAAGGTTGTGGATATTTATATATGTATATTTGCATTCTTGAAAATCCATTCATGACGATTAGGTATTTAAGCAGCTGATGAAAATGAGCAAACTATCCCTTTCATACAAAACAGATTTATTAATTTTACAAGGAGAATTAAGATGACTGAAGGTGTACGTTTTCCGACTTTCGCATTCATTACCGGCGGCGCCGGCCAGGCCGACGACGGTATTCCGCCGCAACCTTTTGAAACCTTCTGCTATGATTCCGCTTTGATGCAGGCAAAAATCGAAAACTTTAACGTCGTTCCTTATACCTCGGTTCTGCCGAAGGAGCTTTACGGGAAAATTCTTCCCATTAACGACAAGATTGTCAGCCAGTTCAAACACGGCGCCGTTTTGGAAGTCATTATGGCCGGACACGGTGCCAGCCGCGACCAGCACAAGGCCATTGCAACCGGTTTGGGCGTCTGCTGGGGCAAGGATAAAAACGGTGAGCTGATCGGCGGCTGGGCGGCAGAATACGTTGAGTTCTTCGACACCCAGATTGACGACGACATTGCCAAAGGCCATGCCGAAATGTGGCTTACCAAGTCTTTGAACCACGAATTGTCGATCCGCGGCGTAGAAAAACACTCCGAATTCCAGATGTGGCACAACTACGTCAATATCACCCAACAGTTTGGTTACAGCTTGACTGCAATGGGTTTCCTGAACTTTGAGCATGCAGCTCCGGCTCAGGCATAATCTTTTCCGCCACCCTTGACGCAATCAAGGGTGGCGCATTGTTTTTTTAACTGATTTTTCAAGGAATAACCTCATGGCAGAACATAAAACTTCTTCCGCGTCCGCTGCCGCAAAACCAACCGGTAATCCCAACGGTTTGGGCGTTTTGGCTCTGGCGGGCATTGTCGTCAGCTCCATGATCGGCGGCGGCATCTATTCCCTGCCGCAAAACATGGCGGCTGGAGCTTCCGCCGGCGCCGTGCTCCTGGCATGGATCATCACCGGCATCGGCATTTATTTCATTGCCAACACTTTTCGCATCTTATCCACCGCCAAACCGGACCTAACCTCCGGAATTTACATGTATTCCCGCGCAGGCTTCGGTCCCTACATCGGCTTTACCATCGGCTGGTCTTACTGGCTGTGTCAGGTTTGCGGTAACGTCGGTTATGCCGTCATCACCATGGACGCCCTAAACTATTTCTTTCCGCCATATTTCGCGGGCGGTAATAATTTAGCTTCCATCATCGGCGGCTCCATTATCATCTGGGGCTTTAACTTTTTGGTGTTAAAAGGCATCAAACAAGCCACCATCGTCAACCTCATCGGCACCGTCGTCAAGATCGTACCGCTGGTACTGTTTATCCTCATTATGGCCTTTGCCTTCAGTGACAGCCGCTTTAGTTTCGACTTCTGGGGCGAAAACGTCGCCACCCGCATGAAACTCGGCGGTCTCGGCACGCAGATCAAGAGCACCATGCTGGTGACGCTTTGGGCTTTTATCGGCATTGAAGGCGCCGTGGTGATGTCTAACCGTGCCAAAACGCCTCATGACGTCGGCAAAGCAACAATTTTGGGCTTCATCGGCTGTTTGGCCATTTATATTCTGTTGTCCCTGCTGCCTTATGGCTACATGTCTCAGGCCGAATTAGCCACCGTTCCCAATCCCTCCACGGCCGGAATCTTGGAAAAGTTGGTTGGTCCCTGGGGCGCCTGGCTGATGAACATCGGCTTGTTGGTTTCGGTTTTGACCAGCTGGCTGGCCTGGACCATGGTTACGGCCGAAGTGCCGCACGCCGCCGCCAAAAACGGAACTTTCCCCAAAGAGTTTGCCATTGAAAACAAATATGGCTCACCGGCGGTTTCTTTGTGGATCACCAGCGCCATGATGCAGATTTTCATTCTGCTGGTGTATTTTTCAAATAATGCCTGGAACACCATGCTCAGCATTACCGGCGTGATGGTTTTGCCGGCTTATTTCGCCTCCTGCGCTTATTTGTGGAAAATCTGCGAAGACGGTGAATATCCCGCCAATGCCTTGGTTAAAAGATCTGCGGCGCTGATTACCGGCATTCTCGGAGCGCTTTACGCCCTCTGGCTGATTTATGCCGCCGGCCTGAATTATCTTCTGATGGCCGTCGTCATTGTGGCATTGGGAATTCCGGTGTTTATCTGGGCACGTCGTCAGAATGCTCCCGGCGAAAAAGCCTTCACCAAAGGAGAATGCGCTTTTGCCGTCATTTTGGTGCTGTTGGCGTTGTGGGCGATTTTTGCCTTTGCCGAAGGCATTGTCAAAATCTAACCGCTTCGTTTAAACTTAAAAGCAGCAGTTTGGTCAAACTGCTGCTTTTTTTTGAGCTTAAGCTCCGTCTTTTCCTTCGTCCAAACGGTGCAACGGCGTTTCACAGCCTTCCTCGTCGATGATTTGGAAATAAAAATTTTCTTTGATCCGAATGCCAAACGGCAGTTTTTGCAATTCGCCAAAAACAAAACGATTGACCAAAACCAGCACTTTTCCCCAACAATATCTGTCTTCCAACAAATCTAGAAGCTGCTCTTCGCTGATTGCGGCGGTTTGGCAATGAAAATCGTCGATCATTTCGATCCGATGGCCGTATTTCCGGCGTATTTTTCGGTTCCAACACTCGGCACGGACGGCGGTAACCCGACTCCGCGCATCATACAAAATTTTTCTGACATCGGGAACCGAAAGGGAACAATCCTTTATGGCTTTTGTTTCCATAACTTTTATAAATTATAAGATTAATAATATTTCATTGTCGGCAAGATAACATAAAGCGCTTCAAGAATCAAGCCGACAAAAATGAAAAAAAACTTCCCCCGGTTAATGCAAAAGACAATAACCGGGGGAAGTTTTAACGCGGGCATTTGAGTTTGATGTCCTGCCATTTGCGGATCACCGTTACCAAATCCGGCGGCAGTTCGGCGCCTTCTGCCAATACCATGGCAAAAGCCTTTAAAATTGCATCCAGCTGATCGCCGACGGGCAGTTTCTTGGCATATTCCCGAGCACGCCGCTGTTTATATGTTAATCTCGGTCTGGGCATGATCTGTTCCTTTTACCTAACTTGCTTTTCACTGTTTATGGTATCCAAAGCGCCTGAAAAACCGCTGATAATCTGCTGATCTGCCTTAAATTTGGCTTTTTTCCTGAGATTATTGTTTTCCAGATAATTGGTCTTCATCATATGGTCCATATCATCATAGCCTTCTTTAATCAGACGGTTTTGTGCCGCCAGGGCCGAACCGCTGCCGACAATCCCCATGCCGCCGAAAGCAGCCCGACGCGACGCCAGTTGCTGATCCAACAGGTTATTGCGCTTCTTCATATTATAAGCCGTTTGGGCATTGTTCATGCTCATCTGCCGGCGTGCGGCCTTTTTGGTTTGGTTGGCCTTATAGAAGCTGTTAAACAGATCTATTCCCATGCCGGCTTGTTTTCCGGTAGCCATTCCCATAACTGTCGAACCTATACCTCCCATTTTATTTCTCCTTTCAATTTTTAATTTTAACTTCACTCGTCGTCGCCAATAAGGTAAACGACGCCGGAATATCGCTGCGGATGCTCCATAGCGGTTTGTTCAGCTCCCGAACCCAGCCCAATGCATGCAGCTCAAGATCGCCGCTGTAATTGAGGGCCGGAGCATCGAGTATTTTGTCCCGATACAGACGTTTCATCGGCACTTCAAAGTAACCGTTACCGATATCCAACCGCAAAGATTTGGTATCCAGAACGCGGAAAATCGCCCGAATGATTCGTGCAGCCTTCGGCGGAAACGGTTTGGCAGCGTCAACCATAAAAGGAAGAGGCTCAACAATATGCTCATAAGGATAACCGATGATAATTTCTTTGACCGGATCGCTCAAAACCAAAGTTCCGTCAGTGATTTTGAAGTTTCCCAAAGTATAACCGTCGCCGATGACGGCCACGAGTTTGTCCTCCAAATAATCCAGTCCGGTCCAGGTATCTTTGGGGGTTTCCGAGGTAAACTTCTTTCCGCAGTCAACATAATAATCAGGGACAAGCTTCTCAATATAGTATGAACCGTCGCGTTCTACAAAAAAGTACATTTCATCATTGACGACGGCAGCGGAAAGAAACTTGCCTTCGGTTTTCAGCACACTCCAGGCATTGACCTGTTCTGAGCGATAAGTCGTCAGACAGGCTGCCGTCCCGTCCCCACACAGAATATACAAAATGCATTCGTCCTGATGATAGATCATCTCCTGCGGATTATTGACAAGCTCCGGCGCCAAGAGAGACAGGTCTTTAGCCTGATAGGCCTGCTCAACGTCCGCAAACAAGAATTCGCGAAGCTGTCGACCGTTTTGCGACATAAACAGCGTCGCTCCGTCAACATTCGGCGGCGTCAACGATCGCTTGTTATAGCTGCCGATATTGGTCTGGCGGTTCAATTTGAGGCTTTCAGGCGTCAGAGGTTCTCCGCTCACCATCCACTCGGCGCCGGTGGTAAACACCAACAGGTGACGAGAAGAGACGACGTTCAAAATCGCATTGACCTGATCGGAGAGAATGGCGAAATCAATTGCCTCGTCATCCAGCCCGGTGCCAACATCAAAGTTAAACAAATCTGACGATTTGGAAAGCCAAAGGTGGTTCGGCAGAGACTTTGATCCGCCGATCACCATGCGATCCTGATGGAAGGTAACCGAGGCAGGATAGCCGCGTTTGGGCGAAAACGCCGCTTCTTCCCAATCCGTCGTCGGCTCGTAGTCATCAAGAATGTGGCTGAGCGTCATCTGAATATTTTTCGCATCAATAAAAGAATTGACCACTCCTTCTCCGTTTCTGAGACGGATGCGCGTACCAAGGTATGATTCGTCAAAAATCGGATTATCGGCGGTCAGAACAATCGTTCCGACATTGTTGCTGGGAGAGATGCGTTCCTTCTTTTTGAAAAAATTGTAATACGGGCACTGCGTATAGCCGTTGTCCGTATAAAAAGTCCACTCCTTGATGCTCCAAACGTCATTGTCCGTCCGGCTGATTTCACGCGGGGGAACGTCGGGATGAACGACCAAAAGCGTATCGGCACTTTGAGTCCAGTTGATCTTTTGGACCTGCTCCAACGTCCAAGGACTTTCCAGCGTGGTAATACATTCGTCGTCACGATAGACTTTTACTGTTTTTTCACCGAAATACAGCAGATAGACTTGTTCGGTATTAAACTCAAAAGAAATCAGGCGGCCATTGCCGGAGAGTTCGTCAACATATTTCAGTCCTTGTCGCCGTGAAACACCGCCCGTCGGATAAATAATCACGTTTTGCAAAGTACGGGCGCCATTGGCATAGACGTTCAGATCCCCCCGGCCAAAGATTTTTGAAGAAACTTGACCGGAGGTAAAGTTTGTTTTTACCGAAATCGGGTTGTTGCTGCTCATTGTCTCGCCTCCACCAGGGTAAAGTCTTCAAACTTGCGCGGCGTGGCCTGCTGGGCATCAATCAAACGAGCCTGAGTGATGGCATCTTCCGCCAAACGCGACAGAAAATCCGCCCGCGTCGTGCTTTCGGTCAGAGGAATGCAGAACTCTGCGGCCAATCGTGCCATCAGTGCCTCAACGAAAAATGCGGGAAAAGTGTCTACATGCGGCCGAAAGATATAAGTGATGGTTACATGTTCGGCATTGGTATGCATTTTGTTTTCAAAAATGCGGTATTCCAGACCGCTGCCGCGTCCGGCATTGCCTGCCGAGATGATCCGCAAAAAATCATATGGCAGAGCATAAGCGTATTTGAAATCCGCCAAAGGCCTGCTTTCCAATCTGGCCAAAGTTTTTTGACCGACGGCAAAACTCCAGGGATAAGAAGAAAGCAACGCATCCCTAATCTGGGGATAGAGGTTCGCCGCCACTTCGGCTTCGGCCGTTCCGTCTTCAAAAGACGTCAGGGGCGAAGCGCCGATTTTGATTAAAGCGTTTGAACATAAATTCACATCTGTTATTGTCATTATTTTTCTCCATTTAAAAAGGATGGCGGCAACCGCCGGGGCTGCCGCCATATCACTTTTGCTAATAGGTATTTAAAATTTATATTCGGGAAGGTTATTCAGTATCCGCAGCCGGACCTGCCACCTGGGAAACACTCACCGTACCTTCGGCATTGGCAGAAACTACCAAAATGGCCGTTTCCAACGTGCTGGAAGTGGAGGCGTTGACCAAAATCATGTCACCGACACGGACAAAGGGCGCCGTCTCGTTGAAATATTTAGCGGTCTTGACCGTTTCCAAAGTATCGGTCGTTGAATAGTTCCACAGCGTGAAGCCGTTGGCATAGGCCAGAACACTGAAAGATTTGGTATCGTAAGACATATTCTTATCCTTTCATAATATAAATTAAAAATTAAGCTTCTTTGCATTTGATGCGGACGACGCCGTCTTCATCAATCAGGCAGGACCCCTGGCTCATCATGTTATTGATGAAGTGGGCGGCATGGTCGCCGTGCCAGGTGATGTCGGATTTGACGTCTTGTCCCGAGGCATGGCCGATGGCCGTCTTGTGGAAAAGGAAGCAGTCGCGGGCTGTGCCGTTGAGCGGCAAACCGGTGTGCATGATCCAGTTGATGCCCAACCAACGGCGGCTTTCCGTCCCTTTCAGGAAGGGCATGTTGTCGCCGGCATATTCCGAGCTTGAAAACTCGGGAATGCTCAGCAAGGCATTCCATTGAAGCGGCCCGAGAATGGCAAAACGCTGGCCGTCATCAGGAACATTGTTGCCGTTCAGCTTGGCAAAGGCGTTCAAAATGGTAGCTTTGTCCAAAACCTTGGTTCCGTCACCGACATCGTTTTTGGCAGAGGCCGAGGCCAAGGCGCTGATGATCAATTCATCGGTCTTGCGGCCGAGGGCATAAGCGCCGGCATTGACGATAACCTGACGTTCGTCAATGCTCAACTTGATTTCGTCCAAAGCATCAACCCAATCGCCGGCATAGTAATCCTGCAATTCGCATTCGATCGGCGTGTGATCAATGCTCATCACCGGTACCAGGCCGTGACGGGCTTTGTTGGAGGCAACGCCTTTGCCTACCTTCTGAAAAACGGTCGAAGACCCTTTGACGTTGTTTTTGTAACGAACACAGTTCTTCAGTTTAGAACCGGTCTGCTGATAAGACAGGTGAACGTCCGCCTGAAATTGTTTGACAAAAGAATCGCTTACTTGAATAGACATATTTTTATTCTCCATTTAAAGTTTTGAGTTAAAATTTTTTATTATTTATCCGGGTAAAGGCTTTGGAAGCCTCTGGTAATTTTGTTAACGTAGGCTTTATCGTGATCGCGCCAATAACGGGGATCTTCCATCATTTTGCGCAGATTCTCTTCGGTCAGTCCGCCTTCGATCGAGCCTTCGCGGGAAAGTCCCGGTTCGTTGGAAGACATCATTTTATAAAGGGTGATAACGCCTTCTGCAGTGGTGGCCAGAGCGTCATAAATATCAGAGTTGATATTCTGACGGGCCCAGGTCGAGATCTGCCGGGAGACCTCGGTGAATTTATCCTGGCCGCCAAAATAGCGAGCCAGTTTCTCCATCTGCTTTTCGGCTTCAAAATCAACCGCCAACTGGTCCAATACCGGAATAACCCGCTCGTTGGCCAGATCATAAACCAGCTGGGCCTGGTCATTGGTGAAGCCTTTTTCATAAAAACGCTTCAAGACTTCATCATCTTTAGCCAGAAAAGGATGGTTGATATTCAGATCATACTGATCATAGCTGGCCGGCACCCGACGAAGATTTCCCTCCACCAGGTTTTCGTCCCGGGAAGCCATGTAGTTGTAATCTTGAATCAATTCATCCAGTTTGACGCTGCCGGTTGCGGCATCCCAAAATTTTTCGGGAAGTCCCATGGGTTTGCCTGACGAAGCAGCGGCAAGCAACGAGTCCATTTTTCTGTTGTCGTTCATTTATTTCTTTCCTTTCATTCAATATCCGGATTCCGGAGCGTTATGATTTTGCTTACTAAATGCCGCTGTCCTTCCAGGTGACGTAATTCATCCGCCGAACAATCCGGCCCGAGGTAACGCTCGAGAGTCATTCTTTTTAAAAAAGAGAGGACAATTTTGCCCTCTCTGGTTGAAAAACACTTGACAAACGCCTGTCGAATCTCTTCTTCAGACATTTTCTTGGTGTCATATGTTTCCTGCATTGAGCGCCTCCTCTTCCGTCAACGCTTGCGGCGTAAAGCCGGCCGCAGCGTCTTCCGGAACAACCGGAAGCGTTTCAACAATCAGGTTGGACGGCACGTTTAATGTGCGTCCCAGCCATTTGGCGGTTTCAAAAGCATTGACCGCCGCCAAGGCTTCGCCGCCGAAAGAAGCCAGCTGGCTTACCCATTCGACGACATTGCCGACGTCTTTGCGCGATTGCAAAAGCGCCAGCGGAGATTTGTACTGCAGATCCACCACTTTGCCGTCAAGGTCAAAGTTTAAGACATCACCGCGCCGCCGCAGGATGAAGAATGCCCTTTTCAGCAAGGGAGTCAGCAGTTCCGTCTGCAGGCGTCCGAAAGTTGCCCCCAAAAGGCGCGCCATCTCGGACGAACGTTCCAAAACCTCAGTCGCCGTCATTGAGGGAACGGCAACCTGGGCCAGACGGTCAGCCAGCAAGGCATGATTGATGCGCGCCCGCAAATCCTCCAAAACCAGCTGCGAAATATCAAATTTTCCCGGCGCTTCCAGCGGCGTCAGTCCTTTTGAACCAACGGCCTTGGGAATAATGGCCCCGGGTACGAGCTTGATGTTTGACGGATTCAATACGCCGTCGTCATCCGCCTGCCAAATGCCGGTGACGGCAATCGAGGCGTTTTTCAAAATCAGCTCAACGACTTTGTTGGCGGTTTTGATGTCCGGCAGGGCCTTCATCACCGGTGAGCGTCCGTAAACTTCTCCCGGCGCCTTGAGCCAGCGGAAGTTGATAAACGGCGAGGTTTCAAAAATGCCCTCACGCAAAACGACATGGCTGTCGGTACCGGTGTTTTCATCCCAGGCAAATGCCGTGTATTCATAGCCGCAGGTGCCGCAAATGCCGTTTTGGGGAATGACCGCCTCAATGACCTTGACACGGTAATCGCTGTCGTCATGGTAGCGTTCTTGCCATTCCGAAGGAATTGCCGCTTCAGGAAAGCGGACTTGCAGTTCGTCAACGGAAGCTGAAAAACTGCGAAAAGTAGTGTCGATTTTTCCCGTTCCGCTTTCCTCCAGGGCGATTTCCCTTAAAGGAACGGCATAAAAACGAAAAGCCGAAGCTTCCCCCAAAGGCGCCTCTTCAAACATCAGACAAGCCGTTCCCGCCGTAACCAGATCCAAGTAACATTGGTGGATTTCCACAGCAAAATTGGAGTGCTCAAAGTTTTGTAACAAAACATCGGCCGTATTTTCCAAAATCGGGCCGATTTGTTGCCTTTCCTCCGGACTGAGTTCAGGTCCGGCTTTCAGACCAAACCATTTGGCCCAGGCCGGCGTCAGTTCCGATAACAAGGAAGAAGCCAATTGGTCAACGGCATCGGCAGCAGTTCCGTCAAAAAGCTTCAGGTTTTTCTTGCCGCCATCATTTAAGACGGCGAGGTTGCTTCCCGAACCTTCCCGCTGCGGCAGAGCATATTCGTAACATTCCTGCCAGTGGGAAACCCAATTTTGTTTACGCTGCTCGGCTTTTTGATAACGGCTGAGCAAGCGTTCAATCTTGTTTTCCATGTTATTCTCCCAACAAATTTTTACGATTGAGTCCATCTCCGCTGTTGGTCGGCTGCAAAACGCCTTTATAGGACGTCTTAATGGTGCTTTCCATGCCGCGACGCCGGCGTTCCATTGCCTTTTTGCGTTCTTCTTCCTCGGTGTCGATTACCGGCTCCGGAGCCGGCGCCTCGATTTTAGGCGCACTAAATATTCCTCCCATTTTCTTTTCCTTTCTTGTTTAGGTTATGACAATTTTTTGACGACCCGCGTCAACAGGCCGGCAGATTTTGTTTTTTTCGTCCTTTTTTCGGGGGTGCTTTTGACCACCGAAACGCCCAGCACTCCGAGGGCCAATCCCCAAAGCGAGGCCGTTTCCATCAAAGCCGAAATGATTTCGGCCGCTTCGCCGCCGTCGACAATAGCCACATAGCAAACGGTCAATATGGTCAACAGCCACGCAAGAGCAACCGAATAACCGAAGGCCGGGCGCCAAAAACGCACGAACTTATCTTCAGCCAGAATTTCCTGTCGGAGATCACGGTTAATCTGTTCTCGAGCTTTGCGATCAAGTCCAAGGTCGATATTTCGGCCACGAACAAGGTGACGATCGGCTTCGGCAATTTGTTCGGGCGAAATTTCCTCCCGGACAATTTCTTTCCCAACGTCGTCCAAAGCCTGACCGGCTTTTTGAGCCGTTTCAGTGTTCAAACGCAGCAGCGAAAGGCTCAAAACCTTTATTAAAACAGGCAATCCGATTTTGCCCAGCAATCTGGTAATCATCGTTTTACTCCTCTATATCATTGTAAAAAACATGGCGGCCGATCTCCGCGCAGGGGATCTTGCCGACAGACCAGGCCGGACGAAGATTCCTGGCATGATAATGCGTTGCATTCATGGTTTTGTCTTCCAAGACATCGGCAATCGCCCGCAAGGCAATCCGTTTGCAAATACAATAGTTGACGTCAGTCTCAGAAACGTTAAGCAGTTTTTCGTAGTTGGGATCGTTTTTGTTCCAACAGGAAAACTGCCAAGGCGCCTGACAGACTTCCGCAATGGTATTTCCCCACCAATAGCGTCCTTTGCGACGGCTAAAGCTGACCCGGTTCATAATCACCGAAGCCACAGCCTCCTGCCCGGAAATGCTTTCGCCCCGCGCTTCGCCATAGATGGTTCGCGCCAAGATATCAGCCTCTTTCAATCTTTCGTTCATCGGTTTCTCCCTACCTGATCCAATTTTTTCTCAATGCGCAGCAAATGGTCCGTCAGCCTGGTTTCGACGTCTTTGAGATAGCTTGTCGACACATAGTTGCGGGCCACGTGCAGTTTGAAGTCTGCCAAGGCCTCTTTGGCCATGGCAACCCCGTGTTCGCCGTTTTGCTTGTAGAGCAGCAGACTGTCCTCCAGCTCTTTCTTGTTTTTCATGACCAAGCGAAAAATGGCCACAAAAATAGGCAGCTCAATCATGGCTGCCCAGGTTAAAATATTGTTCATCATAAAAATCCTTTTCTAAACCTCAAAACTCGCGTCAGCACTAAACTGATCTGCCCCTCCCTGCCAACCGGGCGCTTTGACATCCGCCGCGGAAGAGAGTGACGGCAATCGAACGGGTTCCGAACTCAGGCAACCGGCGACCGCATCCAAGGCATCATCATGGGCTGATCCCGAAAGGCTCCATTCCCGCATTTCCTCGATAAAACCGGTCTGCCATATCTTGTGATGAACATGGAGTGCCCGTTCCGCCAAAAGGACTTCAAAAGCCTCCAGAATCCTTTTTTCCTTCGCCGAGGAGGAAAACATCTCCAAAACGGCCGCCCGAATTGACAAAGCGGCCAGGCGCTGTTTTAGAATTCCGGGCAAAAACCGGCCGATACCGTTGGCTTCCACCCGAACGGAAGGCAAATGGTTGCGGCGAATAAATTCCGCCACGGCATCGCATTGCATGGAGGCGGCGTTATCTGCCTTTCCTTCCGCAATGCGGATATATTCCAAATCATGCAGCCAGGTCGTCCCGTCTTCAGCCGTAAACACGCAGGCAATTACTGAATGATCGCCTTTGGCTGCGGCAAATGAAGGATCCCACCAACAGGAGGCCGAAACCATCCGGCGCGGTCCGATTTTCAGGATCTCGCGATTATTGGCATAGCTTATGCTTATTTCCTCGCGATAAGGAACCAAACGAGAGGGATCAAGCACGGCATCAACGACATTTACCGGCTGTAGCATCATTTGGGAGAGAAACTTGTTTTCTCCCGAACGGCTGCGAATCGAAGCAATCTTGTCTTCCGGAAAACGCTCCGGCCAGGCTGACCGGCCTTCGGCATCCAACAGAGGCAGCTTCAGACTATCAAAGTTGAGCAAAAACGGCTCCGTTTCCGGTTTGGCGGGATCAACCTCCGTCTGATAGATGGTATAATAATTATGAGGCGTCCCGATATAAAGCTGGAACCCCTCAGGCGTCAGAATATAGTCAAGTTCGTTTAAGCGTTCGCGGAGATCACGGCGCTTTAAGGCGGTGTCGCAGGTTTTTGGGACTTCAACGTCATCACAGATGATGAGGTCAGCCCGCAGGCCGGTGATGTTGGCGCCGAGCCCTTTGGCCAGCATGGACGGGTCCCGCAGTTCCATCCGTCGGTTCACCGTGAACTGATCGGAAGCCCATTGGTCCAAACGCGCCGGCTTTAACCTCTTGGTCAGCGGATGCTGTTCAATAATCCTTTTGACGTTGCGTACCATTTTTTTAGCCAGGGCATGATCCGCCGCCATGACCAAAATCCGGGTTGAACTCCGGCAGTACAAAACCCAGGCGCAAAATAAACCGACTATCGTTGATTTTCCGGAGTTGCGAAAGGCCATCAGCAAAGCCTGACGGCTTCCCGGTTCCGTCCATAACCGATTCAGCCAACGGGCAATACGCTTTTGATGACGAGGAACGGAAAGACCTTGAAGCCGAAACCAGACAAAAACAAATTCATAAAAATTTATTTTCTCTGTCGACATCATCTTCTTCGTCATCTTCGTCTCTCGCTTCCCTTAATAAATTCAATACATCCTCTTCCGGACTTTCGGACACGTCGTCAATCGGTTCGTCTTCGGTCCACTTGGCCAATTTCAGCAAAGTTTCGGCATGCACCACGGCCGACTTGCAGGCCGAATGGTGCGCGCTGAAGCCTTTGGCGTCATCGGGTATGGGTTGCTCAGAAAAATTTTCGTAGCTGTTAATCACTCTGGAAATTTTCTCCGGCAGCGTTTTTTTGAGCTTGGCTTTTAGTGCTTTGAGAGTTTTTATTTTTCTTATAATCATGTTATAAAACGTCTCCAAAATAAAAAAATACCTGAAAAACAACGACTTGTTCTTCAGGCGGTCAGTTTATTTTAGATACACTACTAGCAAGTGATGTTTTAGGGATAACAAAAAAAAATCACTTTGTCAAGAGTTTTTTCCTACTCTTGTTAATTTTATTATAAAGCTGAAATGGCGTAATAGTAAAAAAGCTATGAATTCCCAAGGCCCTTTTGACAAACTCCACGCAGGTAAAAATATTCACAGGGGCACATTTCAACGGTGCACAGGCAATGTTAACCTTGCATACCCGACAGCCTCGGTACCGCAGACTTTGCAGATAAAGTTGAGGATCCAGCGTCTGGCGAAAGCAAACAAAAAACTGATTGGATAACGGATTGAGCTCCAGAAAAGTCCGGTTATCCTCCAAAAGATACAAAAGATAACAATGGCGGAATCCGGGCTTAAGCAGACGCAACCACCACAAGCTCGTTTCATCGGCAAAAACAACATAAGCCTGGCTAAAACTCTGCCGATCTTCAACAGAAAGCCGCATTTATAAATTTCCCAAAATGTTTTTGGCCCGCAGATAGACGTCAAACCATCGAATAGCTTCCTCCCACAGGATGATCTCGCTCTTTTTGGCGCGGCGGTCATAGTAAGGCGTACAAAATAAGCCGCCCCAGCGGTAGAGAACGCGCAGATGGCGGTTGGTAATGCAGTTGTCGGCTTTCATACGCTTGAGAATCCCCTCAATATCTCCCAGTTCACAATCTCGGGGAAGGCCGGGATAGTCTGACTTGGAACGCAGGCCGTTTCCTCTTACCAACAGACAGCTGCAATACCAAAACCAAACTTCTTCGGCATTATTAAAAGGTTCATAGCGCAAACTCATACAGCCTCTCCACACCTTAACAAATTATTAACAAAAATATTTATACAATAGGTTGTAGGAATTTCAATAATAAAAAGACTTGATTCCTACTTTTAATAGTTTATATTATAGTTCGTATCGGTAAAATTTAAGGATTTTGAGGAATTAGCATGCAATGTGAGAAAATTTGGAAGGCTGTTGATAAGTTAGCCGTGAGCCAGGGACTCTCCGTCTCTTCTTTGGCAAAAAAATCCGGTTTGGACGCAACAACTTTCAACAAAAGCAAAAGAATGCGCAACAACAAATACCGTTGGCCGTCTTTAGACAGCATCAGTCGCCTTCTGGATGTCTGTAATCTCAGTTTTGATCAATTTTACGACATGGGATGCGACGGAGCGATGCCGGAAATAAAAACGACCATTCCCTATATTCGTTACAGTGGCTTGTCGCGTCAGCAGCACATCAAAGATACGCGTCTGAAAACCGAAAGCTGGCCGCGCAAAAGTTTTATCGACGTTCATTCCGACACATATGCCGTTTTGCTTGACGAGGGCAATTTCGCCCCGATTTATCGTCCGGGAACAACCCTGATCATCACTCAAACCGTTAACATTCGCAACGGCGATCGCTTAATTATGTACCTTAATGACGGGCAAATTATCATCAAAGACTTTGTGCAACGAACGCCGAGTTCAATTATTGTGGCGGATTTGGTGCATCCCGAACAGCAATCTGACATTCCCTTAAAGAAAATACGTCTGGTCAATCGTGTCTTATGGGCCAGTCAATAGCCGGAGAAAAAAAATGCCATGCAAAGAGCTTGAACAGGAACTAAGATACGAGACTTTGCCGCTTTCTCCACAACCGGACGGCGCCAAAGCCTTTGACAAAAACTGCCTGACGCAGACCTTAAACATCGCCCGCTGTCGACATAAAGGCTTGGCAACCGAAAAGCTGGAAAAAGACTTGCAGCTGACGCGGCGCCATGCCATAAGGTATCATGATTAGAAATATTGCGTGGTTTTAAGCAGTTCCTCAATCTGATCCAACGCCAGGGAGGGAGAGGTCCGCAAATCTATTTTGTAACTGCTGGGCATAACGCATTCGGAACGCTCGCCGTCATAACGGCAAAAGGGCGTTTGAAACCAAACGCCGTAAAGGCTGCTGTCGTCAATGTGAAGGTTAATGCCGTTGGCCAGGCAATATTCGGCCTTGGCGCGGTTCCACAATTTGTCTTCCACCTTAAACTCGCCGTTGGCATAGTGGGTAACTTTGCCGGTTTGTTCATAAAAATCAAGAATGGCAAAAAGTTTGCTGTAGGGCACTTTATATTGCCGCAGCATTTCGGAAACGACATTTTCCGGCCCGCCGGTCAAAATATGAATTTCATGACCACGGCGCAACGCCTCATTGCAAAAACCGCTAAAAAATTCCGGGTGACGGTTGATGACGCCATGGAAATCCAAGCCGATTTTCAGCCGCTGCTTCATTTTTTAGAACTCCCAAACAGCGAAGACATCAGCTCTTTCAAAGAATTGGGGCTGAGCGCCGACAAGGGGTTAATACTGACAATCGGATCGTCAATATCACCGTTGATTTTATAATTGGCGGCAAAAACCGTGCCGTCCTTGCCGCTCAGGATAGAGCCGACCAAGGGTATTTTGCCGATAAAGGTATTCAGCCCATAGGCCGGAGCAATGAGACCTTTGATGCGCAGTTCCTGATCGTTGCGGAAATAGCTGCCGCTGGCGGTAATGCCCAAGACATTGCCGAAAGCTTTGGCATCATTAACGCTAAAGACCTTGTTCTGGTAGGTAAAGGGTGCGTCAAAATGAGAGAAAGTCAACCCCTCTCCGGTCAACATATTGACAATTCCGCTAAAAGAAGCAACTGTCAGCAACTTGGCCAAAACCGGCGTGTTATGGATGCTGAAATCCCTGATTTGGGCATGGCCGACAATGTTTTTGCCGACATCAACCTTGGCATCTACACGCAGGGTTCCGCCTTCCATATTGTCATACATTCGCAAAAACTTCAAAGTCGATCCGGCATCGTTGCTCTCAACGCTGATCAGGTATTCCTTGCCCGGCCGCGGCACATAGTCCAGCTTCAGCCGCGCCTCGGCCTTGTTGCCGTAATTGCCGACGGCATGCATTTCATAAAGCCCGATACCGTTAACCAAACGCGCGGACCCGGCAAAATTTCGAATTGCCAGGTGAGGATTGGTCCATAAACTGCTGACCGCAATGTAAATTTCCGTATCCGGCGCTTTGGCCAGTTCGTCTTCGTCATCAGCAGCAGGAGCAATCTTCTTACCTTGTTTTTTCAAAGCTTTGCGTAAGGCAATTTTTTCTTCGTCACGTGCGAAGAAATCCGACAAGTCATAGCTGCTTCCCGAGACGTTGATCTTTACCTTTTTGGGCTTAAGAGAGGTAAACTCAATCTTGGCTCGGGCCGAAGTGCGGGGACCGTTGATGTTGGTTATGTCGACCAAACGCACGTTGCCGTCCTTGTCCAAGGTAGCGCGGCCGTTTAATTTGAAATCGGTTTTGGAGAGGCTGAAAGAAGGAATCGAGGTCAGCTTGTTTTTGTCAAAAGACAACTTGGCCATAATGTTTCCTTTTTCGCCCAAAGGCTTTTTCAGGCCAAGGAAAGAATAGTCCACCGCGGCGTTTTTCAAACTGCCCGAAAGATCAATGTCCATCTTTTCGTTATTATAGGTGGTTATGACGGCATCGGTTTCAATATAACCTTTAATAAAGGGCGGATTGATGGCCTCAATGTCCAGGCCGAGTTTTTTCTTGGCGTTCTCGTCAAATTTGAAGGCCAGCTTATAACGGCTTTTATAATTTTTGGCAACAAAGCTCTCATCCCAAGTCAGCTTAACGGGAATCCCCTCATAAAGCGTGTCTCCGCTGACCAAGAGGCCCTGATTGTTCACCTCCAGCGCCAGCTTTGCCGCTTCGATGTTTTTGTTGTCAATCACTTTGGGAATCACGACATCGGTCAGCTGCGATTTGACCGACACTTTAACTTCGTCCGGCGCCAAATTGTTTTTCAATTCAAACTCGAGATTAAGGTCCGTTTCGGCATGCCCTTCGAAATTTTCGGGATCAAGACCCATTTCGCTCGTATATTGCAGCGGCTTATGGTCAATCAGCTTCAAAACATTTTCGATTGATCCTTCCGCATTGACCGAAACCTTGGCAAAATTGTCGTTCTTATTCAAATCATACAACAAAACGGAAGCCGAATTGACAATCACGCCGTCAGAAACGCCTTTGTCTATCAGGATATTGATCTTGTCATTAAAGAACTCGGCGCTGCCGTATATATTGGTCACGCGCGGCATGCCGGTCAGATAGTCCAAAGCGGCATCCTCAATATCGCCGCGGCCGTTGAGGTTTTGAAAAGCCAATTTTCGGCTCTTGGGATCATAAGCGAAATCAAAGTCAAAAACGCCGTTTTTGACCCGGCCGCCGAAAATGCTGTCCTCGCACCATTCCCAAGCGTCGGTGGCAATATATTTCGGCCAGTATTTATAAAGGTCGTCAAAGTTCAGCGAAGGAATTTCCGCCCGCAGGCGCAGCTTGAGATTCTCATAAGAATTTTTGAGCAGCAAATCCTTAAAACCGCTGGCAGAAAAGCTTAACAAGGTCTTTTGGCCGCCGAGGTCAAAGGTTGCCTTTTTGATGTCGACCTGATCCAGACCGCCTTTCATCTCACCGGAAAGCAAAAAAGACGAAACCGCATATTGAAAATCGTCTTCCGGCGCAAACACAATATTTCCGGCGCCGCCTTCAAACTCAAACGCCACCTTCTCCACGGCTTTTTCAAGACCTGCCGTCAAATCGTTCTTGTGCTTTAGAACTTCGGCAAAATCAATCAAGGCATTGACGCGGCCGTTAAGCGGCAGATTGATTTTGGCCAAATCTCCCGGTTCGGCGCCGGCCGGCGTCAGAAAAGACTCAGAAAGATCCCGCGGATTGAGGTCTGAAAAATAAAATTCCAACGCCACCTTGTTTCCCGCAGGTCGATATTCGGCATCAATGCCGACGGAAGCGATTTGATCGCGCAATTTGATCAGGGCGTTAAATTCCGTATCAATATTGGTAAAATTACGCTCAAAACGATAATTCAGGTCGGAAAAAGCCCATTTGCGCCCGAGGTCAACCTCATGAAACTCGACTTCGGCGTTTTTGACGACAATGTCATTAATGTAGCTTTCGGGGTAAGACTTGTCTTCCGAATTAAAACGTTCGACAAACTCTTCAAAACCGTCAAAATAATATTCAAGTTTTTTCTGAGTGATTTCCTCGTGGCTGGGTTGCTTGATGCCATAAGAAGTAAAGACGTAAACGCTCGGATTGTTTACTTCGACGGAAGAAGGAGCGATCACACCGCGCAGTAAGGCCTTGATACTGAATGAAACCGATGTTTTCGGCGCATTGACCACCAAAGAACCGTCAGTTTTCTTATAAACAACATTATTGGCAATGATGTGAATGGGCTTGATTGAGCGCACCAGTTCCAAATTGACGGAATCCAATGTCACTTGATATTGCGAATCGTCATGGTTCAGCGCCTTAATAATATAGGGCTTGAGAAAAGGCAAAGCGATCGGCGCTCGATAAAGCTGCCAAATAAACAACAGCAGCATCACCAGCAGAACGACGCCGGTATAGTCAAGGACTTTGCGCAGCCGATATTTTTTGGGGTTAAGCTTTTTCATACCTCTCCAGCCATTTCATGATATCAATATAATTCTTATGATCAAAAAGACTATTATGCCCGGCCAGCGGATAAACGATCAGCTTTTTGGGTTCATGGGCCTGCATAAACAGATTTTTGGCCCTTTCCACGGGAACAAGCTCGTCTTCTTTTCCGCCCATGACCAACAACGGCGACTTCAAGCGTTTAACCAGCGGCACATTGTCATAATAGTCCCTGACGACAAGGTCAAAAGGCATGGGAACGGGCACAATGGTCTTGACGACGTTTAACAGGCTGTCAAAAGGAACTTCCAGCAGCACGGCCCGAAAAGCGCCCCGGTCCTGAAAACTGTCGGCTGTGTTCAAAGCCATATGTGATCCCATAGACAGTCCGTAAATGATGATATCGGAATTTTTATAGCCGAGACGATACAAATATTCCAGAGCAGCGGCGGCATCGGCATTCAAATTTTTCTGGCGGATTGTTCCTTTAAGTCCGCCAAAACCGCGGTATTCCGCCATAAAGGCACCGTATCCCCGTTCGGTCAGAGGTTGCAGCTTATGGTAAAAGAATTCAATTTTTCCGGCATTGCCGTGAAAAAACAAAATGACTGGACGTCCCGGTGCCGGTTTGGTATACCAGGCCAAAAGCGGCGTGCCGTCCGCCGATTCATAAAAAACTTTTTCAGCTTGATAGCCCTCACTGAGTGCGAATTCAAGATTTGACGAACTCGGACTCGGAGCATAATAAAACAGTTGCGGAAACAAATAGGCCAACAGGCAAAAAACAATGTACCCCACGACCAAGACGGCCAAAATGAGCGTTATTGCCTTTGTCGTTATCTTAGCTATTTTTCTCATCATTCCCCACTTTTCCGGCTAACGCGGCCGAAAGAAACAAATCAATGTCCCCGTCAAGAACAGCTTTGGTATCAGAGGTTTCAACCTCGGTACGCAAGTCTTTCACCAGCTTATAAGGCTGCAGGACATAAGAGCGAATCTGGTGTCCCCAACCGATATCGGTTTGCGCCTCGCGTTGTTCGTCCGCGGCGGCTTCGCGTTTTTTCATCTCTAATTCATATAACCTGGCTTTGAGCATATTCCAAGCCGCCTCGCGATTTTGAAACTGCGACCGCTGATTTTGGCACTGCACGACAATCCCTGTCGGCTGGTGGGTGATGCGTACTGCGGAATCCGTTTTGTTGATATGCTGGCCGCCGGCGCCGGAAGCCCGGTAGGTATCAACTCGGCAGTCCGCCTCGTTGATTTCGATTTCAATGCTGTCATCTACAACCGGATAAACCCCAACGGAAGCAAAACTCGTATGGCGGCGGGCACCGCTGTCAAACGGCGAAATTCTCACCAGGCGGTGGACACCGGTTTCATATTTCAGCCAACCGTAAGCATTGTGTCCGCTGATTTTTAACGTTGCGGACTTAATGCCGGCAACATCGCCTTCCGTTTCTTCGACATATTCGACCTTATATTGATGCGCTTCGGCCCAACGGCTGTACATGCGCAGCAACATTTCCGCCCAATCTTGGGCTTCTGTTCCGCCGGAACCGGCATGAACTTCCAGATAAGCGTCATTGGCATCAACCTCGCCGGAAAGCAGAGCCTCCAGCTCCTGATGACGCACCTCTCGCCGCAACTGTTCCAAGGCAGCCGTTACCTCGTCCAACACCGCGGTATCGTCCCCGGCCAGTTCGGCCAATTCGACATAATCGACCAAAGACTGTTCAAAGCCGCGATAAGCCTCCAAAGCGGCTTCGAGGTTGTTTTTTTCGCTCATCAGCTTTTGGGCGCGACGATTGTCGTTCCAAAGATTTATGTCCTCAGAGAGAGCATTGAGCTCGGCAAGACGATCAACGGCGTTTTCGTAGTCAAAGAGACCTCCTCAGCAAAGCCAAAGACTGGCGGATTGCTTCGGTCAAATCATTAATATCAGCACGCATTACCTTAACTTTCCTTAATATTCGGTGCCAAGCTGAAGCTCGTCGCCGGTGGTTTTGGCGAACATGTCGTCTTCCTGGCCCTGCGGGTTTTCCGCGGCAACGTCCTTTTTGCTGCCGATAACCCTTTGTTGCTGTTTGTCAAAATCAAAATCCGGTTTCAAAGCTTCGACGATAACAGAGCTGTCCATCGGGGTCGCAGGCTTTCCGGTATTGTAGTTCACCCGCACCAATTTGATACCCTGCGGGATGCGGAAGGGAATGTCCGGCTGGCCGGCCAAGGCTTCCTTCATAAAGTCAAAGAAAATCGGCAAAGCCGCCACGGCACCGGTTTCCCTCCGACCCAGCGTTCTCGGTTCGTCAAAACCCATATAGGTAGCCACGACCAAGTCCGGAGAAAAGCCGACAAACCAGGCTTCATAGTTTTTATTCGTCGTTCCGGTTTTGCCGGCCAGATGCTTATTCAGCTGGCGCAAACGGGCACCAGTGCCGCGGACGGCCACGCCTTCCAAAATGCTCACCATCTGATAAGCCGACAAAGGATCCAGCACCTGTTCGCGGCCGTCTTCCAAAACCGGCAGTGAAGCCGTCTCAAAAGAAGCGGCGTTGCAATTTTCGCAGGAACGTTGATCCTGTCGATAGATGGTTTTGCCGTTGCGATCTTGAATTCGCTCCACAAAATAAGGGGTAATTTTTTTGCCGCCGTTGACCATCATGGCATAGGCCGTCGCCATGTCAATCACCCGGGTGTCCCCGGCGCCCAGAGACATGGAGAGCAAATGCGGCAAATGGTCGTTCACGCCCATTTTTTTGGCATATTCGGCGACAGTTTCCATCCCCAGATCCTGCGCCAAACGCACGGTCATCAGGTTTTTTGACTTTTCCACGCCCTGACGCAAGGTCATTAACCCGTAAAACTTCTTGGAATAGTTCACCGGTTTCCATTTAGGCAGTCCCGGCCCTTGGTCCAGCACAAAAGGTGCATCCAAAATAAGGTCGGTCGGGGAATAACCGTTCTCCAAGGCGGCCATATAAACAATCGGCTTAAAAGAAGAACCGGTTTGCCGGCGCGCCTGGGTGGCGCGGTCAAACTGCGAACGGGCGAAAGAATAACCGCCGACAACCGCCAAAACCTTTCCGGTATGAGGATCAAGCGCAATCAAGCCGCCTTCGACGTCCGGCACCTGGCGCAGGGCATAGGCGCCTTCCTCCAATTTTTTGCGCTTCAGTTCGTTTGACGAGAGTTTTTCCGCCAAAATGACGTCACCGACAGCCAGCACTTTATCAACCGCCGACGGGGGATTGCTGATCCCCTGGTCTTTGAGGGTCTTACGCGCCCAAGAAAGCACGGATAAAGGGATGTAACCTTTTGTCCCGTCCGGCAGGACGATTTCCGCGCGCTGAGCTCCGGTTTTTACGACGACGGCAGTACTCCAGCTATTTTCCGCCCCCTTGGGCTTGGCCGTTTTTTTCAATTCGCTCAAATAATCGCCTTCCAGGGAAATCTGGGTCAAAGGACCGCGATAGCCGTGCCGCTGATCATAGTTGTCCAGTTCCTTCTTGAATACCCGGGTGGCAATTTCCTGCAAGCGGGGATCCACCGTGGTACGGACGTTCAATCCACCTTCATACAAAGCATCATCCCCGAATTTGTCCTTCACAACCCGGCGGACCTCTTCGCTGAAATATTCGGCATCAGGAATGAACTCGCCGCGACGTTCAATGGTTTTCAGAGGTTTGTCTTTTGCGGCTTCTGCCTCCTCTTGGGAGACGTAGCCTTCTTCCAGCATACGGTCAATCACCCAGTTGCGACGACCGACAGCCGCTTCATACTTGGTTTTGGGATTATAATTGTTCGGCCCTTTAGGCAATGCCGCCAAATAAGCGGCTTCTTCAAGGCTCAGTTCGTCAAGGGATTTGCCGAAATAGTTCAAAGCGGCCGAAGCCACGCCGTAAGAGCGGTTGCCGAGATAGATCTCGTTAAGATACAATTCCAGAATATGATTTTTGGAAAAAGTCTGTTCAATCCGCGTTGCCAAAATCGCTTCCTTGATTTTGCGAACATAGGAAAGTTCGGAAGAAAGCAAGAAGTTTTTGGCCACCTGCTGCGTAATGGTAGAAGCTCCCGAAGGCCGACGTCCGGTACCGATGTTTTTCAGGTTACCCAAAACGGCGCGCGCAATGCCGAAATAGTCTATTCCCGCATGGTGATAGAAATTTTTGTCCTCTGCCGAAATAAAGGCATGTTTGACACGTTCGGGAATTTTTTCCACCGGCACGAAAAGCCTTTTTTCCGCAGCATATTCCATCAACAGGCGACCGTCGCCGGCAAAAAGGCGCGTCGTTACCGGCGGTTCGTATTTTGCCAGCTGATGAAAGTCAGGCAGCTGTGAAGACAATTCCCACAGCGAGCTGATGAGAATCACCACGGCAATCACCGCAAAAAAGAAGAATGCGCTAAGCAGCGAAGAAAGCGTTTTAAACATCGACCAAATCCGTTAAGCTTAATAGTTTCGTACGTACGGAATCACTTATAAAACAATTCTTTTTAAAAGCCAAACAATTTTACACTTTACTCCCAGCGCAAACCCCAAGCTCAGAACAGCGAAGCGTGCTGCATGTTGTCAAAATAGCGGTCGATAGCCCGACCGACGGAAGTCGCCAACTTGTTGCGGTAGCTTTTTTGCTTGAGCAGTTTTTCTTCCGTGCGGTTGGAAAGATATCCCATCTCCAGCAGAACGGCGGGAATGTCCGGCCCTTTCAAAACGGCAAAACCGGCAAAGCGATGCGTATTGTCCACAAGTTTTACGGATTTCTTCATTTCCTGGACCATAAAGGTGGCAAATTCGGATGAGCGATTCATTGTTTCCCTCTGGGCCAAGGTGATCAGGATATCCGACACTTCTTTGGAATGCTCAGAGAAATCCAGTCCGGCGATCACATCCGCTTTGTTTTCCCTTTCGGCCAAAGCCGCCGCTTCTTTGTCGGACGCGGTTTCGGACAAGGTATAAACCGACAAGCCGGTCGCTTTGCGGTTCAAAGCGCTGTCGGCATGGATAGACAAGAAGAGATCCGCCTCATAGCGGCGGGCGATGCGCACTCTTTCCCGCAGGGGAATGAAGATGTCTCGGTTGCGGGTCAGATAAACCTTATAACCTTTTTTTTCAAGAATCGCCTTGAGCTCTTTTGCCATGGCCAAGGTAATGTTTTTTTCATAGACACCGGAATAGCCGATAGCACCGGGATCCTGCCCGCCGTGGCCGGGATCCAGCACAATGATTTTTTTGGAGACGTTTTTCTTGACCGGCGTTGCTTTGGTGTTTTTTGACGCGGTTTTAAAAGCCGCCGGCGTTGTATACGAATCGTTGCTGAAAGCGTGGTCGTTCCCCACTTTTGAGACAAAGTCACGCTCGGTGGTAATCTCCAAGTCTATGACGAAACGCCAGCCGAAACTGCTTTGCGGCGCCAGCATGAAAACCTTTTTGATTATTACCGGCTTTTGCAAGTCGAAGACGATCCGCGTCCCGTCTACGCCGGCCTTACCGACACGGGTTTGAGAAACGATGTTGTTTTTATCCAGGCTTTTTTCAATTTTGGGAGAAACGACGATATTTTGGGTATCCACCACCAGGCGCTTGGGCGAAGTCAGCAAAAAGACCTTGTAGTCAAAGCTTTTGTCAGCGTCAAACACCATGCGAACGCTGCCGATCCCCTGCCCGACGCGCATATTGGTAATTCCGGCAGCTTCGGCGGAAGACGGCGGCGACAAAAACAGTAGCAAACACAAGGAAAAAAACGTAAAAGTCCCTTTCCGCAAAAAAAATCCAAGCTTTTTCACAGTTTGCCGCATTCCTGAGTTTATCCTTATTCTCGTCATTTTGAGCATAGCAGAAACTTCTTACCAGAGGGTTAAAATAATTTGTAAAAAAACCGTAATAAGGTGTTGTGTTTTTAAATAGATTGTATATGCTATGCAAAGTTTAAGGTAATTTCCATGTATCGGTTTTATTCTTTATTAAAAGTAAAAAAACAAAATGGCAAGAATAAATATTGGTACCGCGGTTTTATCATGACGAAAAACCTGCTTATCTTAAACCGGATTAAAGAGTTTCGACCGGAAAGGTTTCAGCGGCGGGCGTTTAAGGGCAAAGGGTTTGAGAGTTAACCGCCCGGTCGCAAAAGAGTTTTTAACAAAGGACGGCAGTATTGCGACAGTCCTGTGGAATGAAGCGGAATCGCCTTAGGGCTGCCGTTTATTTAAAATTCGAATCTGAAATCGTCTCCGGCAGTGGTATAATTTTTTCCGCCGACTTGTTTGCGGAAAACGACGGAGTAAAATATTATGATTAAAAGAATGTTGATTGATGCCACCCAGCCCGAAGAAACGCGCGTGGTGGTTATTAACGGAAACAAGCTTGAGGATGTCGAGTGCGAAACGGCTAATCGTCGCCAGATCAAAGGCAATGTTTATCTCGGCAAGGTCATGCGAGTAGAGCCTTCCCTGCAAGCGGCCTTCATTGATTACGGCGGCAACAAGCACGGCTTTTTGGCTTTTGGAGAAATTCATCCCGACTATTATAACGTTTCGGAAGCTGAAATTGCAGAAATTGAGCAAGAAGTAGAAAACATCATCGAAAACAAAAAACAACAGCAAAAGGAACGCGAGCAAGAAAAAGAACGCATCCGCCAGGAAAAAGCCGCCGCCCGCGCCCGCTATGAGGCCGAGCAGAAAGCCTTGGCCGAACAAGCCGCCACCGAGGAAAAGGCGGAATCAGACATTGCGGAAAACACTCCGGCAGCAGACGTTGCCGAACCGGTCGTTGAAAAAACGGAAGAAAGCGCTGAAACAACAGTGCCCGAAACTACCGTGCCGGAAAAAGAAAGCAAGCATCCGCAAAAGAAACGCCTGGCCAAAAAGAAAATCAAAAAGCAACAAACCATTGAGGAAGAAAAAGGCAAGGAAACCGGCGAAGAAGCTTTGAAAGTTTTAAACGAAGACAGCGGCGCGCCGCAAGACGAATCGGTCAGCGAAGACATTTCCCAAGAAGAGGACGCACCGGCTGAGGTCATCGACAATGACGAAAACGAAGAGGAATTGAGCAACGTCGACGACGAAGAAGACGATGACACCGAATTGGATTATGAAATGCAAAAACGTCTGCTCAAGGCCCGCAAACTGTTTCACCGTAGCCGGATTCAGGACGTAATCAAAGAAGGGCAGACCCTGCTGGTTCAGGTGGTCAAAGAAGAGCGCGGCAACAAAGGTGCGGCTTTGACAACCTATTTGTCGCTGGCTGGCAGATATTGCGTTTTAATGCCCAACCGCATTAAAAGCGGCGGCGTTTCCCGCAAGATTACCAACGCGGCCGATCGCAACCGTCTGAAAAACATTGTTCATGATTTGCCGTTGACACCGGACATGTCGATTATCGTCCGGACCGCCGGGGAAGAAAAATCAAAGGCGGAAATCGTTCGTGACTACAATTATCTGATCAGAACCTGGAACCAAATTCGGCTTGACGCGTTGAAAGGAAAGGCGCCGACCCTGATTCACGAGGAAGGCAACCTGATCAAACGGGCCTTGAGAGATATTTATACCAAAGAGGTTTCAGAAATCATCGTCGCGGGGGACGAGGCTTATAAAATGGCAAAAGACTTTTTCCGTATTTTGTCGCCGCACAGTCTGAAAAAGATCAAAAGCTACCGCAACAACGATATGCCGCTGTTCCAGCGTTTTCAAGTCGAAGGCCAGCTGGACAAGCTCCATGACGCGACGGCCCAGTTGGAATCGGGCGGTTATTTGGTGATCAACCCAACGGAGGCTTTGGTCGCCATCGACGTCAACTCGGGGCGTGCCACGAAGGAAAAAGATCTGGAAGAAACGGCGTTGAAGACCAATCTGGAAGCTTGCGACGAAATAGCCAAGCAGCTGCGGATGCGTAATCTGGCCGGTTTGGTGGTCATTGACTTTATCGACATGGATGAACCGGCTAACAACCATGCCGTGGAAAAACGCATGAAAGAAGCACTGAAAAAAGACCGTTCGCGCATTCAGGTCGGCAAAATGAGCTGTTTCGGCCTGCTGGAGATTTCTCGTCAAAGAGTCCATTCTTCTTTCTTTGAGAGCAACTATCAAGTTTGCCCTTATTGCCAAGGCAAGGGAATGATCCGTAACGTCGAATCTTCGGCAGTAATGATTTTGCGCGGTCTGGAAGAGGAAGGCATCAAAAACCGTTCATCGCGGATCAACGTTTTTGTGCCGCATGACATAGCCATCTATCTGCTCAACCAAAAACGCCGCACGCTGATAGACTTGGAAGAGCATTACAAAATGGAGGTCGTGATCAGCGCTGACGACAGTATCAAAAACGTCGCCGATTATCGCATTGAACGGACCAAGATAACCAAGGCGACGCCCGTTAATGTCGAAACGCCGGTTGAAGAAGCCGCGGAAACGGGCGAAGAAACCAACGCAAAAGAAGAGAACGGCAAAAGCCGACGCAACGGTCGCAACAATCGTCGCGAGCGTTATAACAACGCCAAAGAGGCTTCAACAAACGAAAAAGCGGCCGTTTCCGCCGAGACGGAAAGCGTGCCGGCAGCAGAAGAGAACGACGTTCCGGCGACGGAAAATAACGGTGAAGCCGCGGAAAGCCGACGCAACGGCCGGCGGGACTATCGCGGACGGCGCAATAACCGCCGTGATCGTCGCTTTAGCCAAAATCGACGTGAGCGCGACAATGGCAACGAGGCGCCGCGGAAAGAAAAACAAGAAGCTGTGATCTTGTATAACAGCCATGAAGATATTACTTCTGCACCAAAGCCCGAAGAAGCAGAAAATTCTAACGATAATACGAAGGAAAAATCAACTTGGTGGAAGAAGCTCATCAAAGGCTAAAAGGAATCAGATCCATCATCAAAAGGCTCTCCGGCAGTTTTTTGCTGTCGGCGGCCTTTTGCTTTTTTACGACATCTCCCGCAGCGGCAATTGACATTATCTCGGACGAAGAAACCGAAGTTTTGATTGCCCATGTCGCCCAACCGCTGTTCAAGGCGGCGGGAATTCCCTTTGACCGCAACAAGATCTACATCGTCAACGACAATTCTCTGAACGCTTTCGTCAGCGACGGCAACAGACTCTTTGTGCATACGGGAACCATTACGGCAGCGGAAAACGTCAATGAACTGGCCGGGGTGATTGCACATGAGACGGGCCATATCCAAGGTGGGCATATTTTGCGACAAAAGATCAAAAACCAAACGATGCGAGAAGTCACCCTGGCTTCGGCTATTTTGGCGGGAACGGCGGCGGCTGCCAGCGGGCGCGGCGACGTTGCCATGGCGGTTTTGCTCGGGTCGCAGAGTTCGGCGCTGACGCACTATACCCGTTATCGGACCGAAGAAGAGCGCAATGCCGACGAGGCGGCGGTTAACCTCTTGGCCCAAACAGGGCAGTCTCCGGCGGGCATTTTGCGCTTTATGAAAAAAATTTCCAAACAAAACAATTTAAACGGTATTGAGGAAACGCCTTATTTTCGCACACATCCGGTCACTTCGGAGAGAATCGGCTTTTTTGAGGAAGCCGTCAAAAAAAGCGATGCACCGCAGGCAAGTCCCTACGACAAAGACTTGCAGCTGGTCAAAGCCAAACTTTACGCTTTTTTGAACACGCCGCAGCAGACGGTCCGCAAATATCCGACCGGCGACAAAAGCGAAGCGGCGCTTTATGCCCAGGGGATCTCGGCTTTTAAACAACTCAAGTTGAAAGAAGCCTTGGCCAAGATGGACAAATTGATTGCTACGGCGCCCGATAATCCTTATTTTAAGGAAATGAAAGCGCAAATTTATCTTGAAACCGGTCAGATCAAGCCGGCGCGCAAAGAATATGAACAAGCGTTGAAACAGCGGCCGGAATCGGTTTTGCTGCAACTGAGTTTGGCTCAGGCCATGTTGGAAGACTCTCTTACGCCGGCCGAACTGGAACGGGTGATCCGACTGCTGAATCAGACGCAAATCAAGCGACCAAGCGCTTGGGGCTGGCTGTTGACGTCACGGGCATACGGCCAGAAAAACGACTTGGCCAACGCCAATTATGCGGCGGCGGAATACAGCTATGCCATCGGCGCGGCACAAACCGCCAAAAGGCAGATAGACGAAGCACGCAAGGCTTCCCCTAACGCTAAGCTGCGGCTTAAGCTCGACGATTTGGAAGCCCGTCTGAGAGAAATCCTGAAAAACGATTAGTCCGCCTTTTTTATTCTGCCTATTTTTGTCAAAAAAAGCTTGTCTTAAAAGCTAAATTGTTCTATAGTAAATTGTAAGGAATGACAAAAAATTAATTTTGTCCAGGAGATTTGATATGGCGGAAGATTTCGGTAATATTTTGGCCCAACTGAAAGCGGCGATAGAGATAGGTGCCATGGAGGAAGCCGCTTCCCTGCTGAAGAAAGGCTGTCAGGTTATCGACAGATATTTGGCGGAACGCCGCCAAATTGCCGGATTGGAAGACGACGCTCTGCCGCAGGATTTGTCACCGGTTTCGGAAAAAGAATTTATCAGTCGTCTCGGAACCTATACACCGGAAATGCTGCAGCAATTTGAAGATTTCAAATTTCAGACTTACAGTCTTCCCGTCCAGCGGGACCAAGAGTTGCCGGACATGCAACTTTTTACCGAAGACAAAAAGATTCTTAGCCTTTTTGACGAATCTTACCGGGCTTTTTTGAATACGCACAGCAGCGCTTACAGCGATACACCGGAATTGCGAAGACTGGCGGCTCAGCATTTCGGAGAACACGGCAATTTTACCAACTTTCAACCGACGCTGAGCCTCGGAGAAGAGAATTCCGAAACGGAAAACGACGAATCTTGGATGATTCCCATTGAAGAATTCTGGCAGGCCCAAGGAAAATCGGTTGAACGGCGCGATGGCACACTGCTGGTGCCCGACATTGTGGCTTACAGCAGCCGGCTTAATCTTGATTTTGCGCCGCAGGCCTCGATTGACGACATTCAACAGTCTTTTCAGGAACGCTCGGAAAAAACGGGGATCAAACATCTTAAGCTCGGCCGTTTTTTGTTGGAACATCTGAACGAGCCGGAAGGTATGGAACAAGCCAGAAAAGTCCTTCTCGGCGCCAGCCGTGCCGGTTTGCTCGTCACCAATCTTCCCGATATTGAGTTGTTCAAAGATCAAGAGGGGTACGACGAGCTGAAAGCCTATCAGGCCAGACTGGAAGAAAAAGCCGACGAAAACCGTCGCCAAGCCATGAAACAGATTATGGCAGACATGAAAAAAACGGCAGAGGCCGCCCGCGGCAATCCTAGAGTCAGCACTTATATGCAACTTGCTCAAAACATGGATCATTCCGAGCTTAACAAGCTGATCAAAGCGTGGAACAGCGGAAGCTCAGAAAAAATCGCCGAGGCAGAAGAAGCTTTTCAGGGCGCTCAAAATATGCAAGAGCTTAAAAGCGCCTATCATGAGATGATAAAAGATCCCGAGAGCAAAAAGATCTTTTGCGATCTGAGCGCCGGAAAGTTGGCTTATTATAAACTTTACAATGAAAGTCAGCTTTATTACTGCCAAAAGTGCGATCTACCTAAGGATCAAGATTTCGAGACTGCTGAACAAAATTATAAAGAAGCCTCAAACAAAGTGAAACACTTGCCGGCCTATGAAGATCTTCGGCAAGCTAAAACGGATGAAGAGAAAAACGCTGCTTTAGAAAACTTAAAAAACAGCGGTGTCGAGGGGCAAGCCTTTGTTCAAGCTTCGTCAACGCTTGAGAAGAATCCAACCTATCAGAAATTGGCCGCAGCCAGCCCTTGGCGACAAAAACGAAAGGATCTGTTGATCGAAGGCATCACTTTTTACTTTGATTACGGAGGTGAAAGCGTCACTGATGAGGCTCGGACTCAGAGAAAGGAAAAACTTCTTGCTTCCCAAGCTTCCGGTGCTTCTCAAGAACAGCAGATGCTTCATTATGCCGCTATTGCCGCCAAGCGGATGACACTGAACATTTGACATCTGCATTTTTAACCATACAAAAAAAGAAAACTCCGGAAACGGAGTTTTCTTTTTTTGTTCACTGCTTTAAACGATCCACCGCTTTGGTCGGAATGGGTTTTGACTTGATCACCTCATCGTCGTTCTTTTTCTTTTTTTCCGCGGTTTTATCAAGTCTGATTTTTTTCATCACTTTCGGTTTGCCGTTTTTGTCGGTTGTCATACGATAAATCACCGGTTCCGCAATTTCAAATACGTCCTTGTCGATTGCGGTAATGACGGCTTCGATTTTGCACCCTCTTCCGATTTGCAAAAACTCATCGGAAAGCTCCGTCTTAGCATGATAGACGCCAAAAGCCGCCTGATTGTAAAAAGAAACGATTATCTGACCTCGGGTAATCATTTCAATATCACCCTCAATTTGGTCTCCGACTTTATATTTCTTTTGAGCGCCGGGCACCGGCTGCGCCAGTTTTCCTTCAACGCGGCCGTCTTTTATTTCCGTGACTTCAACCACGACCTCATCCCCTTCTTTAAAATGCTCCCTAAAATCCATCAACAAGGAAACGGAAGCACTGGTCAGCGGAATAAAGATCCATCCGCCGCCGGGATTTGAACAACACATGTCACAAGGAGAAATGTTTGCAATCCTGCAGCGATAAACTTCTCCGACGCGGAATGGCTTGAAATACTGCAGCAGCTTGTACTCGGGAATTCTTCTTTCATCCATAATATTAATTTTTAATAGGTTTGTACTTAAAAACGCAATATTATCAAGATCCGGTTAGACATAACATAATAAAAAATTTTTAATTATCTCAATAATATTAAAGCATGAATTAGCTTATTCCCAAAATGGACAAAAATCAATCTTTTTTATTAAGTTTTTTATTTTCGGGGTAAAAAACGCGGCTTACGGTTCATAAATCCGGCTGAACTCGGGGATTTCATTGCCTATCCCGGGAGCAAGGTGTTCTTTGCGGACAAAGCCCATATCGCCACTGTCAAGCATAACTCTGGCCCAAATCTCGTCAGGGCTGATGCCGGTTAAACGCACGGTGGTTCCGGCGGCAACCGTTTCCAAAACGTCAAAATCGTCCGAGGGCCCGTACATCACTTTTTCCGTGGTTTGAAGGTGATACAGCTGCTTGCGGTCGCCGCGGTCTACCGGAATATTGAGTATCTTGGCCACCACCATGTCATCCACGCCGGTACCGCGCTCATGAAAATCGACCTCCTGATAATAGGTTATTTCCTTTTTGTCAGAAAAGTAACGCATCAACTCCGCTTCGGTTACAAACTTTGAAGAATAAGGAAAAAAGACGCCAGCCAACAGCAGCAAGGGAAAAACAAGCTGCACCAGGCGCAGACGTCGCCAGTTCCACGGCTGCGGACGCGGCAAGGCTGCCGAAACACCCAATTGATGTAAGAACTGCTGCAGCAAGGCCTTCTCCTCTTTTCCGGCAAAAAGAGAGGCCAACATCGCCGACTGTGCCGCCGCCGTCTTGTTCCCCTCCTGATCATAAGCCAAAGCATTATGAACCAAAAGGCGCAGGTTGTCTTCCCTACTGTAGAGACTTGTATAATTATGCCACAAGACAGCAGGCGTCCGTACAAAGCTCCCCGGACTCCACCAGCCGAGAAGCCAATTCCATAACGAGGTTTTAAATTCCAGGCGCAGAGCTTCGCCATAGGTACAGACTTCCTTGCTCTCCCGCAAGTCGAACTGCAGCAGGCGTCCGGTTAACCGCCGCAGGTTGACGCTTCGCAGATCGACCTCCGCTTTTCCCCCGGAGCTCTTATAAACCTTGAGCGCAAACATTTCGGGAAAACGCGACGCCGGGTAAACACGCGCCAAAAGGTCATAAGTCAGACGTTTTTTCTCGTCTTTCAAAATATCATGCGCCACGGAGAGCTTCTGAAAAAGCTCCAAAGCTTCCGATCCGGGATTATGATCGGGATGCAGCCGTTTGGCCAAATCCCGATAACTCTGCCGGATCTCTTTGGCAGAAGCGTAAACTGCGACCCCAAGGGCAGCATAGTAACCAAGGGGATCTGATGACATTTGTTCGGCGCTCATATGTAAATTCCTTCCGCAAGGCATTCGTTTTTTTCATCTTCAACGACTTTAATGAATTTTTCCTTAACATTCAGATTAATCGTTCCGACAAAATCAACATCGTGCAGCGTCTGTTTGAATAAACGGAAGATGTTGGCGGCCAAGTCTTCCCCGAGCTCTTTCCCGGTGCGGACAATGAGATCAAAGCGCCGTTCGACCGGTACGCTGAAACCGTCAAACTGAAATTTGCCCAAACGGGAAAAGCTGGTGTCGACAATAAAACGCGTACCGCCTTTTCCTTTGTTCCGACCAGGACGACGTTCGTCTTCTCCGTCGTTTTTCTTGACGGCAAGGCGAATCTTGCTCAGCCCTTCCCCGCCGAAAAAGGGAATCTCAATCACGCGCCAAGTTGGTCCCTCGCGGTGCGCCGTCGTCAAAAAGTCGCTCAGCCGCAGCAAAACCTCCTGCCCAGAGCTTCCCTTTTGCCCCAATTCTTGCAACAATTCCTTGCCGAGCCAAGCAGACAAATCGTCGGAGGCGGCTGCTTTGGCAAATTGATGCAAATTAAGCAGCATATCAGGCCCCGGGGCCGGAATCTTGGATGCCAAATGTCCCAAAAGTGTCGTATTTTCCGCTGCCGGAAGCGGCGCCGTCAATTGCTTCCATAAGGAAGCATCGGCAGAAGAAATGTTATGTTCCGCCGGTTTTAACACCGCCTCAAAAAGCGAAGACAACGGTTTTAACTGTTGCAACAACCTTTCGGAATTGAGAAGCCCCTCCAGCGGCATCTCTGCCATCGGCTTCAGCTCGGGCAAGGGGGAAATCTCCAACAGCAGGCGCTGTCCGGGAGGCAATTTGACCGGGACCTCCGCCACCGTTTTGCCTAAAGAAGTCTGCAACAAAGGAACCGTTTCTTCGGGAAAATCGGCAAGCAATGTCTGTCCGCCAAGACTTTGCAACGCCTCATGAATTTGCACGGCCAAACCTCTGACTGCCGCCGGCGACGCGTTTTCGGCCAACGGAGAAGCGGCGAAATCATTCATCAGCTGTTTAATCTGCCCCGGCAACGACGGATTATCCGCCGGTATTGTTGCCGAAACGACGGCCTTGGGACTGATCGGCAATTGCCAATCTTGCCACTGGGCGCTTAAGGCTTTCCTGACCGGGAGAGGAAGTTTTACGGCCGCAGCCAAAGAATCGAGCGCTTTGGCCAAAGGCAACGGCGAGAGCGAAAGCGCCTTAAAACTTTCGTTGGTTTGAATCAGCAGCGGCGGCAAAGACGGCTTTGCCTCTCCGGCAGCGGCAGGTGCCAAAAAAGCGGAGGGCTTTTGATTGTTGATATTGGTCAAACGGAAGCTTAAAACGCCGTCTTCGTTTTTAACCACTCGGGCCAAAACCGGCAGTTTTTCCCCGACAGGCAAGCGCAAGTTTTGATCCAGTTTAAGCGTCAGGGGGATCTCGCTTCCCTCCCCGTCCTTATTGATCTGCAAAGAAGCTTTGAAGCTCAGAGCGTCATTTTCCAACAGAAAATTCAGCAGCATGTTATCCCCGGGCTTGAAGGACGGCGCCGTCGGCGGTAAAGCGCTTATCTCGCCGACAACAATTTTGTCTCCGGGCAAAGACTCTGGCGGCAAGCTGTTCAAAGGGGGAATGATGTCAACCATCAGACAAAAGCTTTCGGGCTATGGCAATCACGTCTTCGGCCGCTTCGGAAGTCGGATAACGGCTGATGACGGACGTTTGGTTACGAATGGCGTCACGAACGCGAGTATCGCGGCGGACAATTCCCAGCAAGGGCGGAGAAATCTTCAAAAAGCTCATGCAGGCCTTTAACAGCGTGTCATAAGTCCTTTGCCCCTCTCGCAAGGAATTGGCCTGGTTAATGACAATATTTATGTCGGATTTCGGGTATTGCAAGGTCATGATCTTGATAAAGGCATAAGCGTCGGTCAAAGAGGTCGGTTCATCGGTACAGACGACAATAATTTTTTCCGCCATGCCCGAGAGGATGCGCACCGGTTTTTCAACACCGGCGCCCATGTCAAGAATAATCTTGTCATAAGCCGCGGCCAAGAGATTCAGATCTTCTCCCAAAATCTGCAGGCGGCCGACCGGAAGTGAAGCCAAACCGGCAGATCCCGAACGGCCGGCAATAACGTCAAAACGCGTCTTGTCGCAATGATGCACGATCTGATTCAACGTCATGGCACCGGAAATGACGCTGCCCAAATCATATTTGACCATCAGGCCGAGCTGAATATCGACATTAGCCAAGCCCAAATCGCCGTCAAACAGCAGCGTTTTTTGGCGAAAACCGCTTAATGCATGCGCCAGAGTAACAGAAAACCAGGTCTTACCGACACCGCCTTTGCCTGAAGCAATGGCGATCATGTTGCGGCCTTTACGCGCGCTGCGGGAAAGCGGGGCACGGGGAGCAAGTTTTAATTCTTCTCTGTTTTCCATATCGTTACATCCTCATAAATATGCCTCAGGCCAAAACCAAACGGGCCAAAGACGGAGCGTCAACAGGCGCAAGACCGGCCGCAATCGAAGCACTGACGCCGGCTGCACAAAATTCAAGCCGGCAACAGGCCGCCGCCGACAAAACCGCGCCGATGCGCCGGGTCAGGTCAAGCCGGGTCGGCAGCAGGCAACTTACGCCAATATCGGCAAAATTTTCCGCCACTTCCACGGCTTCAAAGGCGTTTTTGCCGCCGTCCATGGTCAAAATCTGGCAACTTTTTACCGCTTCGGCCAATTGGCTGAGACGGCGCAACTCCTCTGCTACAAAAGGATTGACGCCCGGCGTATCGATTAAAATCAGCTGATACTTGCCGCGTATTTCCGTCGTCAATTCATAGAGCGTCCGAGGATCTTTGCAAAAGAAAAAATCCTGCTCAAGGATCTTGGCAAAGGCTTCCAACTGCTTATTGGCGCCGGCGCGCAGGTTATCCGTGCTGACGATGGCCGAACTGATCCCCCTAAAGCGTGCCTGAGCCGCGGTTTTGGCAATAGCCGTCGATTTGCCGGCTCCCGGCGTGCCCATGAACATTTTCAGCGGCTGAGATAAATCCAAAACATCTGCAAACACAAACAAATTGTTCAGAGCTGCTTCCAAAAGCTCCCGATCGTTCAAACGGCCGCTTTGGCGCTGAACTGAGCGGACCTCCGCCAAAATCTTGTCTTTAACCGGTGCAACCACGCCATGATAGTCCAAACATTCGCGCAACAACGAATCGTCAAAACGGGAAGGCTCCTTCAGCGCCTCGTTTTCATCAAAATAAAAGTCGTTTTTTTCTTCCAGTGCCGCCGTCAGATGGATTTCGCCGCTGAAATTGTCATTGGAAATGATGATCGCGTCCGGTCCAAGCTCATGGCGAACCATCTGCATGGCTTCGTTGATATTAGCGGCAATGAATTTTTTGATCCTCACGGCTTAGCCCCCTATATCTGGCCGACGGTTTTGATCTTGGCTTTCGGGTGGATTTCGTTTTGACTCATCACGACCGTCATCGGGCGGAAGCGTTCAATAATCGAACGGACGAAAGGACGAATGGCCGGACTGGTCAGCAAGACGGCGTTTTCTCCTTTAACCGCCAGTTCTTCCAGCGTATTGCGCACTTTGGTAATGAAATTCTGCAAAGCGGAAGGCGCCATGGCCAACTGGCGATCATCCCCCTCACCGACAATCGACTCGGCAAAATTATGCTCCCATTCTGGAGATAAGGTCACCAAAGAAATAACGCCGAATTCGTTGGCATAAGCGCTGGACAACTGACGCGACAAACGCGACCGCACATGCTCTGTTATGCTCATCAGGCTACGGGTTGAGGCAATGGCCTCGGAAATGCCTTCCAAAATCGTCGGAAGATCGCGAATCGAAACCCGCTCCTGCAACAGATTTTGCAATATCCGCTGAACGGCACCGAGGCTGATTTTGCCGGGGATGAGCT
Source organism: uncultured Alphaproteobacteria bacterium (assembly GCA_934254925.1). Lineage (GTDB taxonomy): Bacteria > Pseudomonadota > Alphaproteobacteria > RF32 > CAG-239 > CAKQMD01. Next base: position 95,216 of record CAKQMD010000001.1, read on the forward strand.
CCTTGATGAGCTTCTGGTGTTCTTTATCCAGTTCATCCAGTAACTTCTGCGTTTCGGCATAAGACAGCAGTTCCGGCATATTGTCTTTGACCAGCTCGGTAATATGGGTCGTGACAACCGTCGCCGGATCCACCACCGTATAGCCGCGAAACATGGCTTCTTCCCGATAAGACTGATCCACCCACATGGCTTTTAAGCCAAAGGTCGGTTCAAACGTATGTTCTCCGGGTAAAGTGATCGGCTCGCCGCGCGGATCCATTACCAACAGTTGGGTCGGGCGCAGTTCGCCTTTTCCGGTCAGAACTTCCTTAATGTAAATATGATATTCGTTGGCTTCCAACTGCATGTTGTCCTGAATACGGATTGAAGGCATGACAAAGCCGAGTTCCGAGGCCAGCGCCCGCCGCAACGCCTTGATCTGATCCGTCAGCTTTTTGTTGGTTTCCTCATTGATCAGAGGCAACAAGCCATAGCCGATTTCCAAACGGATCAAGTCGACACGCAAAGCGTTAGCAATCGGCTCGTCGGCCGCCTTGGCAGCTTTTCCTTGCTTCTCCTCTTGCTCCAGAACCTCCTGCGCCTTGGCCATCGCCGCCTTTTGATGTTTATCAAGATAATAGGCGGAGGTACCAGTCAACAGCGCCAAAAGCAAAAACGGCAAAAACGGCGTTCCCGGCAGCATGCCCATGGACAAGGCCATAAAAGCGCTCATGCCCAGCGCTTTCGGATAATTGCTGACCTGAGCGAAGAGGACTTTGTCGGTCGAATCGGTCATGCCGGCTTTGGAAACCAGAATACCGGCCGCCACGGAAATAATCAGCGCCGGGACCTGGGAAACCAACCCGTCGCCGACTGTCAGGCGAATATAGGTCTCGCCGGCGGCCTTGAAGCTCATGCCGTTTTGCGCCATGCCGACGATGATACCGGCCACAATGTTGATAAAGGTAATGATCAAGCCGGCAATGGCGTCGCCGCGAACAAATTTTGAAGCACCGTCCATAGCGCCGTAAAAAGAGCTTTCTTTGGACAACTCTTCGCGGCGTGCCCTGGCTTCGTCCTCATTGATAAGCCCAGAAGAAAGATCGGCGTCAATGGCCATTTGCTTTCCGGGCATGGCATCCAAGGCAAAACGGGCAGCCACTTCGGCAATTCGGCCGGACCCCTTGGTGATCACCACAAAATTGACCAAGACCAAGATGGCAAACACAATTACGCCGATCACAAAATTATTGCCCATGATGAAGTCGCCGAACGCTTTAATGACTTCACCGGCGGCATCCGGCCCCATATAACCACGGGCCAAGATCAAGCGCGTCGAGGCCAAGTTCAAAGACAGGCGGTACATGGTCGTAATCAGCAAGACCAAAGGAAAGGCGCTGAACTGCGTCGGTTTTTCAATAAAAATGGCGGTCATCAGCACCAGGCAAGCCAAGGTAATGGAAAAAGCCAAGGCAATATCTAACAACCATGCCGGCATCGGCATGATCAAGATGACCAACATCAAAATAATGGCCAGGGCAAAGAAAATGTCTCCGCGGCGCGTGGCATTGGCCAGCACTTCTTTGAAAGAATTGCCACCGAAGACATTGTTGACGTTTTGCGGTTGTTTGGCCATTTATTTTCAGTCCTCAAGGCGGGGGAGTTCGTATCCCTCCTCCTGGTATTGTTTCAACTTGTTACGCAGCGTGCGAATGGAAATTCCCAAAATGCTGGCGGCCAACGTCCGATTGCCCATTGTATGCCGGACCGTATCGATGATCAGGTTACGCTCCATGCCGGCAACGGTTTGCCCCACCATGGAAGTCGGTGCCGCTTCCGCAACCGGTTCAATCGGCGCAATCACCGCCGAGGGATCGGTAAACATCAGCGCCTCAGGACCGATTTCCTCTCCGCCGCTTAACAACACGGCGCGGTGCATGGTGTTTTCCAGTTCACGGACATTTCCCGGCCAGAGGTAATTGAGCAATTGCTTCTCTGCCGCGGCGGAAATATTTTTCATCGGCAGATCGTTCATTTCGGAATATTTTTTTACAAAATGTTTGGCCAAGACAGGAATATCGCCGGGACGGTCTTTCAAATCAGGAATATTGATATTCACCACGTTCAAACGGAAATACAAGTCCTGACGGAAAGTACCGTTTTTCACCGCCTCGTCCAAATTGCGGTTGGAAGTGGCAATAATGCGGGTGTTGACCTTGATCGGAGCCTTGCCGCCGATGCGGTCGATTTCCTTTTCTTGAATGGCGCGCAGAAGCTTAGCCTGAATGCGAATGTCCATTTCCGAGATTTCATCAAGCAGCAGCGTACCTTCGGAAGCTTCTTCAAATTTGCCGATCCGCCGAGAAACAGCACCGGTAAAGGCACCTTTTTCATAGCCGAAAAGTTCCGACTCCAACAAGGTTTCGGGGATGGCGGCACAATTGACGGCCACAAACTTTTTGTTGGCGCGTTTGGAATTATCATGTATAAAGCGCGAAAAAATTTCCTTACCCGTTCCGGAAGCACCAGTCAACAGCACACTGGCTTCGGAAGGGGCAATTTGCTTGGCCAGCTTCAAAATGGCTTCGGTTTTTTTGTCACCGTAGATCAGGGCGTGGTTTTCACGGGTTGCGGCGGCCAAAACGGCGCCGATCAATTCGGGATCCGGCGGCAGGGGGATATACTCTTTGGCGCCGGCCTTGATTGCCTTGACGGCCAGGGAAGGATCGTTTGCCACGCCGCAGGCTACGACCAAAACATTGATCCGCTCTGCTTCAAGAGAGGAAATAAACTTGTAGATGTCGAGCTTGACATCGATCATCACCAACTCGACAGATTTTCCCGAGCGCAGAACCTCCAAAGCCTTTTCAACGGAATCGGCTACCGAGACGTGACCTCCCTGCGCGATGGCGATTTTACTGGCCGCGCCGATTTGTCCGTCTAATGTTCCAACGATCAAGAGCTCCATTTCCCCGTCTTCCCCACTCTAACTCTTATTTATTGGCGTTTTTGACGATTTCGGTCATGGTGATACCGAGTTTTTCGTCCACGACCACGACTTCTCCGCGGGCAACCAGATTATTGTTTACATAAATATCAATCGCTTCGCCGACTTTTCGATCCAGCTCAATGATGGCGCCTTTGTTGAGCTTCATCAGCTGCGACACCTTCATTTGCGTTTTGCCCAAGATGGCCGACACTTTTACCGGGATGTCATAAACCGCTTCAAGGTCGCTGGTAGAGCTCGGAATATCAAAGTCGTCATTGCCGTTTTCTTTTTTAAGAACCGGCTCGTCATCCAAAATCGAGCTTTCGTTCATCTCGTCTAATTCTAAATTTTTATCCATTTGTTTACTCCCCAATCACAGCTTTAAGCTTAAAGTTTTAGCGCCTATTCTTCAAGCAGTTTATCGACTTTTTCAAGCATTTTGTGGCCATCACGCTCCAAACCACCGTTTTTCCATTCGACCCGGCAGTCGCTCAGTCCCAAAGCGGCGTCTTTATGCAAGGAAATCTTCCCTTCATAATCGTTTATGTTCGCCAAGCGCGCCAAACAGTCCTTGACATCACCGATGACCTCCGGATTAAAGTAAAAAGCCAAAGAACTTTCCTTTTTGAACGAGGGAAAATTATCTTCCAAAAACTTTTGGATTGACGCCGTCGCATATTCTTCTTCCATCGTCGGGAAGATTCCGCGAATGACGGCTTTGGCCAAGGTCAAGACCTCCTTGTCTTTTTCCTTGCTTTCTTCTCCGGCACCGGCCACCAGCAAAGTCAGCTGCGAATTAACCGCCTCCAGCAAAGCGACGGTTTTAGCCTCCAATCCCTGTTGCGCCGACTTAAACCCCTTTTCATAAGCGGCTTCTTCGGCTTGTTTGACTTTTTCGGCCAGTTCGGCTTCGTTGTAGTTTTTGACAGGCTCCGGTTCCGGCTCTGTTGCGGGAATTTCTTCAAATTCTGCCGTCTGCGGTTCATTTTCCGCCGCCGGAGGCGAAGACAATTCAGGTTCGCCGACCGGTTCAAGCGCCACGGGCTGACAATGATCGTCTTCACACTCGATCACAAAATTATCAAACATAAATTTTTGAAAATCCGCCATTTTCCGTTTGCCTTGCCGCCCTAATAAATAAGCTCGTCATTCTCTTTGCCCTCGCTGATGACAATTTCACCGGAGTTGGCCAATTCCTTGGTTGAGGTGACGATATATTGCTGGGCTTCTTCCACATCGCGCAGGCGGACGGGTCCCATGGCCTCCATGTCTTCTTTGATGATCTTGCCGGCACGGGAGGACATGTTGTTAAAGAACAGATCCTTAATCGTTTCGGAAGCACCCTTCAAAGCGATAGCCAGTTTGTCCTTATCGACATTGCGCAGCAAGACTTGGATTCCCTGAGCGTCCACCCGAATAAGGTCCTCAAAAGTAAACATCAAAGACTTCACGCGTTCGGCCGATTCACGGTTGCGCTCCTCCAAAGCCTCCATAAAGCGGCTCTCGGTATTGCGGTCCAAGGAATTGAAAATATCGGCAATCAGCTCATGAGAATCGCGGCGGGTGGATTTGGAAAGGTTTGACATAAACTCTTTGCGCAAGGTTTTTTCCAAGCCGTCCAACACTTCTTTCTGCACGGAATCCATCCGCAGCATACGCATCACGATCTCCATGGCAAAATTTTCGGGAAACAAAGCAATCACTTTGGCTGCATGTTCTGCCTTGATTTTGGAAAGAATGACGGCGATGGTCTGCGGATATTCGTTTTTAAGATAATTGGCCAGCACGTGCTCGTTCACATTGCCCAATTTGTCCCACATGGTTCGGCCGGCCGGGCCGCGGATTTCTTCCATAATCACTGAAACGCGATCCTTGTCCAGCGCTTTGGCCAGCAGGCGTTCGGTGCTTTCATAAGTTCCGATCAGGGTTCCGGTGTTAGACAGCCGGTCGGTAAACTCGGCAAATAACTGCTCGACAACGCTGGAGTTGATTTTTCCCAAACTGGCCATGATGACCGAAAGTTCTTTAATTTCCTCGTCATCCATCAGCGCAAACAGCGACGAAGAACGCTCCTCGTCGAGAGAAAGCATTAAAATCGCGGCTTTCTGCTGACCGGAAATCAAATTATAATCATCTATTACATTTTGCTTCATCTTCGTTCCAACCTGTTAAGCTTCGTTGTTATACAGCCAGCTGCGGATAATATTGACGGCGGCGTCGGGATTCTTTTCCACCAAATCATTGATTTTCTTCAATGAGGAGACTTTCACCCGGCCGTCTACCTTGTTCATGTTAATCAATTCGTCAACACCGGAATCATCATCATTCAAGAAATTGGAAAGCAGCAAATTGTCATCCTCCGAGCTGTCTCCCAAAAGACGTCCTTCGCCGGAAGCCGTCGTATCAAAAGCATTGTTGATCAGCGGACGAATCACCAATAAGATAACCAAAATCGCCACGATTGCAACACCCAGCCCTTCGGCAATTCGAATTAATTCCGCCTTGGTGAAGCCCATGATCAAAATTTCTTCCGCATCAAGCATCGGCTCCTCAATGGCAGCAAAGCGCATGTTCTCCACTTCCACCATATCGCCGCGATTGGCATCATAACCGACGGCAGATTTGACCAAGGCCGAAATCTGCTCCATTTCCTCGGCCGTACGGTTACGGTAGACCATTTTTCCCTCGGCGTCTTTCTCATAAATGCCGTCAACCATGACCGCCACCGACAAACGTCTGATCGTGCCGGTGTTTTTTACTTTGTTACGGACCACTTTGGAAATTTCATAATTAATTGTTTCTTCCGTTCGGGCATTTTGGTTGAAAACGCCGGGCGCAGAAGTGACGGTATCACCGTTGGGAATATTCTGCGCCACGGTAACGCCTTGTTCGCGCGCATTTGAACTTCCTTCTTCGGTTACTGTCGCCTGCGAGCGCACCACCTGGCTGTCGGGATCATAAATTTCCTCGTTGGTTACAACCTGGTCAAAATCCATGTCTATATTGACCTGCGCCTGGGCTTTGCCGGGCCCGACGGTTTTTTCCAACAGATTTTGTACTTTGGCGGCCATCTTGCGTTCTTGCTCCAAACGCAACATTTCGTTAGTGGCGTTACTTAAAGTCTGCTCGTCCTCATAATTGTTGGTCAGCAGATTGCCGGAACTGTCGACGATCGCCACGTTTTTGACTTCCAACTTGGGAACGGCGGCAGCGACCAGCTTTTGAATCGACTGGATTTCCTGCAAGTCGAGCTTGCCGTTTTTGGTTTTGATGATAACAGACGCTGATGGGGGCTGTTCCTCGCGCGAAAACATTTCGCGTTTGGGCATGACCAAATGCACTCTTGCAGACTTTATGTTATCGACAGAGCGAATCGTTCGGGAAAGTTCGCCTTCCAAAGCACGGACCAAATTGACGTTTTGTACGAAATTGGTCGACCCCAGCGCATCGGTATTGTCAAAAATTTCATAACCGACATTAGCGCCGCTTGAAGCCAAGGCAAGCTCGGCGGTATCAACGCGCAATTTATTGACGTCTGCGGCAGGAACCTGAATTTCCGTTCCGTTTTTGGACAGACGATATTTGACATTGGCCGTCTCGAGGCGATTGACGATTTGTTTGGCGTCTTCCAATTCCAGATCCGTATAGAGCACGGCATATTCAGTCGAACTCATTTTCATAGCGACATAGACAAAGAAGCTGATCAGGAAGATGATGATCGCAGCGATTGACACCAGGCGTCCCGGCGACAAGTTTTTGAGACTTTGCAAAATATTGTTCACGTTTCCCCAATTCCTCGTAAGAAATATCTTATTTTTTTCCCCATTTTTATATCTAAACCAATTTTGTCTTTTTAGAAAACCTTATTTTACAATATCCACAGCCGTGCCACTAAAAAACCCCGCCGAAACGGCGGGGCGAACTTTAGGAAGCGGCCCTTCCTCCTTCTGGATCCGGGCCAAATGCTCAAAATAATAAGGTTAAGCGTCAAGAAACTAGGTCATCCGGGTTAATTCGTCGAGCATTTCGTCAGCCGTGGTGATGATCTTGGTTGCGGCGGAATAAGCCCGCTGGGTGACGATCATGTTCGAAAACTCGGTTGCCAGATCAACGTTGGACTGTTCCAAAGAGTTGGAAGCGATTTCTCCGGCACCGTTGGTTCCGGCCTGTTTGAGCAAGGCCTGTCCGGAATAGTCGGTTTCAATCCAGGAGTTGCCGGTCAGGGCCGACAAGCCGTTGGGGTTGGAGAAGGTTGCCAAAGGCAGAATGGCGATCGGTTTGGTCTCTCCGTTGTCAAACAAAGCGGTCACGACACCGTTTTCGTCAATGCTGACGCCGGCATAGCTACCGAACTTGGCACCGTCCTGCTTGATGTAGCTGGTGGTGAAGCTTCCCGACAAAGAGGTCAGGCCGTCGTTGGTTCCGACATTGCCCATTCCCAGGGAAATACGGGTTCCTTCATTTTCCTGACCGCTCATGTTCTCGGCGCCGTTGGCCCATTCAATCTCCATTTCGTCGACATAGAAGTATTTGGGCGTTCCGTCGGCATTAAAGCGAACAGCCGGAACGATGGATCCCTGTTCGATTTCCGTATCGTTCACCAAGAAGCTGTTGGCCAAATTGGCGTTCGTATTGGAAATGGAGATCCAGGAAGAAGAGGCTATCTCACCTTCAGGCGTGAAGGTCGTGTTGCGGATTACCCCGGTAATGGTATCGGCTCCAATTCCCGTGGTGTCGATGTTAATTGTTCCACCGGAAGAACTGGGAACGATCTCCAAGCTGGAGCCGCTGACAACAAAGCGTTCCGGTTCGGTAACGTTTCCTTTAACGACATCACCGAACAAAGAGGCCACTTTCGTCGGATCGACTTTGGTATTGGTCGGCGCATCGGTAATGGCATCGGCAATGTTTACCGCAATCTCCGGATCGTTTACCGCCGGATTGCCATTATTGGTAAACGTGAAGGTCTTACCGTCGATTTTGATGCTTTTGCCGGCATAATCTGCCAGATCTGTCGACCTGAAGTCCATCCGGGCGGCGTTTTTGATGTCATTGTCAATTTGCGGAATGGTAAAGATACCGGTCGGGATTCCCGTATCTTCGGCCGGATTGACCGCCGACTGTATACAAGACAAGGTCTTGCTGGCGTCAATCGTCAGTTCTGATCCAGTAACCGACTGGACAATGCTGATTTTATTGCCGTCGGCAGTGAAACGTTTGGCCGAAGGCATGTTCTCGGCAATGGCCTTTTGGAAAGCGTTGGTAAAATCGCTGGTCGAAATAATGCCGTCCGCGGTGTTGATGCTGACCGCAATATTCTTAACAGCCGGGTTGCCATCGGGATCGTCCGCGGGAATCGTCGCCGTTCCGTTGGTAAAGATGAAATTGTATTTCGTATTGGTTCCGGCATCGGTAATCGAAATCTGAGATCCGTTTTGCGGAATTGACGAAAATTCAAGTTGACCGGCCGCATAGTAGACATCAGCCGTGCCGCCGTCGGTTTTTTCGCGACTGCCGTAGAGCGTCATATTGGCAGCACCGCTCGGTACCGACGAAGCCATGGACCAACCGTTGGAGCTGGTTTTGGTATAAGTCAGGCTGAGGTTGCTGGCATTGCCCAAGCTGTCATAAATCAGGGCAGAAACCTTTTGACGTCCTCCGGCGCTGGGATTCAGCGGATCAAAAATAGAATCGCTGGACGGCAGGTTGGCCCCAAAGCTCAGCTGCTGGGTCGGCGTGGCCGTACCGCCGATGTTGGACAGGTTGATCGGACGCAGGTTGCGGCTGTCAATAATGTTATCGTTAATATAAACCGTCTTTCCGCTGGCATCATAATAAGCCTTCATGTAATTGACGCCGCCGACGTTTACCACCGTGGCATTGGGATTTCCGTCCCAAGGCAACAAAGACCAGCCCTGCGCATAAAAGCCGCCGGTATTCTTCAGATAGCCGTTATTGTCGACATCAAAGTCGCCGGCGCGGGTATAGGCCCACATGTCTCCTTCGCCGGGATTGGCCGCCTGATTGACGACAAAGTAACCGTTGCCGCTGATGGCCATCGCCGTGGAAGAAGAGTTGGCAGCAAGCAGCCCCTGAGCATTGATCGTCTGTTTAGAGACCGGCTGAACGCCGCCCGGGGAATAAGAGTTGCTGCTGGTTTGTTTGGTTACCAAGGTCTGAAAGGCGACCGAGTTATTTTTGTAACCAATGGTATTGACGTTTGAGATATTGTCAGAGATGGCACCCATCGCGCTGGACTGGGCGGCCAAGCCTGAAATACCCGATTGCATTGCACCAAAAATACTCATTTTCTATCTCCTAAAGTTTCTTTGTTTTCTAACTGCTATTTCTTAGCAGCTATACTGTTTTGCTTTCGCCCTCTTCTTCGGGAGGGGTTGTTTCGGAGCCGTCTTCCTCACCTTCGCCAGGCTCGGGATCGGGACTGGGCTTCTCGATCTTGTCAAAGTAATCGTCGTTGCGAACCGTCAGGATATCGCCTAGGTTGGCGGTCACGGCATCGCCCAAACCGACGTAAACGCCGTTAGAGTCGCTTGCCACGCCGGTCACCTTACCAAAGACGGTAGTGGTGACGGTTGCCGAAGTCTCACCGGTCGGAACATTGGTGGTCACTACGATTTGGTAGGCACCGTCTTCTAACTGATTGCCGTCGGCGTCTTTGCCGTCCCAGGTAAAATCATGGGTTCCGGCGGTAATCTTTCCCTGTTCGCTGTAAACGATCTTGCCGTTCATGTCCTTGACGGTAATCACCGCCGAGGTTACGTCTTTGTCCAGGGTATAAGTGGCCTTGGCTTTGCCGCCGTCAAGCGGCATCACATCACCCAATACTTGGGCCGTTTTGCCAATGTAGGAAACTGCCTGAGCGCCAAGGTTGGCCATTCCCATGGTCATAAGGGTATCCAGCTTGCTGTTGGTCTGGATTGCCTGCTCGACACTGGAATATTGCACCAACTGGTTGGTAAACTCAGCCGTATCCATCGGATCCAGAGGATCCTGATATTTCAACTGCGTGGTTAACAGCGTTAAAAAAGTGTTCATATCCGCCGACAGCTGCTGGCTTGAACTGTAGGTGTTTCCGGAGCTGTAAGCATTGGCAGAAGCATAGCCGTTTACGGTATTGACATCGCTCATGTTTTTTCTCCTTTGCTAAACCCTTATGTTGAGGCCGGTTTCAGCGGTCCAGACATCATTCTGGTTGGCCTCGTTCAAGAGTTCACTATTGGCTTCGCGTTCAAACACGCGGCCGATGAAATTGCGCAGTTCAGCGTTGGAATCCTGATTCTGGTTAGCCTGTCCGTCTCCGCGGAAACTGAAACTCAGGCTGCCGTCTTCCGTTTGGAATCCGGCCTCGTTAAAGGCTTTTTCCAAAGTCTGAACTTCTTTTTGCAGGATCTCCATGGTTTCGGGACGGCTGGAGATGATATGCGCCTGCAGTTTGCCGTTTTTAAGCTGCATTTTGATTTCGATATGGCCGAGGTCTTCGGGTTTCAACTGAATGTCAATCTTATCTACCCCTTTGACTGCGGACTTGGTGATATTAACCTTTACCTGCTCCATAACCTCCTTGCTCATTCCTTTGTAAAGGTCACGGAAAGAGGCCTCGTTTTTCATGGCCGCTTCCGCTTTGGCATTGGCAACAAATTCGCTGCCGGAAGCCGAGGCCGAAGAGGCCAAGGCCGATGCCGAGGAAGAGGCTTCGCCGACGGCGGAGACCGCCGACACGGCAGAAGAAGCCGAAGAAGCAGCGGCAGCTGTCGGCAACGGGGTCGCCGCATTTGCATTTGCCGCTGCGGCCAAAGTCGCGGCATTGTTTTGATTCAAGATCGGCGCCGGATGATTTTGAACCGTGCTCTGCACCGGTTTGCCATTGCCTGCGGCAACGGAAGAATCGGCACCTTGAGCTTCGGCGTCAACCACCGCCTGGTCAACGGCAATGCGATTGCGCAGCAGATCCGTCGAATTATGGTAGGCAATTTTTTCCTCTTTGGCGGTCACCTGAATTTTAAGATGCTGTTCCGCCGCCAAGTTTTCCAGAACGCCGGCCCCTTCCTCTTCCAAGACAGGCATGGAACGATCCGCGGCTTTGTTTTCGGCCATTTCATGATTTGCGGCTTTAAACTGCGGCGCCATCTGAACTGTTTCGTTTTCGGCCGCGGGAACAAATCCCGGCAGCTCAAGTTGTCCTTCCGCCGAAACATCAGCGGCAGGAACTCCCATGGCAGAAACCACAGCCTCGTTTTGCGGCAAATCAGGATTAACCACCACAACGGCCGGAAGCTTTCCTTCATTATTGAGCACAGGGAAAACCTGCGCCTGCGTTCCGGACAAAGCCGTTGCCAGTTCCTGACCGGACATCGGCGTAAAACTGCCGTCAGCAGGATTATAAACCATCACTTGCTCCATAGCAGGAAGATCCGAAGCCGCTACGGCCTCTCCCCCCAACTGAACAACGGGAACTTCCGTCGCAGCAGGAGCCGCTGCCTCGGTCGGCAGATTTACCATGCTTTCGCCGGGCAGAGGCGCTTCCGTTTTGACCGGCAAGTCGTTTTTGAGCGGTGCCGCTTGGACATCGTCTGCCGCGGGAAGCTCTTTTTTGCGTGTCGGCGCTTCGCGTTCGGCTTTTTTGGCAAGCGGTTTTTTATCCGTTTTTTTCGGCGTTTTATCATTTTCTGGTGCAGAAGAGGAAGAAACGTCCGCTTTTTTATTCTGCGGCTGTGTAACCGTTTCGGCTCCGTTGCCGATCATCGCCAACAAATCATTGCCGCCGTTGCCAAGCATTCCGGCAAAAACCGTTGCACCGCCGTTGCCGGCAGCCAACGCATTGGGACGGGTTAAAGCCTGAAAGGCCGCAAGTGTATTTGTTTCTTTAACTTCCATGATAAGACACCTTCTAAAAAAATCACTTTGAAGGTATCTATGCAAATAGCGTGCCAAATTTTACATTTCAAACTCAGACTTTGATTAAAACGGCCCCAAAAAAGCGGCCCGAAGGCCGCCGGCGTTAATGATTGGCATGTGCCAAAATCCGTTGCTTGTCGCGGTTCCAATCCCTTTCTTTGATTGTCTCTCTCTTATCATATTCCTTTTTGCCGCGGGCCAAGCCGATCTCCAGTTTAGCGCGGCCGCGATCATTGAAAAACAGGCGCATGGCCACCAAAGTCGCCCCTTTGCGCGACAGTTCGCTGATAATACGGGAAATCTCTTTAGCCGTCAGAAGCAGCTTGCGATCTCTTTTTTCGGCATGACTTTCATAGCCTTTATTAGCATATTCGGCAATAAACATGTTCGACATGTACAATTCGCCGTTTTTTTCTATTCCGTATGCATCATTGATGTTGGCATGACCAAGGCGCAAAGACTTGACTTCCGTTCCCGTCAGCTCCAATCCGGCGACAAAAACTTCACTGATCTGATAATCGAAACGAGCCCGGCGGTTATGAGCCACCAGGCCGGTCGAGATAAAACGGCTGTCATTTTTTTTTCCGGACATGACTATTTTTTTGTCTTCGCCGTGCTGGTAATCAGCAGGTCAGGCTTGCCCTGTTCCGCCGGAATCGGCGCCCCGGCTCGCATGCAGTGACCGTCAATATAAGCGCCGGGTTCAATAGCGATGGAATTATGCGTCGCATCGCCGATCAGTTTAGCCGTTTTGGCGACAAACAGATTGTCAACGGAGGCTTTTCCGTTCAACACGCCGTACAAATGCAGGTTTCCAACATTAACGGCACCGTGAACGGCTCCCTTCAAACCGATTACCAGTTCAGAACAGGTAATATCGCCGTCAACTTTGCCATCCACATGAATAATGCCTTCGCTGATAACGTCACCCTTGATTTTGGTGTTTTCGCTGATGATGGTCGGTACCGGCGCCGCAGCCGATTGATTCATCTTCCGGGCAAATTTGAGATAAAGCATTCTTTTTAACTTTTTCATGACTTCCTCGCTTTTTAAGAAATTTTGGCTTTGATGAAAGGTAGCGGGTCAACGTCCTTGCCGTTAAACAAGACTTCATAATGAAGATGGGGACCGGTAGAGCGCCCGGTGGAACCAACTTCGCCGATTTCCTGATCAAATGTAACCCTTTGACCTTTTTTTACATAAATTTTATTTAAATGTCCATATTTTGTTTGAAACCCGTTGCCATGATCAATAACAATCAGATTGCCATAGCCACTGGTATATTCGGCGCGGGTCACCTTTCCGTGCGCCTTAACCTTGATGATGTTGCCGGTACGGCTGGCGAGATCGACCCCCTTATGGGAAGCCCGACGACCGTTAAACGGATCGCTGCGGGTACCGTATTGCGAAGTTAGCCAATAGCTCCATACCGGTTTGCCCATCGGCACGTATTTGACAACTTCGCGATAATAGTTCAGATCCTCAAGATCCTTATAGATCTTGGAAATTTTGGCATTGAGCCTTTTGTCTTCCAATTTGGTCTGCGGAGCCGGGATATAGGGCCCGCCCTGAGCGCTTGTTTTTTTATTGGCCAGAGCGTTGAAGTAAAGCCCTTTTTTTTTGAGAGGCACATTTATGCTGGTAAAAGCGCTTTTGATTTTTCCGACTTCGCGAGAGGAAATAGCCTCCACTTTTTCCAAAACTTCCATTTCGGCGGCTTTGATGTCATCAATGATGCTTTCCATAGCTTTCATCTGCTTTTTAAGCTCGTCACGTTCCGAAGCGGCAATATCCCGCTGCAGGATGGCTTCGCTCAGGGTCATTTTTTCATTAATTTTATCGTCGCTGGCCCATGCCTTTTCGACCGTCAGTTGTTTGAACTTGTCTTCCAAAAGCAGCGCCTGACGCTTATATTCTTTAAGCTCTCGGGCGCCGGCGTTCTTTTTGCCACCGGCATCCACGACATCACCGATCTTTTTATGCAACGCTAAAACGTCGCTCATCAAATTCACATAAGCGTCGCGGGTCTCGTCCAGTTCTTTGTCCTTGTCAGAAATGATACTGCCGGAAATATCATAAAGATGATACGAATAATAGCTCCCCGCCGCTAAGAAAAACAGCAAAGCGAGCACAAACACCTGCAGCCGGGAAGAGAGGGTAAAGACCTTTGCCCTGCCACGACTTCTGAAGATGATTTCTTTTTCAGAAAAAAAAGTTTTTTTGTCGGCGCACAACGCCGAATAATCTTTATTCTTGGTAAGCCGTTTTTTGTTCATAAACCTGACCAGAGTTGTTAATCCGATCCCGGATCTTAAAAAAAGCCCCGGAAGTGTTTATGGTATAGCAAATAAATTTATAAAAATACAGCATTTTTTGCAAAGTTATCCCAAAACGGCGAATAAGCGCTTGTTTTTTGTAAGAATTATACGACTATAAGTCCCATTAAAAACTGTTGATAAAAGGATATTAACATGAAAAGAAAAGGCGAATTTGCCAAACTGGCCGCCACCTGGTTTTACAGCGGCCTGGCGCCCAAAGCGCCGGGAACCTTCGGCTCTCTGGCCACCTTACCCTTTGCCTATGCGGCGGTTTATTGGGGCGGGACAATTGCTCTTCTCGGCTTTGCCGCCGCGGTTTTTGCACTTGGCTTGCTTGTTGCCGGCACCTATGCCCGGCAGCTTAACCGTCAGGATCCCGGCTGTATTGTCATTGACGAGGTTTGCGGCCAAAGCTTGGCCCTGATCGGCGCCGGCACATCGCCCGTGCTTTTTCTTTTAGGCTTTTTTCTGTTTCGTTTGTTTGACATCAGCAAACCCTGGCCAGTCAGTTGGGCCGACAGCAAGCTCAAAGGTGCTTTGGGGATTATGCTGGACGATGTTTTTGCCGGACTGATGGCGACGGCAGTGTTAAATGTTTTGCGAATTTTCGGCGAAAGCCTTTAACTTTTAAAGCTCCGTTCCCGGATCTTTCTTTTCACTGCTGTCAAGAATGACAAACTCGTCTTCGGCCGTGTAATTAAGAACGACGCGGGCCCGTTCGTCCAAAAGATCCAGATCCAGGCTGGAACTGGACAACAGGCGCACTTTTTCTTCCAAATGCTGTTTTTGACGGTGATAGCCTTCGTAAATCAGGCGGGCTTCGGCGATTTCCTTTTTTAAATAAAGGTATTTTAGCAAACCGCGGTCGCCGTTAATGGTATGAAACCCGAAATAGACAAACAAAAAGGCAGAAAACAGCCAGAATCCCGACTGTTTCAATTTAGCCTGAAGTTCAATCAAAATGCCCATTGGCTCCAATATTCCCATTTTTTTTGTTTGTCGCTTCGGTTATTGGAACATATATAAGTTAACAATTGGTTACGCTCCTTTAATATGAAACACAATCATTGCCGCGCCACTTCCAGCCGATAATTTGACCATTTTGCAACAGGAAAGCCGTCTGGCAAACATATTCCACCTGATAACCGAAAGTCTGGCCGTAAGGAGAAAAGTCATAATCGTTCATAAAAGGCGAATAAACAACGTCCTCGCTCGGCTCAAACCCTTGATTGTAGAGATAAAACTCAGAAGGGACGTAAACATTGTTCGCCTTGGTATAAGTTATCACCTCGTCGCCGTTGGCTAAAATCTTTGAGGCGCTGGGGCGTCCCCAGTCCTTGATCAGCGTTTGTCGGCTTTGGCCAATCATCGCGTTTAACCTCTTGTCATATTTCGCCGGCGTGGCACAGCCCAACAGCAGCAGCGTCACAATCAGCACAAAACTTATTTTCCGCATTTTCTTTCTCCCATGATTATTCCTAAGCTTGAGGTAAGAATTCGCGCCGTGAGATTCAATCATCCGAAAGTATAATTTGCGAAAATAGACAACTCGCCTTTCATAACAAGTTGACAAAATCCAAATAAGATTATTCTAAGTTGCAGCTTTTGTTTGCCATTGCGCAAGGACAATATATACTGGAAAAAGACAGGTTTTTGTTCCCCTATTATAGGAAAGGCCATGCTGAGACGAAGTCTTGCTTTGATCATGTTGTTCTTGCTGCCCGGAATGATGCAGTCGCTCCGAGCGGAAGGAATTTTCACGACAGAGACTTTCCATAATAATCATACATACACATCTTTGGAGCCGAGACCTGTCGCCCTTTCCGCCGGCGCTTACCAGACCGCGGGCGTTTATTGGCTGCCGGATTATTTGTGGAACTATTCTTCAACCGTCTCCAAAGGCGAGAGTGCAACCTGCGACCAGCTTTGTTCCGGATATACCGCAAACACCTCCTGCGCAGAAAACACTTATCCCGTCTCGTGCAGCGTCGGCGGGTGCAAGAACTACGTCGCCTGTCGTGACTGCAACACGGTGTGCAGACCGAGAGGTTATCAACTGATTTCAACTCTGAACTGCGCAGAGAACCAAAAAATCGAAACCTGCCCTTATTGCTCTTCTTTCGGGCGCTGCCGTTCCTTAGACTGCAGTTCCTTATGTCCGGAATCGGAAGGATACACTGCCAACCGCAGTTGCGAATACGGTCAAACAGAAGAAAGCTGCACGGCAGGATGCAGAAACTACATCAGATGTCACGGTGACGCCTGTCAAGACACTTGTCCGGAATCGGAGGGATATTCCCTTAACCCGGAATGTCCGGCCGGAACATACGCCGTCCCCTGTCCGCGCAGCACCTGTTCGCAACTTGCCCGCTGCGGAACGCGAGAAGACTCCTGCAGCAACATCTGCCCGGCATCGGCCGGATATCAGGATAAGGCGAGTTTGAGTTGCAAAAACGGACAATTTATCCAGTCCTGCCCGGAAGCAAACTGTTCCAATCTGGCACGTTGCGCCGGCATGGCCTGCGACGCCTGCGAAGATATGGGCTACAAGAGCGGCCTTACCTGCCTGCCGGGGCAACAGCAACTGCAATGCGGCGACTGCAGCGGCTATTATAAATGCCAAGGCGAAAGTTGCGACGAAATCATTGCCAAACAAAATCTGAAACCTTGCATCGACGGACAGGAAACCGTTACAGGCTTTACCATAAGCAATTGTCACGGTAGCACCTGTTGGGAGGTCGAGTGTCCGGGATTGTTCAAATGCACCGGCGAGCCCTGCCGTGCGGGCTATGCCACTGCCACTACCGAGGCAAGCTGCACCGCTGCGGGAACATATGTCCTGTTGCAAAGCAACAATGAACTTTGCCGTCGCTGCTGTCAAATGATCCTCGCGCTCAAAACCCTGACCGGAAAATCTATTTCCTTATGTGCCTACAATTCGGACAGCATTGAAAACATCAAGGCGCAAATTCAAGACAGTGAAGGAATCCCTCCTGACCAGCAGCGTTTGATTTATAACGGGAAGCAACTGACCGACGGAACAACGGTCGGAGACTACGGCATCACGCACGGCAGCCAGCTGCATCTGATTTTGCGCTGACTTATTGATAACGTCGGATCAATCCGCTCAGAATGCCTTGTACCCTTACCCGCGAAGCCGGAAAGCGCCGCGTTTGATATTGCGAATTTTGCGGAATCAGCAAAACATCTTCCTTGTCGCGTTTGAAGATTTTCAGCGTCGCTTCGCTTTCATCAATCAGCGCGACAACAATATCACCGTTTTCGGCGGTGTCTGCCTTGCGGATAATCACGGTGTCACCGTCCAAAATGCCACCTTCCATCATCGAATCCCCTTCAATGTTGAGGGCATAAAACTGGCCGCGACTGACCATCTCGTATGGGACGGAAATTTTATCGTTTTCGTCGGCGATTGCTTCAATCGGCGTTCCGGCGGCAATTTTGCCGTATAACGGCAATTCTACCATGCCGTTTTTCAGGGCTTCCTCTTTTTTGCGTTCTTCTTCAATAATCGCACTCGGCTTCAACTTCGGCAGGCGCACCACCTCCAAAGCACGAGCCTTATGCGGCAGCTTGCGAATAAAATTGCGTTCTTCCAAAGCTTCAATCAAGGCATGGATACCGGATTTCGACTTCAAACCCACAGCCTCCTTCATCTCATCAAAAGAAGGGGAACAGCCGGTTTCCTTAATGACCTTATTTATGAAAAGCAGGAGCTTATATTGTTTAGGGGTCAGCATGAAGAGCCTCCGTTTTACAAAAAGTTATTTGTTCTACTTTAGTTCTTTTACTGACTTTGTCAAGCACTTTATCGTCCGCGGGAACGCTCAACGGCGCGGGGAAGGATCGGAAGCTTTTCACCGACGGAAACTTTCGGCGTCGTAAGCTCCAAAGAACGTCGATTGCCGCGACCAAGCTTGCTTGCATCGGTCATGATAATTTTTTCGGCCTGACGCAACGAAGAGAGTTTTTCCTCATAACGGTTCCAGGCCAAGGCAAATTCGCCCTCTTCCCGGAAACGTTTTCGCCCGGCAGGATAAATTTCCGCACTGATGCGATAGGCGTTTTTGATAATGTCGGCGGTTTTGACGGCGGAAGAATCAAACTCGCCGCCGGCGGCAAGACAGCGCTGACGCGCTTCCTCCCACGCCTGGCGATAGGCCCTGCCGTAAATGAGTTCCACTTTAACGGCGCTGAACTGGTTGGCACGGGCCATAATGCCGGCCATAAAGGCTTTGCCGCGGTTTTCGGCCTCAAAACCCGGCAACAGGTTAAGCCGTTTGATCACCTTGTCGTATTTGGCTTCCTGCATAAACTCGTTTTGCCCGCGGCGAAACGCCTCACCGTCCAAACTGAGCCAGAGCTTTTGAAAATCCGCGCTGCGGCGATTACCCTTAAACGCTTTGAGACGGGCGGCAAAACTCCGGTATTGCTCATGTTTTTGCAAATATGAAATAAAAGCGTTCATCGTCGCGCCGACATCCATTTGAAACAAACCGATGTAGCGGCGTTCGGGATCCATTACCGCAGGTTTCATTTCCGATTCATAAATATGCCCGAGGTCATAAGGCGTCAGGGCCGAAAACTCGTAGCGGCGCCCTTTGGCGACGGCCGATACCGGCGCCGGCTCCGACAAAAGCGAGCTCAAAGGAACCTGCAGTTCCGTCGCCGGAACATTTTCACCCTTTGGCAGCGGTTCCGCCTCCTGTCCGGCCAACGGATCGACGCTGAACGCGCCGATGGCAGCCACTCGTCCCAGACGGCGCAACATTTTTTGCATCGTTTGTTTCAATCGTTCTTTCTTTTCCGACATTTTATCCCTTCTTTCTTTATCTTTACTATAGGCTTTTTGCGTAAATTATTCCAGTATTTTGTGTAATTATTTATTGAAAAAAAAATCACATGCGGTTATAGTTCGCAACAGAGACATTAATCTAAACAAGAGAAACTACGAAATGACAGAAGAAAGCAATATTCACCGCGACTCCCGCCTGGCCAAGCTTCGGGCGCTGGAAGAAAGCGGCTACAACCCTTATCCATACCGTTTCAGCCCCAATGCTTATGCCGCCGACCTGCAGGAAAAATACAAAAACCTGGAAGCCGGGGTTGACACCGAAGACCGCGTGGTCATCGCCGGAAGGGCTATGGCTGTACGCAACAGCGGCATGTTTATCGACCTGAAGGACCGCAGCGGAAAAATTCAGGTGTTCTGTCATAAAAACCATCTACCGGAAGAAGACCTCGCCCGACTGAAAAACCTTGACGTCGGCGACATTGTCGGCATCAGCGGCTATATCCGCCGCACACCGCGGGGAGAACTTTCCGTCGCAGCGGAGAAGTTTGACATCATCGCCAAATCCTTGCAGGCACTGCCGGAAAAATTTCACGGCCTGACCGACATTGAAGCCCGTTATCGCCAGCGTTATGTTGACTTCATCGTCAACGACGACGCCAAGGCCATTTTCCTCAAACGCTGCCAAATCACCTCTGCAGTGCGGCATTTTTTTGAAGAAAAAGGGTTTCTTGAAGTTGAAACGCCGATGCTGCATCCGATCATGGGCGGCGCCAACGCCAAACCCTTCGTAACTCATCACAACACCTTGGACATGGACTTGTTCTTGCGAATCGCACCGGAGCTTTATTTGAAAAAACTGGTCGTCGGCGGTTTTGACCGCGTGTTCGAAATCGGGCGCAACTTCCGCAACGAAGGCATCGACAAAAGCCACAACCCCGAATTTACGGCCCTGGAAGCCTATCAGGCCTATGCCGACTATAACGACATGGCTGAGTTGATTCCCGAGCTGATCGCCTATGTGGCGGAGAAAGTCCTCGGCAGCAAAATTCTGACCGTGGGAGAGCACCAGATCGACCTCAGCAAGCCTTTTGTGAAAAAATCCATGTTGGAATTGGTCAAGGAACATACGGGGCTTGACTTTATGGATGCCAACACTTTAGAAGAAGCCCAGGCCATGGCCAAATCCGTCGGCATCGACGCTTCCGACTGTTTGTCTTGGGGCAAGGTCGTCTCGGAGGTTTTTGACGAACGCGTCGAAGCCAACCTGATCCAACCGACTTTGGTCATGGACATGCCGCGTGACATTTCGCCTTTGGCCAAAACGCACCGCAGCAATCCGCGTCTGGTTGAGCATTTTGACGCTTATATCGCCGGGATGGAAGTAGGTTGCGCTTATTCGGAACTTTCCAATCCGTTGGAACAGCGCGAACGTTTTGAGAGCCAGTCTGCCGCCCGCGAAAAAGGCGATGACGAGGCCCAGATGCTGGACGAAGACTTTATCACGGCATTGGAAAACGGGTTTCCGCCATCCGGCGGCATGGGTATGGGTTTAGACCGTCTGGCGATTTTGCTGACCAATGCCGAGACCATTCGCGACGTTATCGCTTTCCCCACTTTACGCAAAAAGGATTAAGCTTTGCTGCCCAGACTGCGAACCGCCGCCGCCACGCTTTTTGGCCGTCTGTTGATTTTCGGCTTTAAGGTGGTTTTGGGCGTTTTGATTGCCGTCTGGGGATCTTACGGCTTTTTGGAGGCAGTCGCCGCCTGGCGGCAACTGCCGGAAGCGGAAGAAACCACGTCCGTTATTCTCATTGAGATTGAAGATCAAGACTTTTGCCGTATCGATCAGCCGGAAGAGTGCCCGTCGCGTGCCGCGGTCTTGCAACCGCAAGCGGTGCCTCTTCCCGCCGAACAAGGGCTGAAAGAGCAAATCGCCGCCTTGGCCAAAGACGAGGTTTCCTTTGCCGTCGAGCCTCAGAAGGACGCCATCATCCGCCAAATCAAAAAATGTGACTACAGCAGCGAAGAAGCTTTGGAACAATCTTATGAGGAAGCCTTGCCCGAAGAAATCATCGACGACGAGGAAGACCACAGCGGAGAAGCAGGCTACTTCGTTTACACCCGTCATAAAAACATCAAAGACATGGCGGTCAACATTGACCACAAACCGCCTTACTTCGGAGAAATTCCGGTCATCGCCGTGGTGATTGACGACATGGGCATCAACCGCCGACGGACCAAAGATATCAGCAGCATTAACGCGCCGTTGACAGCTTCTTTTCTGACTTATGCCGGTGCTCTGGAACAACAGGTGAGTGCCGCGGCAGCCAACAATCAGGAAATCATGATTCACGTGCCGATGGAGGCCAAAAGCAACGCCAATGCCGCGCCGGACGTTTTAACCACCGCCATGACGCAGGAAGACATTCGCCGCCGTTTTGAAGAAATGTTGGCAAAAATTCCCCATGTTAAAGGCATCAACAACCACATGGGCAGCAAATTTACCGAAGATGCCGCCAGGATGGAAACCATCATGGAAGTTTTGAAAGAACACGACCTGTTCTTTCTTGACTCCAAGACCTCGGCCAAGTCTCAGGGCAAAAATGCGGCGTTGAAGCATCAGGTTGCCTATGCCAACCGCCATGTGTTTTTAGACAACGAAAATGATCGCGCTTATATTGATCGCCAGTTGGCACTCACGGTGAAGTTGGCGCGGAAAAACGGTTACGCCATCGCCATCGGGCATCCCAAAAGCCAGACCTACGAAGCGCTCAAAGACTGGACGGCCAAACTTGATCCGAAGGAGGTGCGACTGGTGCATTTGAGCGAGATCGTCAAAGTGCTGAATCCGGGCTACCTCCAGGAAAAGCCGCTTCAACAGGAAAGAGAAGAATGACGGAAAAACACTGGTCAAAAGTCGAATATCTGCATCTCAGCGTAACGAATCCCAATATCATTCTCAAGGGAACAAAAAGCTATTACAGCAACGCCTATACGCCTAATTTTGAAGATTATGTCGTGCGTTATCTATACGGCGACAGTTACAGCCGGAAAAATTTTGACCTATTGTGGGAACCGGACAAGCTTTATATCGGAAACTACGTCTGCATCGGCGCCGAGGCGGTGATCGTCATGGGCGGCAATAGCACCCATCGTCAGGATTGGTTCAGCTGTTACCCTTTTATGCAAGAAATTCAACGCGCTTATCGCTCCAAAGGCGACACGGTCATCGAAGATGGCGTGTGGATCGGCATGCGGGCCATGTTAATGCCGGGAATTAACATCGGCGAAGGCGGCGTCATCGCCGCCGGATCCGTGGTAACCAAAGATGTGGCTCCTTACAGCCTGGTTGCCGGAAATCCGGCCATGGAAATCAGAAAACGTTTTGACGAGGACACTATCGCAGCACTTCTGGCATTGAAAATTTATGACCGGCCGGAAAGCGAAATTGAACAATTGATCCCGTTTTTATGCAACAACGATCTGGAAGCGCTGAAAACAGCCCTGCGTTCGCTTGAGCGACAGAGAGGTTAGGCGCCGGCCGTTTCCAGTTTTATAAAACGGTCATGCATGCATTTGACGGTGGTTTTGTGAATCCCTGCGGTAATTTCATAAAAAACAAAACGCCCTTCTTTGCGCGCTTTGACAAAGCCGTCGTCACGCAGGCGTTTTAAATATTGGGAAACTTTCAACTGCTCCACCCCCACTCCTCTGACAATATCAGAAACGCAGCTTTCCCCGTACAGAGTCAGATATTCAAGAATCCGCAATTTATCAATATGGGCGAACAACTTGATACGGTTAGCCGTCATCATCGTAAAGTCCTTGGGCAAAACGGCCTTGTAGTCTTCTTTTAAAAAATTAAAACAATCGGTCATATAGCCGAAGAGTTTGCGAATGCACTTGAACAGACTGGCGGGATATTCGCCGTTGAGAGCATAATAAATGAAAATGCCCTTGCGCCGCGTCGTGACCAATTCGGCATCGCGGAGCTTGCGCAGGCTTTGTGACACCATTATCTGCTCGTCGTCAACACCTTTAGTAATGGCCGAAACAGAGGACGGACCGTAAACGTCCAAATATTCAATAATCCGTAGTCGCAAAGGGTGTCCGAGATAGCTTATCCCTTTGGCGGCTTGTTTCATGGCTTCTTCCGACAGCTGTTTTTCCATTGTTTTTTCCTTTTAACCTATTGTCTTTTCTATACATATCAAAATCATTATCTTTTTGCAAACATTTTTAATTGACAAGTTTCATATATATGCTTTATATTATATATATAATTTACTATATATCAAAAGAGGTATCTATGAAAAAGTTTATAACTATCTTTTTAATCTTTTTGCTTTGGCCGATGCGCCTTTGGGCCAATCCTGCCTGTGCGGTCTGCACGATCGCCATCGGTGCTTCGCTGGGGCTTGCCCGCCGGCTGGGCGTGGAAGATGCCGTCGTCGGCTTATGGGCCGGCGCTTTGTTGACCCTGCTCGGGTATTGGAGCATGGTCTTTTTTGACAAGCGCGGCTGGCATTTCCGGGGCAGAGACTTTTTGCTGATGTTGCTTTCTGTCGGCATGATCGGCTTTATCTACATCAGCGAAACGGGTTATGCACCGACCGTCATTTGGCAGGTCTTTTACATGGACCCGATTTTGTTCAGCGCTTTGCTCGGCATGCTGTTATTTATGCTGTCACAGAAGCTGTATCAAGTTATGAAAGCCAGAAACAACGGCCATGCCCATTTTCCATTTGAGAAAGTGGTCTTGCCGCTCGTGTTTTTGGTCGGCGCCAGTTTTTATGTTACTTATTTTCCGTTGTAAGGAGGTTTATTGATGAAAAAAGTACAAGACGTTAAAGAATTTGTTGAACGAATCGATGCCGCCAAAAAGCTTAATCCCAAGGATTTGTCTTCCGACCAGGATTTAAGCATCGGCATCATGAACCTGATTTCGATTGAAGAGCATCTGGTCTTTTCAGGGGCCAAAACCGGAAAATCATCCTTTTATGATTTGATTGAAGAAGTGCGCAATCTGCGCAAAGACCTGATGCAAAAAATCATTCCGCAATACGAAGGCGAGGTCTGGTGCATTTCCAAACATCTGTTGGCTTCTTCCATGCGGTTGATGGAAGTGGGAACCAAGCAGCAGTCTTTGGGACACAAAAAGGAAGCCAACGAGCTGTTCAACAAAGCCTACGACCTCTATTGCCTGTTTTGGGGTCTGAATATGAACATGCTTAACGTCGACGACGTCAAATTTTTGGAAAAGCCCACAGCGCTGCCGGCAACCGTTTCCGCTCCCCTTTCGGAAAAGGAGGAAACGGACAAAGGCCTGCTCCGGCAAATGAAAAGCTTTGTCAGAAAAGCCGTCGATTGTTGTATTGAATAAAGGAGATCAAAAATGAAAAAATATTTTTTGCTTTTGGCCATTCTGTTGGTTTCCGTCAATGAGGCGGCCGCACAGTTGAAGAAAGAAGTGGTCATTTTTTCGCAGCCCTGTCATTATTGCGACCTGATGAAGCAAGATCTCAAAGAAAAAATTATTCCAGCTAATCCCGACATTCGCTTTACGATCTTGGACATTCAGGAAGAACGCAACTACAAACTACTGTTGGAATATGCCAAAAGGCACAAGATCAGAGGCAACAGCATCGGCATGCCGCTGCTCTTTGCCGGAGACAATCACCTTATGGGCTGGGGCCCCAACGCTTCTGAACAACTGCAGCAGTATATCAAAGCCTTAAAGCAGGAAAAGATGAGCCGTCTGCCGTCCGCCGCGCTTTAACCTTAACTCCGACACCGGGAAACCGGTGTCGGTTGCCTTAAAGTTTCAAAAAACGCTCAACACGCAGATGATGCTTTTTGATTTTTGAGTTTTCCGCCAATACATAGCTTTGGTCAATTCTTCGGCAGATTTCCTTCAAGGAAACCGAGCCGTCGAGGCAAATGGTCAGCCAATGTCTCTTGTTCATGTGGTAGCCGGGAAAATATTTTTGGCCGTCGACCAGTTTTTCCAATTCTTCCGGCGAGCATCTAAGATCAATCACATCAATCTTGTCTTCTTGTTCCAAACCCAATTTTTGCGCCGACAAACGCAGCAGAACCAAATACCATTTGGCGTTGTCTTTTCTGCGGCAAATGGCATTGTCGGAAAACTTTTCCCACAAAAACTCCGGCTTGTCCCCATATTTTTCCTCAACATAGGCCAGCACCCGCTGTGTTTGGGGCTGCTTAAAGACTTGAGAATAAAAGCAGGTTTGGGCGATCTCTTGCAACCGTTCCTCAAAAGCCGCACGCAGCTGTCCGACAAAAGCGCCGGTGGCTTCCGCCACCTTGACCAGAGCATAGACCTCCTGCATTTCCTCGTCGATAACGTCTGCCCGCACCTCAGCATCCTGATCCACCACAATCCGGATGGCGAAACCGTCGACCGTCAGAGGCGCATAGAAAGAATAGCTTCCTTTTTCTTCCGCAAAACCGTAGGCTTTCAGTTTTTCAGCGTCCGGTATGCGGTTTTTAAAAATTTCTGTAACCGTTTTCATTCTCTATTCCTCGACAATTTTTTTTACAATAGTTCCCCTTTGATAAAAATACAACCGAAATGAATTTTAAAAATTTTCAGAAATGTACAAATATATTGGCTATTCATGCTTGTAAAGATGACAGAAATATGCTAAATTTGTCTCAACAGTCAAAAAGGAGAAGACAATGCCTTCATATTCCGACAGATTAAAATCCACGGCCAAAACTGCAGGCAAAATTGCACTGACGGCAACAATCGCCGCCTCTTACGGGGCAAAATACGGTCTGAATTTCGGCATGGGGTTAACCAAAGTCATGTTTGGCGGTGCCCAAAATCTGGCCAATCAATTTGCTCCCGGCATGAATTTGGGACTCGGCGACTACCTGTTGTCGACAAGCGAAAAAGTTGCCGATTACAGCATTGACAAAACCATCGCCCTGCAAAAATACCTTAAAGGGCAAATCCGCTGACATGAGGCACTGCGAAGACTATCAAGTCCTCATCAGCGAAGAGGGCATTCCCGTTTTTTTGCTGCCCTACTCTTCTCAAGAACCGGAAAAAGCAATTTTGCTCTATGATGGCGGCAAACATGCCACGTTGTTTCGCAATGACCAGGACGTTATTCTGGTCGATTTTATCCCGCAAGAAACGGCGACGGCGTTGATGACATGCGGTTTTTGCGTTATTCTGGAAGAAACGCCGGACAGGAGTGCCGTCTTTCGCGATTATAAAGCGACGGTCAAAATAGTGAAAGACAACGCGCTTACCGACAATCTCTGATCCTTGTCAATAAAAAAACGCCGCTGCAGAAATGACAACGGCGTTTTTCTCATCAAGTCTTATTTATCCTGGCTCGGCATGGTCGCCTCTTGAACCAAGGCGGCAGCGAAATCATCCAACTTCATGACTTCCTGCTTGTCAGACCCGATACGGCGGACGGTCACCGTACCGTTTTCCTTCTCCTTGGCACCGACGACCGCAATCACCGGAATCTTGGCCAGGGAATGCTCGCGGATCTTGTAGTTGATTTTTTCATTTCTCAGATCAGCTTTGGCATATAAGCCGGCTTTCTTTAATTTCCGCACGGCTTCTTCGGCATAATCATTGGCTTCGCTGGTGATCGGGGCGACAACCACCTGCTCGGGAGACAGCCACAAGGGCAGTTTTCCGGCATGGTTTTCAATCAAAATTCCCAAAAAGCGCTCAATCGACCCAAATAAGGCGCGATGCAGCATCACCGGCTGATGTTTTTCTCCGTCTTCGCCAATATAGGAAATATCAAAGCGCTGCGGCAGATTCATATCCATCTGGACCGTTCCGCATTGCCATTCGCGACCGATGGCGTCTTTTAAGATAAACTCCAGTTTCGGACCGTAGAAAGCGCCTTCGCCTTCATTGATCTCATATTTATAGCCATTGTGTTCCAAGGCGTTGGCCAGGGCTTTTTCGGAGATGTCCCAAATTTCGTCAGAGCCGATGCGGTAAATGCTGTCCGGACGGGTCGAAAGGTAAATTTTGACGTCTTCAAACCCGAAGTCTTTATAAATGTCCAAAATCAGCTTAATGGTTTTGACACATTCTTCTTCCATTTGTTCCGGCGTGCAGAAAATATGGGCATCGTCCTGGGTGAATTCGCGCACGCGCATCAACCCCATCAGGGAGCCGGAGGCTTCATAACGGTTGACCATGCCGAACTCGGCCACTCGCAGCGGCAAATCGCGATAGGACTTGATGCCCTGCTTATAGACCAGCAGGCCGCCCGGGCAATTCATCGGCTTGACGCAGAATTGTTTGTTGTCTTCGGTTTTTCCGGAATAGTTGTGAGCGCCGTATTTGTCCCAGTGTCCGGAAGTCTCCCACAGGCAACGATCCATGATCCGCGGCGTGGCGATTTCGATATAACCGTTGTTTTCCTGCCGTTTGCGCATATACTCAATGAGCTTGCGATAGATTTTATAGCCTTTGTCATGCCAAAAGACGGCGCCCGGCGCATATTCCGGCTCAAAATGGAACAAATCCATCTCACGTCCGAGTTTGCGGTGATCGCGCTTTTCGGCTTCCTCCAACATTTCAAGATAAGCTTTCAAATCCTTTTTGTCCGCCCAAGCCGTGGCATAAATACGCTGCAGCATTTCCTTGGTAGAATCGCCGCGCCAATAGGCTCCGGCAACTTTCATCAGTTTGAAAGCGTCGCCGATTTTACCGGTCGAAGGCACGTGCGGGCCGCGGCAAAGATCGGTAAAATTCCCCTGACGATAAAGGGAGATCGTTTCCGTCTCCGGCAGGTCCTCGATGATTTCGGCTTTATAATGCTCGCCGAGGTCCCGGAAGAGCTTAATGGCTTCATCCCGGGGCATCACAATTCTTTCCACCTTTTCATCACGTTTGACAATCTCGTGCATTTTGGCTTCGATTTTGGAGAAATCATCCGTCGTAAAGGGTTCCTTGCGGGCAAAGTCATAATAAAAACCGTTTTCAATCGCCGGTCCGATCGTGACCTGAACATCAGGCCAAAGTTCCTTCACCGCTTCGGCCATGACATGCGAACAAGAGTGACGGAGAATCTCCAAGCCGGCCTTGTCCTTCCCGGTGACGATCGTCACGGTTGCGTCGGTAGTGACAGGCGTGCTCAAATCCTGGAGTTTTCCGTTAACATTCACGGCCAAAGCGGCTTTGGCCAAGCCAGAACTGATCTTTGCGGCAATGTCAAACCCGTTGACCCCGCTTTCCATATTCATCACACTGCCATCCGGCAATTTAATCGCAACCATGTTAAAATTTTCCTTTTTATTCTTGTTTTATTGATCCATGTTCATCAATTCCTGATAAACAGCTATTGTTTTATCACACATTATTTGTTTTGTAAAATGTTCTCTGACATTTTTTATGCCGGCTTTGCCGATTTTGCTCTTTTCGGCTTCGGAAAGCCCCAAGGCCCAATCCAGAGCATCCGCCAGCGATTGAGCGTCGTTGCTCTTGAAGAGTTTTCCGGTGACGCCGTCAATTATCGTATCCAGCGACCCGCCGATGTCCGAGGCGACGACGATTTTGCCCATTGCCTGTCCCTCGACGGAGATGCGGCCAAAGGCTTCCGGTTCAATCGCGGTTGAAAGAATCACATTAGAGACCATCATCAAAGCCGGGACGTCGCCATAGCGTCCGAAAAAGCCGATCCTGTCTTCCAATTTGTAATGCCGGGTTAGCTCTTGGAGACGGTTAAAGTACTTTTGCCTTCCCTGGCTGTCTCCGGCAATGATGCAATAGTAATTTCGGTTTTTCATTTTGGACAGCGCCTCAATCAGCAGATGTTGCCCCTTCCAACGGGTGATACGTCCCGGCAGCAGCAATACCGGCTTGTCTTCGGCGATATTATATTCCTTGATTTTTATAATCATGCGTTCCGGCGTCACGGCTTCGGGAGAAAAACGCTCAATATCGGCACAACGATGAATCAGTCGGATTTTTTCCGGATCAATCTTATAATTTTCCAACATATGATTTTTAATATGGCTGGAAATGGCAATGACCCGGTCTCCGTAAGTCATAATCTTGTTGTAAATCTTTTTCAATCCCCAAGGGCCCAAGCCGTAGGTACCGTGAAAAGTCGTCACAAAACGGACACCGGCGCGCTTGGCCGCCAGATAAGCGCTCCAAGCGGGCGCCCGCGACCGGGCGTGGACAATGTTGATGCCGTTTTTTTTGATGATCTTTTCCAAACGGCGGGCGTTTTCCAAAATCGTGAAGGGATTTTTGCTTTTTAAGGGTAAGGTAAAATGTTTGACGCCGATCCTTTTTAAATCATAAAGCATGCGTCCGCCTTGAGAAGCGACAAAGTTTTTGATGCTGTGTTCCTGCAAAGCACCGGCGATTTCAACGGTTCCGACCTCAAGCCCGCCGGTTTCAAGCTCCGGCAAAACTTGCAGGACGACGGGGTTTTTCTCTTTACTCTTGTTCATTTTTCGCTTACTATCCTTCATAAATTTTCATCAGGGGACATTTGACATGCCACAATACACTTTTGCATCTCAATTTACAACTACTTTTGAATACAGCCAAGCAAAATTAGCGAATGGTCACAAGTTATGTATTCTGTTTCTGCACGGCTTATGTTCTGATCCCTGGGGAAGAAAGGGCGACAGTCTGAAAGCCTATGCCCAAGAAAAAGGTTTTGGCTTCTGCCGTTTTGAAATGGCCGGTCACGGGTCTGACGCCAAACATTACGAACAGGCAACCTTAGACATTTGGAAAGAACAAACGCTGGAAGTCATGCAAAACATCATTAAAGAAGAGAAAATTGTTTTGGTCGGTTCTTCCATCGGCGGTTGGCTGGCGTTGTCGGCAGCTTGCGTCCATCCCGAACGCGTCCGGGGAATCATCGGCCTGGCAGCAGCGCCGGACTTCTCGCAAGACTTATATGACGGTTATTTGAGCGAAGCGCAAAAACAAGAACTCCGGAAAAAAGGAAAAATTCATCTCGGAACAGTCGACTTTACTTATACATTTACCCGCGACTTTTTTGAAACGGCGCAAAAACACCTGCTGTTGCATAAGGAAATTCCATTGGAATGTCCCGTTCACCTTCTGCAAGGAACTGCCGACGCCTGTCTGCTCCCGGACAAAGCTCTGAAAATCGCCCAAGCCCTTAAAAGCAACCGGGTTGTGGTAAAAATGATCAAAAACAGCAACCACCGCCTACAAGCCCCCGAAGACATCCGAGAACTGTTTCATTCCCTTGACGATCTGTGCCTTTAGCGTTAAAAAAAGATGCGTCCGGGCAATTAACACAAATTTAATCTGTCTTCCGCTATGTTAAATTATGGAAAATTAAGGTCGCCCCTCATGAAAACGACGATTTTGTACATTTTTGCATTGTTAATATTGGTTTTGTTCGGCGCGTTTATCTATCGCTGGCAAAATTACAATGACAATCGCCAAAACCACAAACCGCAGCTTTGGGCAAAACATGTTGATAAAATATTGGTTTTAAAATCTCAGCGAAAAATGTTTTTATTGAACAATGATCACGTCATTAAAGAATATGACATAGATTTAGGAGGAAATCCGTTCGGACACAAACGCCAAAGCGGCGACAACAAAACGCCGGAAGGTTTATACGAAATATCGGGACGTAACCCCAAAAGCAAATTTTTTCTTTCTTTGAGAATATCTTATCCCAATGCCGAAGACATCAAAAAAAGCCGCGAACTGGGCGTTTCTCCCGGCGGAGACATTATGATTCACGGGTTGCCAAACATAACCACTTTATTGGGGCTTAATGCGTTTTTGCCCCGAGATTGGACAGAAGGCTGTCTTGCGGTGCGCTCAAACAAAGAAATGTTGGAAATCTGGGATAATGTCGCCCTGAAAACTCCCATCGAAATTCGACATTAAAACCCCAGTCTGAAAGGACGGCAAACGAACAGATGAGAAAATCCTCTTTATATTTTCCTCTCCAGCAGCAATGGACTCAAAGGTTTGCCTTTACGGGCATAAAATTCTGCGGAAAGAAAAACAACAAGGAACATCTAAGGTTTGCACAATTATTTCTGCGTTAAGATCACAAGCAGCCGAGAAGGAGAATTGAGACAATGCCGGAGCTTCAACCCAATCCAAGTTTACAGGATTTTCAGAATTATGTTTTGCAAATGAAACAGGAGCGCGGTTTTAATACGACCGACAAATTTTATGAATGTTGTCTCTTGGCCGAAGAATGCGGCGAGCTGATTTCCGCCGTTCGTAAGAATTCAAAGTCAGGTTCCATAGGTTCCGGGTCCGTTCCAGGAAACGTGGAGGAAGAATTGGCTGACGTCTTCATTTATCTTTGTTCGCTGGCCAATATGCATCAGATTGATTTGGAGCAGGCTTTCAGAAAAAAGGAAGAAAAAAACAAACAACGTACCTGGAAAAGGCTTTGAGGGGAGGAAAATAAAAGCAGCCTTTACGATATTCGTAAAAACTGCTTTTATCTCATTTCTTATCTGTTGATGTAAGAGACCAACTCCCTCCACAGCTTTTCCACGATAAACACCATAGCAACCGATATCGATATTGACATCATAATAACAGCGATTATCGAAGGAATAGTCAGAAGTACTGCGAGCCATATACAGATTTTTAAGCGCATTAAAATAACAACAACAATTAAGCTCAATACGCAAAAAACAAAAAGTGACTCATTTGAATTTTCATTAATAAAATTCACGATCTTTTTCAAAAAATTTTTCATAATGTTAATATTTTATTTTTTTATTATACTTTATTAAATTTCGAAAAATTTTTTTGTTTCCAACAGACAAGGATTCAGTCAATAATAACAAACAAAATAATTTTTCTACAATTTAAGTATAGCAATACCTCGAATATTTGTTAATCTTCTATGACATTAAAGAATCAAATTTTGGCATTATTTGTACAAACTTATCCCTATTCCCTGTTTGCGATTTTTTATTGTAAATAGATTTTTCTTTATTAAAATGAAAATTAAGAGAGGAAAGATGCATTATTCGCAGCAATATCTTGGCAAAATCGTCAAAGTAAAAACAGATCGTCCCTTGGGTTCCGCTCATCCGAAACACGGTTTCCTTTATCCGGTCAATTACGGTTATATACCCAATACCGTTTCCGGTGATGGAGAGGAATTAGACGCCTACATCTTAGGCATCAATTATCCCGTATCCGAATTTGAGGGAAAATGTATTGCCGTCATACGTCGCTTAAATGATAACGATGACAAACTTATTGTTGTTCCGCAACAGATGTCTTTGTCGGATACAGAGATTGAACAACAAACCGAATTCCAAGAGAAATGGTTTCAACATCTTCTTATCCATCCCAGGCCGGACATATATCTGATGTGTGGCTTTTTGGGCTTTGGTAAAACAACGCTGGCTAAAAAATTAGAAGTTGAACTGCCGGCAGTACGTTTTACACATGATGAAATTATGCTGAAAAAATACGGTCGGGTTCCGGATAATTTTCAACAGCGCTACCAAGAAGTAGACGATTTTATCCGTCTGGAAACGGCAAAAGCCGTCAAAAACGGTCAAAATGTTATTTTGGATTACGGCTTTTGGACCAAAGAAAAACGTGCCGAATATTTTCAATGGGCCAAAACGTTGACGCCTCATGTTCAATTCTTTTCTGTGGTCTGCAATATAGATATTGCCAAGAAACGTGTTATGGAAAGAAGCCAAAATAATCCTGATGAACTATTCATAGATGAGAATTGCTTTTATACTTGTTTGCAACAATATGAACCGATAACTGCAAACGAGGGGTATCCCACAGTTTTTTATAATTGTTCTGAATAAGAAATATCCGCTCCGAACCAATGGCTTCTTTCAACTCTGTTAGAATTACCAATAAAAAAAACTCCCACGAGGGGAGTTTTTTTATTGGTGATGCTTACTTAGCAGTTTACGAGCTGAGTTTATTGTCTGATGAAGCTTGAATACCTTCAAGTTCTTTTTTGGATATTCCTAGTTTTTCTGTAAAACTTTTAGAAAGGCTTTATATAAAAGAAGAATTTATACTTGCTTACCTTATGAAAAATAACAAGAGTATTTAATTTTTGCATATAAGTACATATTAAATTAATATTCGTTGCAATGGTGTCGTTTTTATCATAAGTGATTGATGTAGCTATTTAATATATCTTGCCAATTATTCAAATTTTGTTCTGCAAAAAATTGTTGCAAAAATTCTACCATAAATTGATGGCGTTTCTCTGCTTCTTTCCTACCAACTTCTGTTTGCATTGCACCTTTTAACAATAACAGTTTCTCAAAAAAGTGATTAATCATGTGTTTTTTATTATTTTCTGGAGAAGGTTGTTCATTTTCATTAAATAAAGGTTGATTACGTGAAACACTAAAGCTCAAAGCTCTGCATATACCAATGGCTCCCATCGCATCTAACTTGTCAGCGTCAGATAACAATTTCATTTCCAGGGTTTTGAAATTAGGATTTGCTCCACTTTTAGAAAAACTTATAGCATCAATTGTTTCTAAAATTGTTTGAATTGTACTATTATCAAGATTTAAACTCTGCAAAAATCTTTCAGCAACCTTACCATCAGTATTCCTTTTGTGATCATCTACATCATGCAATAATGCGCTCATTCTACAAATGAATTCATTAGCATTTTTTTCTTCGTTTAATAACTTATCAATATTGGTATAAACACGTTTTATGTGTTCAAAATCATGTCCGGAATTATCTCCGAAATGGCACTTTTGGGCAAATTGATATGTTTTGTTCAATATATTTTCTTGCATTACAATCCCTTCCAAATTTTACTATTTCTTACTTGCTGAATAAACAAGTCGTTTTTATTACATATTTCGCTTTTTGTAGCTGATAAAAAATCAAAGATTATTTGTTTTTCTTCTTTTTCAGATAAAAAATTAATTTGTTTTTTTGTAACAGAACTTCCTTTTTCTAAATTTGATACGCATTTAAGCAATGCGGAGAATGTTAAATAAATATAGAGAGATAGCATTTTATTACATAATTGCGGATACGCAAAATTTATGGCATTTCCCTTATTTAAAAAATTAACTTGTTGAACTGGATATATTCTGTTATGATTCTCAGGCAGTTGATTTAAGTGGATTGATGTAAAATTGAATTCATCTTCTGATGAAGTACAAGATGCAATGTAGCACCCTCGCTTGATGTTTGGCAAGTCTGTATCACTTAATGACTTATGTCCTGTTGCACATATCAAAACATCTGAACTTTTAAGTATATCTGTCTTAGAAAAATACTGAAAGCCTGATGTTTCTATAAGTTCTTTTACTTTTTTATCATTATCAAAAACATGTACATCTAATTTTAGTTTTTCTTTAAGATAAAAAGCACATCCTCGTCCAACCTCTCCGAATCCAATGTTTTCAACTGCGACATCTCCGCTGAATTCAACCGTTTGTTTTGAGCCGGCAAATTAAGTTTTGTATCGGCTAAGACTTTAATTCCAGAAGAAACAATATTTTCCAAAGCGGGTTTTTGCAACTCCGCCTCCAATAAATGCTTATAAAAAGGAGCCGGTCTGCGCACTGTTTGTGCTGCGTTATTGATTAAAATATCTAACGGTTTGCCCTTAAAAAACTCTATTACACACTGCACCGATTGTACAAAACGAAAGTCCGCGCCAATAATATGCAAACGCGGTTGATACTGATTAAAATTCTCAAGTTTTTGAAATCTTTTTAACGTATCGTTCGGAAAACGGGATGTTACCGTAACATCAGCCCCATTTCCAATAACAAACGAGCTGTTTCAAACCCGATTTTAATTCTGCCGCCGGTAACCAATGCATGATGATTGCGTAAATCAATCCGTTGTATTCTTTTTTGATAATTAATTCTCCTCAACTTTCACACATTTCCGAATAAAACTTATGCGGAGTCACAATATCCTTCTCGCAACAATAGCAAACCCGGCGTTCAAAATACGCCTTTTCTCTGATGCTCATCTACAAACACTTTAAAGAACATTTTTTTATAAAATTCTGATTGGATAGAAGTAAATTCTCTGGAAGATTATTCACATCAAACCATTTCCAACACACACATTTATCTTTTTCCATAACTTGCGGCGTACCGACAAACTTAGTGCAAAAGAAATGCAATGTAATATAATGCTTTTGAGTTTGAGAATAAAAATCATTGGTAACGCCTCGCAAACTCAAATCATCTTCACAAATATCAAGATTTGTTTCTTCTTTTACTTCCCGAATAGCAGCTTGTTCGTTCGTCTCACCAAATTCAAGGTGCCCTCCGGGAGGACACCAGCATCCAAATCCATGAACACTTTTTCTCTGCCCCAAAAGAACTTGATGTTCTTGATTAAAAATATAAATTCCAACCCCAACACGAACAATATTTTCCATTGTTTACCCCAATATATCATTTTAGCTTGGTATTGTAATATCAAAAACTTAAAACTTCAAGGCATTTCTTCAATTTCAATTGTTATAAAATCAGCGAAAACTCCTTGTTTGCACACTCTGTTTATCAAACCAGATGCAAACGAGTTCGTAAAAACTTCCCAAATACGATTTTCACAAAAGAACATTCAAACCCGCTGAAAGCCTCGTCCCATATAGCAAAACAACACTCTAAAAAGAGTGTTGTTTTGCATTGGTGATCCCAACGGGATTACTCTGCAGCGCGTTGCGCCTGGAGTTGCTGCGTCGTCGCTCGGGCTATTCAGCCCTCACCGGCATACTTCCGTCTGCCTCTCCTCCTTGTCAAACCCATTTCTATGGGTTCAAATCCCGGAGATCTCGCAGTTAATAAAAAACCTCCCTTACGGGAGGTCTTTTATTAACTGGTGATGCCTTCCTCATGGTTTACGAACAAAATTTATGAATTAAATTCAGAAAAAGTTATACCATTTATAAAATTTTCAATAGCACAGCGAGCATATGGAGTTATGTTTTTGGGTAAATTATCTAAAGGTAACCATTCTAATCTTTCGCAAACATAAGGCTCATTATTAACAGGCTCTCCTTGAAGATTTTTAACCGTAACAACATATTCAATAGAATTCCAACCATCAGGACAAACACGATGCACAGAACCAACAACATCAATATCGGCTTTTGCTGCATCAAGACCTATCTCTTCTTTTATTTCTCTAATAATTGCCATGGATACTGTTTCATTTTCTTCCATTCTTCCGCCGACTAAATTAAAATTACCGGCATCTGGCTTATTTTTTCTTAAAATCGTAAGTATCTTGTTATCTCTGATAATAAGAGCTAAGACACAACCCCAAAGTTTAAAACGTTCATTCATCTCTTAGCTACCTCCATAATAACAATTATGCATTTCCAACTATAAAAAATCAATAAAAAAGTTCGGACAAATTGAAAAAATGACGATTAAAGAAAAAGAAACATCCGAACTCGCTAAAAGCCTTGGAAATAAAAGAAAAAGCAGCCATTCTCATGACTGCCGTTTGAAATGGTGATCCCAACGGGATTCGAACCCATATTACCACCGTGAAAGGGTGGTGTCCTAACCATT
The DNA here is from genome assembly GCA_934254925.1 of uncultured Alphaproteobacteria bacterium. Taxonomy (GTDB): domain Bacteria; phylum Pseudomonadota; class Alphaproteobacteria; order RF32; family CAG-239; genus CAKQMD01. The sequence goes on from CAKQMD010000001.1 coordinate 131,781, forward strand.
AGACGATGGGACCATCTTTAGGTTAAGTGCATATATATATGAATAAATTTGGCCGGTCAAGAAAAATTTTGCATATTTTTAAAAAAATTTATTTTTTCTATCTTTTTAAGTTTTTCTTAGACCTTTTGACCTTATAAAAAAAATATATTTTATGATCCTGGATTGGTAAAATGACAAAAATCGTTAATTGTTTCTTTGGTAAAAACCGCGGCGGGATTGAGGTTGTCGCTAAAGATTATGCCGAAGCCCTGCATCAGTCCGGTTATGCCAGCGAATTTATCACCCTTCAGGGACGAGATTATACCGATTATCTTTGCAAGACGGGACTGCCGGTGCACTTTCTGTCAACGCGAACTTCTCTCCCGGCACTGCTTGAATTTATGTATCAGCTCCACAAAAGCAAGGCGGACATCGTTTTCTTGCACGGAACGCGCGCGGTTGAACTGGGAACTTCTTTTTGGGTTCGCTTGTTTTTTCCCAAGATTAAATTTATCGGTGTCAGTCACGGCGTTACCAGCAGCAAATACCGCCGCCTTAAATATCTTATTGTCATTAACAATCGTTTGCTGCGTTATTATAAAAAGCTCGGTATTCCTCATCTTTACAAATGCTCCAACAAAACTGCCGAAACCAAAGAATTTGTTCATAAAACATTTCACAAGCCCGTGGTCATCGGCAGTTCGGGACGCGCCTCCTACGCCAAAGGCTTTCCTTTTCTGATCAAAGCCGTTGCAAAATGCAAAAAACAAGGCGCCGACGTTCGTTTGAAAATCATCGGCAATGACGGCAGCGCCTATGAGGATTTGGTTCGTAAACTCCATTTGGAAGATGTGGTGGAATTTCCCGGCTGGATTGAAGATAAAGACAGCTATTACAACAGCTTGGACATTTATTGTTCCGCTTCGACCTACGAACCTTTCGGCCTGACAATCATCGAAGCCATGATGCGCGGGCTTCCGGTCATCACCACCCGCTGCGACGGCCCTAAGGAAATCGTCAAACCTGCGTTTGGCCTAATGGTACCGATCGAAAACAGCAAGCAGTTGGCACAAGCCATTATGCAACTGATTCAACATCCGGCCCAAAGCTTGGAGATGGGAAGAAAAGGTCGTGAAGAAGCCCTAAAAAACTATAATCTCAACCATCTTCCGGCTCTTTTGGAACAGATCTTGGCCGACGTCAACAAAGCTTAAAAACATCGCCTTTGCGCAAAACGCCGCCCAATCCCAATTCTTTTGCCGCCGCAAGCATGGCTTCATAATCTTTCGGCGCATAATGACAAAGGTAGGTTTTGGCGCGAACTTCCGTCGGTGCAGACGCCAAATCTTTAACATAACAATGGTTCGGATTGCGCGCCAGGGAAGCGTCATGAATGATCATGGCCGCCGTTTGAGCTTCCGGACGTTCCAACAACGACACGGCCGTATCTCCGGAATATAACAGGCAACGATTGACAAAGAGGGCTTCGCAAAACATTTTTTTGCTGTGCGGGACCTCAAAAGTCTGCAATTCCTGCGGCGATACCGGCGGATAATCCGTCAGAGAGCTACCGTCAGCCAAGGGAAGAAGCTTCTCCCAGGCCTTGCCGCCGAGCCGCACGGAAATTTTGGCAACATGGCCGAGATATTCCAGCAAAGTGACTGCCGAACCGGAATGATCCTGATGATTATGGCTCAGACAAACAGCAGCCAGACGATCGGCGTATCCCAACCGCAAGAGTTCCTGATAAACGGGATAGCCGCAATCCAAGAGTACCCCTTGCCGTTTGTTTTCATCCGGCCAAAGGATAAAAGAAACCGTCATTCCCTCGGCAGGAAAGGCGGAATTGGTCCCGATAACTTCCAAAATCATTCTTCTTCTCCCCTCATGTTCCATAAACGATGGCCGACGGATGAACGTACACTTATTTCTTTAACCTTGTCGTCTTCAATATAGAAAACGGCACCGCGTCCAGCCTGTAAATTAATTTTCTTGCCGTCAACTTCAAGCCCGCCGGATTTGAATATTTTAAAGCGGCCGGCATAGAGACAGTATTCTTTTTGGCAGGTTAAATCCAGCCACTGAAGGTCCGTCGTCTTGCCTTGATATATCCGACGCAACAGATTTTGCCGCTGAGGCGACAGTTTTTCGGAAGCCGTTTTCTCCAACCAAACTTTTTTATTAAAATTATTGCCGCGCGCCGGCAAAATGACCATTTGATTATTTGTGTCCCTGACGGCAAAAAGATTTCCCCGATCATTGACTATCAGATCCGGCACATGAACGGCCGCAATGCTCAACATGCCCGTCATGGCAACCAACAGTCCCCAACGTCGCCAAGGCGCCGTCCAGATACACAGCCACAAGATGCCGAACACCACCAAAAGCAATCCCCAAAGCGGCATGGACAAGACTTGGTAACCGGCATTGGGCAAATGGCTAACATAATCAGTTATGTCGTTAACCAAGCCAACACCGAAACCGACCAGTTTCAGGGTCCAATATTCCAATCCCAACGGCATCAACAACAAAGACAGCAATACAAAAGGCATGATGACAAAACCGATCACCGGACCGGCCAAAAGATTAGCCAAAGAAGTGAAAACGGCAACGCGGTTGAAATGATAGATGGAAAAAGGCAGCGTTGCCAGGCTTGCCACCAAATCAGAAATAACTATTCCCAAGAGATAGACCCAGCAGACTTTTATGAGGCGGACCGGCAGCGAGAGGGAAGCGACGCCGTTACCGTTCAAAAAGCGATGCAGGCTGCCGGCATATCTTTCATAAAAGGCTATCAGGCAGATTACCGCGGCAAAAGACATTTGAAAACTGGCGCCGATCAGAGCCTGAGGCGAAATGATCAAAACGATCAAGGCCGCCCAAGATATCGTCTTCATGGATATGGCGCGACGGCCGAACAAAACCCCAAGCAAGACGATGAACGTCATGATAAAAGCCCTTTGCGTGGGAATTTCCGCGCCGGAAATCAACAAATAAAAAATACTGATCAAAATGGCAAAAATCGCCGAAATCTTTTTGGAATCATAACGCAAAGCCAAAGGAGGAACCAATGAAATTAGCAGTCGGATAAAGAAAAACATCAATCCGGCAATCATGCTCATATGCAATCCTGAAATCGACAAGAAATGCGCTAAGCCGGAATCGCGGTAGTTTTGTATCAGGGTTTGGCTCATCCCGCCCCGCACGCCTGCCAAAACCGCCGCGGTGATTGAGGCCTCTTCGGGCGGCAAAACGTCATATATTCGGGAGACAATTTGGCGACGCAGGGCTTCCAGCCGAAACTTGAAACTTCCGACGGGATCCGCATCGGCGGCACAATCAATCGGCAAAGCCGAAGTTAAAGCGTAACCGGAACCGGAGAGCCCTTCGAAAAAAGACTTGCGGTCATACTGGTATCCTCCGGGCAAGGACGGCGCCGGCAGGGGCATAATTCTGGCTACCATTTCCAGGCATTGTCCCGGTTTGAGGTCATGGGGCTGAGCGCGCAAACTGACTTTCACCCGCCCAAAGCCGCCGATTTCTTCAAAATCTTTAACATGTTTTAAAATCACGCGCTGATTACCGCGGGAATTTATGTCCAGGCTCTCAATCTGCCCGGTCAGATACGTTTTCTCGGCATAACGCGTCGGCATGGACTTGTCCAGATAAATCGCCTTGAGCTGAATGGAGGCAAAACCGAGGGTAAAAACGCCCATAAGCATCAGCACAAACAAACGCCCCGGATCATGCCGCCAAACAACTCCCAACAAGATTAAAGACTCGATAACAGCCAAAGTCAGCCACATCGAAGGTTCGGCAGGCAGCAAAAAATAAACGCCGATGCCGCAGGCGAAAATCACCGGCAGCCACAAAAACCAGCGTTCCGACTGAGAGGCCAGCGCCGCCCGCAGATTGGTTATCCATAACAACATGTGGCGTTCCTTCGTTTATGCTTCGTCAGTTTAGCGAATCTCTTTTATCTTTGCAATAACTTAACGATTTATAGGATATAATCGGTTGATGATTGATTAAAAGCGAGGTGCCTGATGAAAAAGATTTGCTTATTCCTCTTTCTGTTGGCAATAAGTGCCGGCGAGGCAAAGGCTAAAACCCATTTTATTACCGATTGGAACGGTGATGTCCAGCAGATTTATACCGACGACTCCAAAGAGAAAGAAAAAAGCGACTGTACAAAAAAATGCCCCAATTACACGACATCGCCCTGCTCTGCCGACGAATATGAAGTTGGCTGCGCAGCGAAAGGTTGTGAGCAATATCATTTATGCATAAAGGGATAGCTAAAACAATTTGAGGATTGATTGACTGGCTTGCGAAGCAAGCGACAGCGAATTGACCGCCAACTGCTGCCTTGTTTGCAGGGCCAGCATATTGGCCGATTCCTCGTTTATGTCGGCAAGCGTGAGCTTATCAGCTCCTTCTGTCAAAACATTTATCAGGTTTTGGGTAAAGTTCTCCCGTGTGGTGACAATGGAGTAATAGTTTCCCAGTTCGCTGCTCATCTGCCGGATCTGGTTGAGGGCAGCAGTCAGTTCTTGAATCGATTTCACCACATCACCTTGGTTTTGCCAATCGGTGGTCACCAAACCCAAAGCTTTGGCCGCCGCGTCTTTGCTCTGCACAGAGAGTTGCGCCGAACGATTTTCATTGAACGTCACCATCAGATCCTGGCCCCGTAAAAGGTTGATTCCTTTGTAAGAACTGTCTTTGATCAAAGAATCATATTGCTTGATGATATTTTCATATGAAATGGCATTTTGTACTCTGGCAGCTTGCGCGGAAATCTCAAAAACAGACAACCAAGCAGAATCAAATTGTGAGGTAACTGTCTCTTTGGCATTGGGATCAAGATCTTGAAACGATGAACTGTCCAAATCATTGCGTTGATTAAGCTCAGGTAAAGTATAAAGTTTATTGTTCCAGGAAATCTGGCTACCTGCCACAGCCGAAAAGACGGCAGTTCCGTCATCAACCGAATTATTAATCAAATTTTGCGCCGTCACACTCAGCTTCACTTCTGGAGAGGAAATTTCCAGTTCGACTAAATGCAAATAATTCCCACTATTGATCGAAAAAAAAGCTACATTAACATTCGCCGTCATCCTAACCCTGTCATCAAAACGATAACTTCCGTAAGAAAAAGCCCTGTCAGCCTTGATATTAATCTTGCTGTTATTCTCAAACGCAACCTGACAATCCTCAAAGGCACGAGTTTTAACCTCTATATTTACCGAGGCATCTCCTCTAATTGTTGCTCGTGTATTATAAACACCATATCCCCTGTTAGAAGCCAGCTTCATATTAAGCCGACTATGCCCCTCCATAATAAAAGAAGTTTCCCTGATACCTGTCAAAGAAATATTTCGTTCATTGGAACTATAAAAATTATTAATCCCCCTCAATTCAAAATCACTGTCTCCGATAGAACCGCGAACCATCGAAATATGATAACCGCCGGATTCTGAAGAGAGAGGCGCATATTGCGTATCCACCTTAATATCCAGATTTTGCAAAATACTACCCGAAGTTCGCCCCAACCAAACAACGGCTCCTCCATTGGTATTTTTAGAAAAAGCAGTTGATAAACTCAAATCAGAAATTAAACTTCCTTCTGACGAAACCTCAATCCCATGTATCCCTTTTGTATAATTTTGAAAATCAAAGTTAAGTTTTGAAAATTTTTCGCATTCACTATCCTCAATCCCATAATAACCAACACCGACTAAATTTTGTCCTTCTTTCAATTTTAGACTGTTTTGACAGTTAATCTGGCCATAAATAACGATGTCACCCTGTTTTCCGGAAGTAACGGCAGACTCTAACTCTTCCCAAGTACTGACTACTGCCACCACGCCTTCTTGCCCCTCAAACCAGGATTTAGAAGGGATATTCACCGTCTCTAAAGCCTGAGTTGCCGTCGCCGAAGCTTGTTCCAACAACTTTGCACCAGCTTCCAAGCCTTCGGTCGCCGCTTTAATCGTCTGGATCCCTTGCGCCATGGAATCCAACAAGGCCGACAAATCGCTGGCGCGGTTGTTTAAGGA
>CAKQMD010000002.1 GCA_934254925.1 uncultured Alphaproteobacteria bacterium
CAAGAACAAGGACACAAGTCCAAGAACTTGACATAGGTCTAGAGATAATATCTACTACACCAATTGAAGCTACAGTCAGCCTATTCATAAAGAAGAGAACCGTATCTCAATCCAGAAGTGGAACTCAGCAGGCGGTTGCTAGATTTTCTTTGAAGTTGGAGATAAGCTGGCGAGAAATGAAGCTTGAAATTTTGTTCTTGACTAAAAACAAAAAGTGTTAAACTCAAGTTGGAGGTAAAGAAATGAAATTAAAGCAAACAAAAGAATTGTTTTGGAAATTTTGTCTAATAAAGATTTCCGGAATCTTAGAGTTGAAAGCACAACTTCGAAAGAAGAAACGCTTTGCAAAGAGTTTGACTGTTTCAATAAGGAAAGAGACAGCAGAAGGAAGCCAAATATCCCAAGCCGTCAATACATCCGAGAAGTCAAGAACAAGGACACAAGTCCAAGAACTTGACATAGGTCTAGAGATAATATCTACTACACCAATTGAAGCTACAGTCCCCCTTCATGAATAGGTTTGAGAGAGCTGCTGAGTGCCCAAAGTGAAAAAATGTAGTCGAATAAGAACAAAATTTTATAATGAGCTATGCAAGTTGGATAATTTGCGTAGTGCGTGGGGGCATGTTCAGGCACGCATATCTGCATCAAAAAATGAAAAGATGAAAGGCAAGGCCGAACATTTTCAGAAAAATATAGAACAAAGTCTGGCAAATCTCAGAGAACAATTGCGGCAACATACTTTTCAATTCAGTTCAGAAGCAACACCAATTAAAAAGAAAGACAAAAAAAGTGAAAGGCCTGTTGTTAACCTAAATACGGTTGAAGGTAGAATTGTACAAAAGTGTTTGTTAGATATCTTACAAAATCATGCTAAAATGCAAAAATATTTTAATTGTGATGCGAGCTATGGTGGCCTTAGAAAGAAAAATGTGGCTATGGCAGTAAAGACAATATATTGTTCTCTTAGAGATAAAGGGCATATTTTTGCAAAAGCAACTGATATTAAATCATTTTTTACTAAAATTAAGAGTGATAGCGTTTTAAATAGGATTGCTGAATTTTGTCATGATGATGATTTTATGAAATTGTTAAAAAATGCTATTCAGTTAGAGGTTTCTAATTTAGATACAATCAAAGATAGAGAAGACTTGTATTACCAGTATATTTATACGGAAGAAGGAGTTCCTCAAGGAAGTTGTTTATCACCGTTGTTTGGTAATATTTATTTGTATGATTTAGATTTGAAAATGCTTTCAAATTCAAATATTACCTATCTTAGATATATAGATGATGTTATTATCTTAGGTAAAACGAAAGAAGATGTTGAAAAGGCTTTTTTAGAACAATTAGTGCCTGATTTGGAAGCTTTGGGGCTGGGTATTTCTGTAAATAAAACAACAAAAGATTGTGTTAATCTTGCAAAAAATTGTATCGAATATTTAGGTGTTGATATTTCAAAATGTCGGATAAAACCTACTCAAAAAGCTTTTAACAAAATAAAAACAGAAATACGTAATTTGCTAACAGATGCTTTGAATGATAAAGCAATAAAAAGGAAAAGTTTTTTTGAAACGCTAAATACTGTAAATGGAAAAATAACAGGCTGGTCTCATCATTACTCATTTTGTCACGCTAAAAATGAATTTAATGCTTTAGATGCAGAGATAGATAAAGAAATGTTCGCGTTCTTTAATAAATATCAAGAAAAAATTAAAAATTCATCGGCGGCGGAATGCAGACAGAGATTGGGGATTAAAAGATCTATGGATATTATCGATCAGAAGAATAAGAATGATATAATTAAAAAGTACAAAGAAGATGCTTTGACTAAGAAATAGTATTTTCCTGTTTTGTTGTTATTTTTAGGGAACAATTTAAGGGGTGAATTATTTTAGGTTGATACAAGACGGAGTATAAGCTCCACAGAAAAAAGTCTGTTTATATTTTGATATAAATTTATGTTGCTTTATTTTATTGGTAAAATGACAGTAATTCCCTTCAGATACACTCGGATTGAAAACTAACAAATTGCACTCGTCACATTTCTTTATAAAAGTATTGTATTTTTCATTTTTGTTATCTATTGTTTGTTGTAATTGTTCAAAAGGGTCTTCTAAACTAAAGCATTCGTTGTTAACGAAGCAGTCGTACTGCCCATCAATATTGGGGAAACCTGAAATTGTAAAACATAAAAATTCATCATTAACTTTGACCCACTTTTTTACTAATCTAGGAAATTTTTTTAATTTTTCTACGTTATCATCAATAAATGGTTCAATTTGAGCCTTTATTTCTTTTTCGTTGAATATATCAATAAATCCAGGATTATATACGGCATCAAGAAGGTATTTCTTTGTTCTTCCTTGGTGAATCCTTTTATCAAATTTATCAATAATTATTGATAATGGTAAATTATGATGTTTTAGGGAATAATTACAGATTTTATTTCCTGTATTTTTCAATGCTTGCAGAGCACGCCGATGTTTGCTTTTAACAAGAAATTTTGTTACTTCTAAGCCAATTTTTTTTCCTGTTTGAGTAAGAAAAATAAAATCAGGGCTTTCTGTTTCTATAGTTTCTTTTACATTGAGTTTGTTATACCATCTTTTTCCCATTGGAGTTGATAGAAAATAATTTAAAATTTCTTTTTCTTCTTCTTTATGCTTTTGCATTGAACTACTTTCTTTCTACGCTTTATCTCCATAGAGACGCATTCTTAATCTTTGGCGGGGAGAGGGGACGCGGGATTTGATTTTCTTTAAGTTTTCATCCAAATACGGATATTGCAATTTGCAGATTTCGTTATAAAGGATTTCAATCGGGAAATTGCTGCCATATACTCTTTCACCGGTATCAATGCCTTCCCATCCGCAAATAGCGTTTTGATATTCTCTGCCGACATTGGCATCGCGGAGTTCCGGCTTTACCGTATGACGAAAGCTGTGAAAGACTTTTCTCTTGCCGCTGATACCTATGCTTTCCAAATATCGGCCAAACCATTTGGACATTTTATCGGCATAGTGATTATATTGAGCGTAAGTAAGCTGATAAAATACGCGTTGTTTGCGTTTAGATTTAACCGAAAGCAAATAATCTAAAAAGCCCATTTCAATAATTTTGGGGTGAATCGGTACAATTCTTTTAGAAACCTTATTTTTCAAATGTTGATCGGGACGTTCATCTGTAAAAATCATATAATAAATGTTGTTTTCTTTTTTGATGTCATCGCAATAAAGTTGGCATAATTCGTTCAGACGAGCACCGCTGTATAAGGCCATTAGCGGAATATAGTAGCGATAGGCAAAGTTTTCATCTTCCGGATAAGGATAATATTCAGGATTAAATATCTTCAATAACTCGGCTTTAGTAAAGCGATCATAGCTTTGGCGGCTATCTTTGACCGGAATTTCTATCTGAACGTTTAAGGCCGCACTGACATAACCTTTTCTCTGGGCATAGGTTAAAAATTCTTTGAATACACGTAAGTAGCGTTTGACCGTGGTGGTGGACATGGTTTTCTCACCAATCTCGGGCAAAAGCATATCGGTTAGCTTTTTGTGTTTGGAAGCACTCATCTTCTTCCAACCGCGTGGGACATAATAGATTTTGGTTGAAATCGTATCACAGTCTTTAGCGGTTAAATTTTCAACATATTTCTTATTAACCAAACTGAACACCACATCCAAACAGGTTTCATCTTGATATAAAGTGTTATCGCCGGTTCCTTTGACATTTTTCTTATATTCTCTGAATTTTTCAAACAGAGTCTTCCAATGTGTTTTAATTTGCGGCGAACGAACGGTGTTGGCGGTTCTTTCTTCTTCTATATAACTTAAGCAACGCTCAATAACGGCCGGAATGTAGAAGTTGCGGTTGTCGGTTTGAATGGCATTGGCTCTGTTCAGAGCATAATCATCGGCCAGAGCCAAATGATTTTCCAATTTATCCAGCCATTCCGGTCTTTGATTGGGCTCAGGTTCAACCGCGTTCTTTTTAACGGTTCGTTTTAAGAAATCAAATACCGAAGGGGGAATACGTTTGTTTTGCTTGAGCGAAGTGATATATTTCTTTACAAAGCTGACAACTTGCTCATCCTTAAAATCTTCATAAGAACCATAATTATCGGAATGTTCATAATCCGAGCGGCTGAGCATAGTGATATCAAGCTCATGTACCGAAAGCTGATTATTTTTAATTTGAAAATAAGAATCGTCTAATTTGTTTTGAATCTCTTTAATGCGGCTGGCAACGATATTTTCGATATCGTCATCGGAAAGAATGAGTTTGTTGTTTTTTATTTCCATCAGCAGCCGTTCCAAATCATTGATTAACGTATCAAACTTAAAAGTTTCTCGCTTCAATAGCAGGATGGCTATATTGTAATCATTAGTGTTTAAAGAATACCTAACGTGCGTTTTTTTGAAGAAAGGTTGGAGTGATTTTGGTATCCAATAGCGGAAATAATAGGTGTGATTTCTGCGTTCCAAATGATTTTGTTTTAAGGCCATGACTGTCTCACCCAACTGTCTCAGATGTTACAAAAGGGCATTTCCCGACATTTGAAGGCTTTTTCTAAAGAAAAAAGCCATTGAAAATCAATGGCTTCTCATTTTGCTTGGCTGGAGCGGTTTCGCAATTCGCGGACTAGGTTATATTGATTGTAAGATAATGTTTTTACAATTTACTTTTCTAATCCCTTGCATTTTCAAAATAAAATTCCTAAATAACAGTCAAATACAATAAGAAGACTAATGGAGATTTTAAAATATGACAGCAGTAAGAATGTTTAATTATATTCCGGAGTGTGTTGATCTTTTGGCTGCTGGAAAGAGAATATTGCAAGGTAAGTTAAGTGAAAAAGATATTATTTACTTTCCCCAGAAATCTGTAACTTATACTATTCGTTACAAAATTGGAGAAGATAAAATAGTTTTTCTTGTTTCATATGGTAAATCAAAACCTAATGTATGTTATAATCACAGTCAAGCAATGTATGATGACAGTATATTATCAGATGAAGTTATTCATATGACAAATCAGTTTATTTTTGTTATTTATAAAGATAGGGTTTTATGTTCCGATCATCACAAAAGAAATGTAATAATCAACTTGTTGCATGGTGCGGATAAGAACTTTTCTTGTGAATTGTTGTCTGTGTCAAGTTCTATTGAAGATTTTATACAACAGGTTAAAGCTATTGATTCTATATCAATAACGGCAACAAATGACCTTTTTATTGATGAATTTTTGAATCCATCGTGGGGAGATGATATTGATAAAAAAGAACGACCTGAATCAACAGTTATAAAAATGGATTTTAAAAGAGCCTTGAATGATGGGTATTTAAGAAAAATTTATAAAAAACTAAAAGCACCATCATATATTAAAGCATTCAATATAAAAGGAGAAAGTGATGATGGTTTTATATCTATAAATGAAGAAAATGTTGTTGCAAAAGATATTTTTGAATTTGAAAAAGAAGAAGGATATTATGACATTAATGAAATTTTTGAAAAAGTATAAAATAGTATTTTATCTTATAGTAACTCTTGTATTGTCAATATTTTTTTCTATAAGCTCAGAAACAATAATATCTGATTCTATTACTTGCATATCTATTATATTTGCCTTCTCTCAATCATTTTTATTAGCAACATATGCCAATAAAGATATTAACATCTACATGAAAGAACATAAAATGTTTGATAAATTTATTAAAGATAATCGAAAATTCATTAAATCATGTGTTTATTCTCTTATTACTCTTTTTATTCTAGGTTTATTTTCATTTAAGTATCAATATAATAATCTATTTTATTTTTCATCAACTCATATTGCACTACTAATTATTATTAAACAACTTAATGATACTCTCATATTTGCAGATTGTTATATGAATGTTTACAAAAATTCGTATTCCCCGAAAGTTATAAAAATTAAATAATATTTTTTGAATCGAAATTAATTCAGGATTTTTCAGATATTTTATCAGAATATTCGTTCATCTTTTATAATTTACGTATAGGTTAGTTATCTTTCTAACAAAACCTGTTGCTTCACCATTTTTACTTCATCGGCAATATTGGCGTATGTATCCAAATCTTGAGTAGGATTTTTAAACCACTGTGTCGGGCTATTGCATTTTATAAATTTATCAAAAGGCGCTCTGAGTGTATATTTCAACTTTTTATCATGTAATGTGCAGTCTTTTATAAGTAGCTTTAGAAGTTTATTTTGTTTATTAGGTGACGCATTGTGTATAATGTCTGATAAATTACCGGCAATATCAAGCAAATTGTCAACGGTTGCTTTTATGTCTTTTGTAATTTCTTTATATTTTGCAATAGATTCTTCCAATCGTGTTTTTTCATCAGCAATAGCATTTATTTGACGGTTGTATATGGCTTCTTTGATTTTACCAGATACATATAAGTCAGTTAAATTATCTTCTTTATTGATTAAGATTTGAAGTTCTGTCTGTAAATTGCGTTTAAGATTAGCGTTCATGACGGCTTCTTCTTCCAAATTATTTAAAACATTTTTCTTTAATGCCTCAAAAACTCTGGTTGGTATTTGTATTTTGCTAAACAATTCATTATCCAACTGTTCAAACAATACATTTTCATTAACCAAGCCTTGTTTACAGTTACCGCGTAAATGGCTGCATTTGAGATACACATATCTTTTGCCATTTTTTTTAATTTTATGTTCAGGCGTAATGGCACAACCACAAGTATCGCATTTAATCAAGCCTCTAAATGCAAATTGAATGGCTTTATATTCTTGTTGATGACTAAAAACATCGCGGCTTTTGGATTGAAACACCTCTTGAACTTTGTCAAATAAAGCTTTTGAAATGATTGGCTTGTATATATGAGGGATAAGGTTGCCTTTTACTTTCATCATTCCATAATAAAAAGGATTCTTGAGAATATCTTCAATTTTATTGCGGCTGATAAAAGTGCGTTTACCAAATTTAGGTGATTTTTTATAATGATTTTTTTCTTTAGATGTTAAACCTAATTCTCTTGCTTTATACCAAAGACTTTGTAAAGAATGCAAACCGGTCGCATACTCTTCAAACAATATTTTAATGATTGGCGCGCGTTCAGTGTCAATAATAAGTGTAGCTTTTCTGTCTTCATCTTTGGCGTTTAAATAACCAATAGGTGCTAATCCTTGCCATTTTCCGGCAGCCCAGTTTTGTGTTTGGCTGGCTTTTACTTTATCTATCATTGTATTAACTTGGAAGTTAGCCATTAAAACATGCATATTCCAGAAAGTTAAATCCATAGCAGCAGAATCTTTGGTAATAATTAAGCTTTCTTTCAGAAAGTGAATTTCAATTTTACCTTCTTTGCGCAATTTGTTTAATTCGTAAGTGTCATCATAAGAACGTTGCAATCTGTCGACATAATTAACAATAATAGCAATTTTACCAGGACAAGTTTTTGCAAAGTCAAGCATTTCATGATATTGTTTGCGTTCGCCTTTGGTTGAACTTTCATCAATACTCAAGTCTTTTACAATTTTTAATCCATTATCAATACAATATTGAGTAATTGTTTCCATTTGAACATCAAGAGAAACACCTTTGTCTTTTTGTTTTTTACTGGACACACGAGCGAAGACGATTGCTTGTGTGCATTTTTCATTTGGATCATAATTTAATTTCTTAGCCATTTTTAATAATCCTCCTCTTCATCAAAATAGTTATCATCTTCATCATCAAAATCTTCGTTTTCTGCGTAAAAATCGTCTGCATTCATAGTTTCGATAAAGTTTCCGGTTTGGTTGTCATAGATTTTTACGACAGTCCAGGAAGAATCAGACACATCAAAATCAACGTTAATATCTTCCGAACCTTCAAAAACTGCCACACTACGCGAATAAATATCTGAGTATTCTTTTGCAAAATGGTTTTCAATTTCTGATGTTAGCCGACAAACGCAAACCATACCGGAATCAGCGCAAAATTCTTTATGAATAATATAGCTGCCATAAATTTTATTATTCCAATCGCCAAAACCGGTATCACAAACATAAGCCGGAAAACCTGTTAAATTTGTCAAAGCCTTAGAAACAGCTTCATTAAATGCTTTCGGGCTGTCATCTAAAAATTTACAGCATTCGTCCCAAGTATCATTATTTAAGATATAGCAAGGGTCTGTCACGACATATTTTACAAGTGTATTCATCTTTACTACTCCTTTGTTTTTACACTATATTTATTATGTCGTGTTATTTTGGGAATGTACGCAAAAAAATGCACCCGTTTGTAACTTTTTTACTAATATTTTACTGATTTTTCAAAATGTTAGCTTTGATGGATTCTTGCATCTGAGTTATATAAATCTTGTCTACTAACGATTGTAATTTTTTCTTAGGTATGGATTTGACATTGTGATATTTACATTTCAAAATTACCAAATGCAGCCTAACTATTTCAGACATTGGAGTTTGAGAGTTGTATATCAATGCTTCTTTATAAAAATGAAGACTAACTTTTCCTGCTTTAATTAGATTTTCAAATAACTCAATGCATTCTGTATTAAACGGTAAATCCTCAATACTATAAAACACTACATTTATATGTTCGCTTGGGATAGTCGCAATATCTGCAAGTAGATTTTTAATGTAATGTGTATTTTTACGTCTTACACAAATAGAATATTCTTTAATTATAGATAGTTTGTTATCACAACAATAGTTTATCAGTTTGTCAATTTTGGTATCAATATTAGAATTTTGAGTGTTTACTCTTGTGAAAATTATAGCATTTGTCATATTAAATTTTCCTTTTATTGTTAAAAACAATTTTGTAATGTCGTGTTTGAAAACAAATGTAAAACAGATTTTTAAAATATTTTTTATTTATTTTTCAAAATGTTAACCTGATTTGCAAAATAAATAAGGTTGAATGTCAACTTCTTTACCTTAAGGGAAACAGGTTGTTTTTAAAGTTTGTGACGTTAACGACAATTTATTTTCTTGTTCCAAAACAGTTTCAACCGCAATTTTATAAAAGTTTATAAGATTTGTAGCCATTTCATTTAATTCAATATCCGTAACACCGGGATAAAGAATTGATAACTCGTCTTTGAGTTGGTTATATGTATCAGTCATATATTATAGAAGTATATGACTTGGCTTTTTCTACTAAATTTTTTGAGATGAATTTTCCAAATAGTATATTTTTTTGTTTTAACTTATGACATAGCGATGTTAAAGGTTGTTACGCTTATCATCCATAAAAACAAAAGTTAATTTTTAGACATAATGTCAAGAGATGGGGTAATATAATATTAAACTTTCCTTAATCTTTATTCTTATAAAATCACATTAGTATAAACTGATAAAGATTTTATAAGATGACTAAATACAATACATTATTTCCGACAAAATATTTGCAAGATCGTTTACACCTTTCTGCATTAAACATTGAAAATATGAAAGAGAAACAATCAGTTGTTGAGCGTTGGAAATATGAAATAGATACAAAATCTATTTATACGAAAAAAGAAGAACAATTACAGTCAGATTTCTTAAATGATATTTTTGGAAAAGTTTTAGGTTATGCTTATGAGCGTGGGTTAGATGAATTAAATTTAGAAAAAGAACAAAAATCAAAAACTGACGGAACAAAGCCTGACGGTGTTTTGGGGTATCTAACAGCAGATAATAAAGATATTCGTGTTGTTATTGAGTTAAAAGACGCTTATACCAATCTAGACCATAAACAAAACCGCAAAAATGATAGCAGAACTCCAGTAGAACAAGCTTTCTCGTATGTTTCAAAATGTGGTGGTAAATGTAAATGGGTTATTGTATCTAATTTTGTGGAAATTCGTTTGTATCCGGCCAATGATTCATCGGTTTATCAATCTTTTAATATTGTAGATTTGATAAAATCTGAGAAATTTAAAGAATTTTATGCTTTATTGGCCAAAGATAATTTATTTATTCAAAGAGGAAATTCTAAAGTTGATGATTTGCTGAAAGTAAAAATTGAAGCAGATGAAAATATTACAAACGAATTTTATGGTGTTTATAAAAATTTAAGAAGCCAATTATTTAAACATATCAAAGAAAACAATCCTTCTATTGATGAGAATACAATATTAACCAAGTCACAAAAAATCTTAGATCGGATTATATTTATCTGTTTTTGTGAAGATTTAGGATTGTTGCCATACAAAGTATTTAAAGAAATTCTACATCAAACACAAACAGCCCGTTTCATTATGACGGATACAAGATTGTGGGAAGAAATCAAAGGTTTGTTTACAGCTATAGACAAAGGTTATCCGCAAGAAAATATCAATCGGTTTAATGGTGGTTTATTTAAAGCCGATGATGTCATTGATAATCTGATTATCCGGGATAGCATTTTAAAAGAAATTCTTTCTATTGAAAGATATAGCTTTGATTCAGACCTCAATGTCAATATCTTGGGACATATTTTTGAGCAATCAATTACAGATTTAGAAGAACTAAAATCAGTCATAAATGGCGAAAATTTTGATAAGAAAAAAGGTAAACGCAAAAAAGACGGTGTATTCTATACTCCTGAATATATTACAAAATATATCGTTAATGAAGCAGTTGGAAGTTGGTTGGAAGATAAGAAAAAAGAACTCGGTTATTATGAATTACCCAAAATTGATGATGAACAATGGAGAAGAATAAAAACAGGTAAAGTTCAAAAAAACAATAAAACAATCAAAGCGCATTTAAATTTTTGGTTAGAATACCGTAAAGCACTAGATAATATTAAAGTTTTGGATCCTGCCTGCGGTTCTGGTTCTTTTTTGGTTCAGGTATTTGATTACTTAAAAGAACAAAGGAATCAGGTAAATGAAGAAATTGCTACTTTTGAGGGAAAGCAATCTGAATTATTCAACCAAGATACACATATCTTATCAAACAATATTTATGGGGTAGATTTAAATGCTGAGTCTGTAGAGATTACAAAATTGGCTTTATGGTTAAAAACAGCCAACAAAAAAGATCCATTGACAGCCTTAGATAATAACATTAAATGCGGTAATTCATTAATAGATGATGTCGCTGTTGCCGGTGATAAGGCTTTTGATTGGAACAAAGAATTTCCCGAAATTATGCAAAACGGAGGTTTTGATGTTATTGTTGGCAACCCGCCGTACGTTTTTACAAGAGAATTACTGTCAAATACAGAAAAAGAATATTTTTATAATAGTTACCAAAATACACAATTTAAATTAAACACTTATATTCTTTTTGTTGAAAAATCTTTTTTGTTACTTTGCAAGACGGGAAAACTAGGTTTTATAATTCCTAATAATTGGTTAACTCTAGAATATAATAGTGATTTTAGAAAGTTTATTCTAAATAATACTTTTTCTATAAATATCGTAAATTGTATGGATAATATCTTTGAAGATGCATCCGTGGACACATGTATTTTATGTTTCGCAAAATCGGGGAGCGCTGAGGTAAACTTTTTTGTCCTTAAAAATCAGATTATTAATTTAACGTTTTCGAAACCTATCAATAGTTTTTTATGTAAAACAGATAGTATTATTAATCCAGTTAATGCTTTGTACGAAAAAATAATTAATAAAACTGAAAATAACTCTGTATTATTAGAAACATTATATGAAGTTAAAAATGGTGTTCAATGTTATACTGTTGGGGAAGGGAAACCTATACAAACAAAAGAAATGAAAGAAAATAGAGTGTACCATAGCACAACAAAGATTGATGACACATGGATAAAATATATTGATGGAGTAGATATAAAACGATATTTTATTTCATGGGAAAATCGGCAGTTTGTAAAATATGGAGATAATTTAAGTAGAAAAAGAGAAAGTAGGTTGTTCTTTGGAGAAAGATTAATTGTTAGACAAATACCAAGTAAGCTACCATATGCCATTTTATGTTCATATACCGATGAGAATATTGTAAATGATAACAATGGAATGATTGTTAAAACAATATCTACCTCAAGTGTAAAGTATTTACAAGCTATCCTTTCATCAAAATTAATTTCTTTTTGGTTTATTCATAAATTAGGAAAATTGCAACGCAAATTATTTCCACAGTTTAAAGTTAATGAACTAAAAAAATTTCCTATAAAAGAAATAAAGTATGACAAGCAGAAGCCTTTTATAACTATGGTTGATACAATAATTAATACAAATAAAAAATTATACAATAAAGTTGAGCATTTCCTAAACCTATTAAAAGCCGAATATGAAACTATAAAAATCTCGGGAAAATTAAATAATTGGTATGAATTAGATTGGAAGCAATTTACTAATGAATTAAAAAAGCAAAAAATTGTTTTTTCTGGTTCACAAAAGGATGATTGGTTTGAACGTTTTAATCGTGTATCCACTGAAATTAAAGAATTGCAAAAAACAATAGATGAAACAGATAAGCAAATTGACTCTTTAGTTTATAAACTCTACAATTTAACAAATGAGGAAATTAAAATTGTAGAGAATATGTGATGTCTTACTGTTATTTATGTGGTAAAAAGCTTTGTAATGAAAAGCCTGAACATATTATACCTAATGCATTCGGGGGACATCTGAAAAGCAGAAATATTTTATGTAGTGATTGTAATAATAAATTATCTGATATTGATAGGAAGCTATGCTCCGATTTAGAATTATTGACTAACTTTATTTCTCCCAAACGTGAAAAAAACAAAAATACTATACCTGTTATAGAAACTATATGTGATGGTGAAACATTTGATAGAATCTCAGATGGTTCTTATAGAAAGAATAAAAATAATATACAATTTGATGGAAAAACATTACATTTTAGTTTTTCCCATACTCCAAATTCAGAAGCTGAAAAAACAGATTTTCAAATATTACAAAACACTCTTAGACAATTTGCTAAAAAAAATAATAAAAATGATGAGTGGATACAACAACAAATTAGCAAAGCACTAAACCAGTCTGTTATTAATTCAAAAGAAAGTGGAATACATCATTTCCAATTTATTCCTAACAAATCAGGATATTCATTTTTGGGAAGCCTAAAAATTATCTTAGGTTTTTGTGCTTTTAAGAAGGTTGATAAAAAATATCTAGAAGTGGCTATTGAAATTTTGAAAAAACAAGATGTTAGTGCTTGTTATAAAATAGCCAATTACTTTAATGATAACAGCCAATTACCTAAAAATAGTGTATATCATACATTATACCTAAAAGGAAATACGATAAATAAAACATTATATGCAATTGTTTCTTTATATGGTATATTTAATATATTCTTCTTACTTTCCGATAGTTATGAAGGTGTAGAAATAGAAGAGATTTATAATTATGATATTTTAAAAAATACACCTTGTTCTCATAAAATGTCATATAATTTTTCTTTAGAACAAACAAACAGAATTTTATTTGAAGATTGTGCTGTTACAATTATTCAGCAAAATTTCAATCAATTTATGAATTTTTTTATGTTGAGAGATCGACAAAATTATATTCTGAAAAAAATTGATGAAGTAAAACAATCTGTTTTTCAAAAATTAGTATTAAGAAATGAGATACTTACAGAAGAAAACTACAGAAATAGCTTTACCACATTATTCTTTGAAGCTATGAAAAAATGTCATAATATGGAGTTTTTACCAGAAGGTTGTTTTTATGATTTATCTAAAATTATTTTAGATAATATCCATACTTATGACTGGTATTGTTATAGTAAAGAAATGTTATTATTTATGGGAAATAGTGTGACTATGTTATATAATTCTCATCCGAAAACTCAAGATGAATTATTCAATTTACTTACTTCCTATATAAATACATTTAGATGTGCCACTTCTGAAATTCAGCAAATGTATGATGAAAATAAAGAAGGACTAAAAAAATTCATAATAGATTTCTATCGCAATGCTTTAAAAAATACAAATTATAAAGATTTCTTCTTAAAATAAGATTCCCTTAATCAAAAATAACTCATAATAACTTATTGTTTTTATTTTAAATTTTCCAATTGTAGCAAAATGTCGTTGGCAAGTTGCATTTTAGGGGCTCGCGAATGGGGAAATATACCGCATAATATAAATAGTTAATGAGTAAAACACTATTTATGAAAGGAAAAAACTATGTGGTACGTAAAACTTAATAATACGATTCTTCCAACGCCTTATCAGTATTTTAGCGATTGCCTGGCTGAGTGTAAAAGATTGCAGCGGGTTATGGTGGCTGTGTTTTCTGAACCGGTATTGATTGGCTAATTTGGGTATAAAGGAGATTTGAAATGTTGAAGAATTTTGAAAACTGGTTGTTGGCACAAAATTACAGCGCAAGCACCTCAGCCGATTATATGGGAAGAATTGAAAGACTTTGCCGGAAAGAAGAATTCACACTTGCTTATCTGGTTGAAAATATCACTTCTATCCTGCCTCAATATGAAATTACCGGTGAAAAATCAAGCTATGGCAAACGTTCGCATACTTCTGTCAGACAAGCCTTAAGACGTTTCAAAATGTTTCTTACCGCTGAGAAGTTAGTATAAGGCGGGTGTTATGACAGATATTAAAATCTTGAATGATAATTTCAGAAAATCTTTTAACGGCGGAAATGTTTTGTTGACTACCGGTATAAATGCTAAAAGCCAAAATGAAATTGCGGAAATTTTAAGCCAAGTCAGATGTTTTAACAATTTTACCAAAGCTAACGACCCGTATAACGAACACGATTTCGGAAGTTTTGACTATAACGGTGAAAAAATCTTTTGGAAAATTGATTACTATGACAAGGATTACCGTTATTTATCTGAAAATCCAAGCAATCCAGATATAACAAACCGTGTCATGACTATTATGCTAGCCAGCGAATATTAAATCCATAAATCTCATATTTCGACCCGTGGATAACGATTTTATTTTTGGTATAGGTGTTATTATGAAAAAGTAATTCTTAAGTCCACGGGTTGTTTATGGAGATTTGGGATAAACATAATAATACCTATTTACAATGTGTTATAACTATCAAAAGGAATCTGATAACATTGTAATGTCGTGATTCTTTGGGATTGTAAAACAGTTTTTTTATTATTTTTGATTAAGTGTCATTGATGTCATTAATTCGTAAAATCAACTTCTCGGTAACTTGGAAGAGAAGTTAACTTTTAATATAGCGATGTTAAAGGTTGTAAAAATAAATTGTCGTTGATGTCAAAAACTTTCAAATTCCAAACAAACAATGCGAAAATATAATTCTGTCACTGTCAAATTTGTTGTTAAAATATACTTTCATCTCTTTTATACAGTAAGTTTGTGTGTAGATTGTGTCGTTATCTATCGGTTTTAACTCTAAGCAATAAAATGGTAACTTTTCCCGTATTGTTGCTTTAAGAATGGCATTTTGCAGTTCCTGTTCGCTAAATTTTCCATGGTTAAACAATATATGAAAATGCCATTCGTCTGATATTCCCAACTCCGCAAAGGCTATAAATGACAAGTGATGTTTATTCCAATTATTCATCAAACTCTTTTCAAATGCCTTCATAATGTTTCTTAAATGTTCCTTTGCATTATCCAAGTTGGCAGATTTTTTATTATCAGGAAGTTGAACCGTTAAAAAATAAGTTGGCTTGAAGGTATCGTTTAGCCATTTGTTAAATTCTTCTTTGATTGGAACAGATACATAAGATTCCATTTTTTGACCGCAGGATTCAGTTGTTTTATTTGATATAGGTGTCTTAAGGTTTTGATGAAATGGTTGTCTATGCGTCATTTTAGGTATCCCGTTTTAAGTATTTTGATAAAGGTTAATTTTGAAAGATACAAAAGACAGACATATATGCGTATAAGCTATTCCTGAGACATAGTAATAAAATTTTGAGAGAAAAAGAAAACCGTCACACAAATATTTTTTTATTATTAATCGTAACAATAAGAAGTACCATATCTCTCATACTCTATACATTAAATAATAAGACAATATAACCAAACAGAAGATAAACCCATGATAACCGATGTCGCCTTGCTTCTTTGACATATTGACGCGTGAGTTTTATTGATTGATACTTTCTTCTTTCGCGTCATGGTGTCATTGATAATTTTGGCGACATATACGTTATCATCTTTCTTCTGCTGCTTGTTATTGGTGATACATCGGGACGCAAGTCTTATTGTATCTGGTTTAACATTGTCTTTATTTGTCATGTATCTTCTGTATTTATCTTTATTGTATTATTTCTTTTATTTATCTTATCTTTTGTATTTATTATATTTTTTGTTGTTATTTATTATTTTTAATTCATACTTATTTTAAGTATAATAATAACAAAGGCCGCGCTTCTTGCTTCCTTGTATCCCGGACTGCCGAAACAGCTATACAAGATTATGATGGATCTTGGTAACCGGTTGATGATGATACTTTTTTATAGAATTGTTTTTTTTCGCAGTTTTGATAAAAAAAATTTCCATTATGTGATTTTTTTGCGTACTTTTGAAATTTTTTGGTGTATATATAAAGAAAAAGCCAACCTTTAACATAGCGGTGTCAAAGGTTGACGAATATTATTTTTAATAATTATTCAGGATCGGTATCCATTTCCTCCCAACCGTCATCACCAACAGGGATTTCTAAACATATCCGTTCAAGTAGCCGAGGCAAAAATACTTGTCCCATTCCATGTCGAACAAAACTGCGACGATTTTCGAACTCCTCAGGAATTTTGTAATTTTGAGGAAGACCATTAACTAAGATGACTTCAAGCAATGTTAACGGGCGTGCGTCAGAATAGGTGCCATCTTTACGAGGTCTACCAGGATGAATGGTGCGAAGGCCATTAACGCTCCCATTGCTGCTATCAATCGTGTTTGACGGACGGTCCCAAAATTTACGAGAACCATTACCTGCATAACAACCAAACCCAGATAGTTGATATTTAGGGTCATTATCTTTTGAACGGCAACCAGTCGGCGTATGTTCTAAAGCTTCTTTAATTTTATCTGCTTTGATTGGATCTGAATGTAATGGTTCAAATTCATGATACTTAATACCGCTATCTCCGTCATCTGATGAAGGAAGATGATATATAGCTTCCAAAAGAGGTTTAGCAAATTTTTCAGCACAAGGCCATTTCCACACGCCTTCTTTTGATGCCAGCATAATGCTACGTACGCGTGACTGACTCGTTCCGTAGAAGCAGCCGTCTTCAATCGCAAAATTCAGCGTGTAGCCTAACGGTTCTAGTTCATCTCTCAAATATTGGCCAATCGTTCGGCCTTTGAGTTTAGCTTGCATCATTTTGGCTAATGGATGACCTGTTAAATCCATATCCATTGGAAATGAGAATCCAAAGAACTGCTTGGCATTCTCTGTTACAATGTATTTCGGTCTGGTGGCCTTAACAAACTGAACGAACCAAAAAACTAATGTTAATTCCTCCTGATCCATCCATTTTTTTGCCTTTAGTGACGTAAATGTAACACACGGAATCCCCGCAACGACCATACAACACGAGTTATTACGAAAAGCTTTAACAACCTTTTTGAAAGTTTTTTTGAAGTCTCCCTGAATCATCTCCACAGGATATTTTGAACGCATTTTGTTCATGGCTACATAGTATTTTGCCACATCAGGATCATATTCAGAGGCAACTTTACAGACAAACCCATGCTGTTCAAGGTAGTATTCGCAAGTCCCAAAGCACGAAAATAATGAACAATAAGAAATTGAGTTTTTCAGCTTACGCTTTTTCAAGGATTCAAACGGAATTGCCGAGCGTATAGTCTCAAAATTAAACTTGGCTTTGGTTTGAGCTTGGGCTTCTTCAACATCGGCCTCGGCTTTTTCTTCATCAGTCGGCTCAGGAGGCAAATTTAAGAAAGACAAAGCATGATTTCGGGAAAGAGTATCGTTATTAGCAAGTGCATACTTCAATTCCCTTTCCACCAAATAATCTGTCAAACGGGTTAGCTGCCTAGCTTGAGTGTAACCAATACCATAGTCTTCAGTCAAAATTTCCTTTTTGGTACGTAATTCAGTTAACACTTTATCTAAGTTTGCTGTATTGCGTTGCTTCTTTTCATTGTCATTTGCAGCTTCCAAGTCGGTGCGCTTACCCATGCGGGTTACAATTTTACGGATCTCATTGCCTAACTGTACCTCTCCTTTGAGCCAAAGATAACCGTATTCTTGGGCACGTTTTAAGAAATACGTTCTGGTCTCAGGCGGTAGAATTTTTCTCTTTGCTAAAGCTCCGGCTGTTGAAGCGTGCCCCTGACTAACCGTAATAAACTTAGTTAAATCCGTTAAATCTGTAGGTATGGATACTGACTTGCTGTTTCCAGAACACAGCTCCGCCAATTCTTTTTTGGAGATGTGAGTTTTTTTAGCAACTTCGTTAATATCAATATAAACTTGAGGGAGACTGTTTTCTTCATCAATAGCATTTTCAACGACAGCAGGACACCCAAAATTTGCAGGTCCCGGATAATCACCGCCGTTATCATCACCGTTATTATCGTTTTGAGCTTGTTGTTTTCTGAATACATCTGCCCGGTCAAGCATTGTTTCAAGTACACTGCTTTGACCCCGTGTCTCTGTTACTTCACTATATCCAGCCTGAAAATCTGCACCGGATGCGTTTTGTAAAATTTCACCGTTTTGGTTGGCTACGGTTTTTAATTTTTCTTTTGCCATATTTTTTTATCCTTTCCTTATGGCGTTATACCTTCCCAGCTATTTTAGCCTTCGCTTGATATCTCAGCTTTTTTGCTGATAAGAAAAGAATAAAAGGAAAAAGAAATTTATGTAAAAACACTCAAAATGACGGTTTTTGTTTGTAACTATTTGTTTTTGCGATTTTTATAGCGACTTATTCTCTTAATCTCAGGAAGTTCAGCTAAGTATTCCAAATCAGGTATATAATATTGAGGAGCCTGAGGGGAATATTCAATATGGCTACAACTTCTCCAGTTTTTCATCAATTCGCTTGTTTCGCCAATATGTGAGTAAAACGCCTTTTGACGTATGTTTAATATGGCTAAGGCTGTTTGACGATTACACCAATTAATGTATCCTTTTTTTTCGTAATTAACGTCAGAATGAGGTTTTAAAATTTTATAATAATATTGTTTTAGGCACTCATTGGTGGCACTTATACTATAATATGATTGAAGTACCGTTTTATGTGGATAACTTTTTTTGTATTTTTCTAATAAATTAATACCAGATGTTTCAGAAATATTGAAAATTTCAGCCAAGTTACGTATGGTTAAAGTATATTCAGGATCATCATATCTAAGGGCTAAATCAGTTTTAACAGCAATTTCCATGGGACGATTTCCTGTAACCTCATGAACTATATCATAATTTTTAGGTTCTTTTGCAGGATTTTGAGTTCTTACTAAATTTATAAACGTATTACTTCGATAATCATATTGTGTTGATCTTGTTTGAGTATACAAAAAGTTGCAATAATGGACTAAAGCCGTTTTTTCTAACTTAGCGCTTTGGTAAGGGTATATAATATGTAATGCAGCGTCATATACGGACGAAATCTTTATATGATTTTCAACAATAATTTTTTCTATTTTACTTAAAAAGTTTTGGATTTCTTCAGAGAAAGGATGTATTGACTGTCTATCTCTTTTATAACAAAACGAATTAAACAGTTGAACATAATCACGAAGATTTTCAAAACTAACCGAATCAATCTGAAAATCACCTTCATAACAATAAAAATATAATTTTACAGTCTGGTTATTATTTAAGTGTCTTGATGTATTTATAGCTTCGAAAATTCGCGAAAAATAATCCAACGCATGCCATATTGTTACTCTATCTATATAATATTCTTTATTAGATAATTCATAGGATTTGATAAGCAACGGCATTAAATTTTCAGCTAAAAAGCCCAAATAGTTATTGTTAAAATGAAAATTTTCTTGAACAAAATTTTTCTTACAAAGAGTTATTATCCGACGAATATAAGTATCAATGGTACTGTCTTTACGATTTTCGGATAACCATTTTCTAAAATTTTCTTCCAAGCCAATCATAAAAAAACTCCTAATTTTATCTTATATTATCAAGATTTAAGAAAACGTAAAGCCCAAAATATATAAGAATAACCTTTGACTTAGCTATATCATAGGTTGTAAAAACATAGCCTACTAAAAAAGGCTGGAGTCATTTTCTATCTCACGCGTTATAAGGGCTAGTTAAAAAATGGCTTTTTTTGAAGAGATGTTGTTTAAGCAGAAAAAAATTTAAGAGCAAAAATAAATCATCGTCAACGTCAAAAACTTTTATTTTAGGCAGGCTTCAAATCCGGCTTTGGATAAATGATAATCCCAAAAGGCTATGAAAGAATGCCTTTAGTTAACTTATTGAAAAATAAGAAAAGTCATAAAAAGTAGTCCGAAGATGATTCATATTTAAGCCTGTAATGATATAAATTTTCGGACTCGGTTAAGTTGTTGATTTATAAAGAAAAAATCGCCATTTCTGACGATTTTTGAACTGTGGCTGGGGTGGCTGGATTCGAACCAACGAATGACGATACCAAAAACCGTTGCCTTACCACTTGGCGACACCCCAAATAAAGTTGCCGTTTTTATCAACTTAATGATCGGAACCGGCAATCCGGCAGCGACCTTCGAAAAATCTCTCCAGCAGCCGCAGTAAGTCTAACCGAACGGGCAAGCGTTGTTTAGAATTACGTTTGTGGTCATATATCTATGACAGTTTTTTGCTTTTGGCAAGAGTTTTTTTTAGTTCGTTCATAATTTACTTGGTTAAAAGCTTTTTCTTTTCTTCTTTTCCCTTTAGAATATCCAGATCTCTTTCCGTTGCGATTTTGTGCAATATGGTTTTGACGACGGTATCGATTTGTTTGCCTTCGCTATAATCTGCGGGGAGGGCAAAATTGACCCGGTTGTCGCTTAAGAGTTTGATGGCAGTTTTTTTGTGTCGGCTTTTGGGTTTGTAAACGGCAATGGCATGGCCGTTACGTTCTTTAGTCAGTTTCATGGAGGGGATGTCGGTCATGCCGTCACCGAAATAGATCATGCGGGTGAAAGGGATGGGGCGTTCGTCATCGGGGGTGAATTCGTTAACGGCACGATCGTCGAGTTTTCCCAGACCTTTGTTGATTTTCGAAAGGTATTGGGTTTTGGTGGTATAATTGACAATCCTTGCCGGCCAGATGGGGCAGCCGCCTTCGTTATAAGCGTAAGAGCAGGCGAAAACGTCTTTGAAGTAGCGGCGGATGGAGCTGCCTTCGATGATGGCTTCTATGCCGGCGGAGATGATGTAATGCTCAATGTCCAGTTCAAGGGTTTTGCCGTATTGGTTAATGCGGTCAAACCATTCTTCCACGCCGGCGTAGTATTCTATGTTTTGACCAATTTGCCGCAAGCTTTCCCGTGTTAGGCAGATGCCTTTTTCCTCTGCCATTTTCTTAATATAATACATGGTTCCGGTGATTTGGTCCACTTGATTTTCCAGGGCCCAGGCATTGGCTTTGCGCCAGAAGGTTTTGGGTTTCATGCCGAATTCGGGAATGAGGGCATAGTCTTGCATATAGGTGGTACTGAGGGTTTCGTCAAAGTCATAAATAAAGGCGACTTTTGTCGGTTTTAAGACCATTGTTGATTATCTCCACTTGCTTTTTAAGAATAAACATTATAAAAGGGATTAGTTAAGATTTGTTATATTTTCAAAGAGGATGAATTAAAATGGTTGCAAAAACGATGGATCAGTTGGTGGCGCTGTGCAAACGCCGGGGGTTTATCTTTCAAAACTCGGATATTTACGGCGGTTTGCAGGGTGTTTATGACTACGGTCCCTTGGGTGTGGAGTTGAAAAACAATTTGAAACAGGCCTGGTGGCGCTCGATGGTTTATGAACGCGACGATGTGGAAGGCTTGGATGCTGCCATTTTGACCAATCAGAAGGTTTTACATTATTCCGGACATGAAGACACTTTTTCCGACCCGATGACGGATTGTCGCAAGTGCAAAGGGCGTTTTCGGGCCGATCATATTAAAGACGGCAAATGTCCCAACTGCGGGTCGACCGATTTGACCGAACCGCGGCCGTTCAACCTGATGTTTAAAACTGCCATCGGGCCGGTCGACGATGGTTCTTCTTTCGGATATCTGCGTCCGGAAACGGCTCAGGCGATCTTTACACAGTTTAAGAACGTGGTGGATGCCACGTCACGCAAGCTGCCTTTCGGTATTGCCCAAATCGGAAAATCTTTCCGCAATGAGATTACGCCACGCAATTTTATTTTCCGGGTGCGGGAATTTGAACAAGCCGAGCTTGAGTATTTCGTGATGCCCGGTGAAGACGAGAAATGGCATGAACTTTGGAAAGATGAGCGCGTTAAATGGTGGGAAGAGCAAGGCCTGAAACGGGAAAACATCAATATTTATACCACACCGAAGGAGGACTTGGCACATTATGCCAAGGCTTGTTACGATATCGAATATCGTTTTCCGCACGGTATGGAGGAGTTGGAGGGAATTGCCAATCGTACGGATTATGATTTGGGTAATCATACCAAGGCTCAGGAAGAAATGGGTCTGACTTCGCATTGCCATGAAAACAAAGAATCAACGCAGAAACTTTGCATTATGACGGATGACAATAAATGGGTGATTCCTTTTGTGATTGAACCGTCCATGGGGGTTGACCGCGGCGTTTTGGCCGTTATGACAGAGGCTTATGAGGAAGAAGACCTCGGCGGCGGAAACAGCCGCGTGGTGCTTAAACTGAAAAAGCACTTGGCACCAATCAAGGTGGCCGTGATTCCTCTGAAGAAGAATAATGAGCAGATTATGGCCAAATGTCATGAAATTAAGAAAAACCTGCTTAAGCTCGGAATTGGACGCGTGGCTTTGGAAAATACCGGAAACATCGGCAAGGCCTATCGTCGCCATGATGAGATCGGGACACCGATTTGCATTACCGTTGATTTTGAGACGATTGAGCAACAGCCGGAATCCGTAACCATCCGCGACCGTGACACGATGGAACAGCATCGGGTTAATGTGGCAGATCTGCCGGCTTATCTCCGCGACTATTTTGCTTAAGCTTTGTCTGTAAAGAAAAAGCCGGGAAGTTTCCGGCTTTTTTTGATGCGAAAGGGGACTGATGCGAAATGAGGCTTTTAGGACAGGCGTGACAATTTGACGAATTCCTGCAACAATTCGGCAAAGGCGGAAACTTCCAGTCGGCGTCGCAGGTTGATGCGGTCTATCAGAGCATAAGAATTGTCTTCGGCATGGTAAATGATGACGCTTTCGGAGGTTCGGCCGAGAATCAGGCGGGAACGGAAAAAGTCGTAGCGTTTGTAGGGCTTGTTCATTGAGACGAGGTCAGGAAAAGTATAGTCTCCGCTGGTTCTTAAATGCGGCTGACATGAGAAAAGTTCAATGCCGTCAAAGCTGAGGCCGTCGGAGAGACCGAGAAAGGCGGCATAGGCGTCGGGGATCGGCGGCGAATCGTTTTGGCAAAGGGTTTTACTGCAGTTTTTCAGATCTTGCGCGGCGGCGGGAGCGAAAGAGACACAGCCGGGTTGGGATTTGAATTTGGCAAGCAGTTTATCAATCATGATAAATTTTTCCTTCAAACCAGGGAATGTAGATCAGGTAACGGTTTTTCAAAAAGCCGCTTTCAATCTGAAGGTCAAAAAGATGATGGAGGCGGGCATGGACAGGATGGGTTTTGACCAAAGAAAAATTGTCGGGTTCCAGACTGCCGCCGAAATCAAACGGAATCTTCAGATGAGTATTGAAATTTTCGGGGGCATAGCCTTGTTTGAGCTGGTGAATGGCCATATTGTCAAGTCCGAGGCTTAAGCAGGCTTCGGTTTCCTCGTAGGCTAGGCGTTTGAGGAAAACGGCGCGGGCTTTGATGTATTCCTCAAAACTGCGTTCCATCTCCGGCCAGGTTTGCGGCGTATAGTCACGGAGCCGTAGCGTGATGTCTTTGAGGCGGTATTCGGCAATTTTTTGCTGCAGGAGAGCCTGCATCTCTTCCGGGTGGGGAATATTTTCTCCGTCTTGCCATCTGGTTTCCAAGGGCTTATGTCGCCGGCGCAGGTCCTCATAGGCTCGGAGAAGGGACGTCGGCTGCCGGGGAGCGGTCGAAGAAGAGGGCGATTGCCGACGATTTTTAGTCCAGTCCCACATTTGGTCGCTTCCGTTTTATGAATCCGCCGGCGGCGGCGTTTCTTCCAATTCCTCGTCAGTAAATTCGGAATCGTCAAAATCTTCCTCAGGGTCGTATTCAATGCCGAGTTTGGCCAGCATGTCGTCATTAATGTCTTCGCGCTGGGCGACGATCCAATCCGGAACGTAGGGGGCCGGCGGCAACTTGGCTTGAGCTTTCATTTTGGGGTCAAGATACCAGCGGGGCGAATCGGCCATAATCGGGCGATCGATAAAGCCTTGCATCAGGACGACTTGCTTAAGCATGGGCAGGCTGAGGAGCTGCGTGGCGCTGATGACGGAAGTCCCCTGCAATTGGTAAGTGACGTTTTTGGCAAAAGGATTGGCTGATTTGCTCATGCCTTCGCTCTTGGAATATGAGTTGGTTTGTACGGTTTTGTTGCCGATCATTTTTGAGAAGCGTTGAGCCGTCACCTCGTTGTTTTGGGAGAGGATGACCTTGCTGGCGGTGGTGGAAATGACGGTTTCAAGATCGTCTTTGCCGTATTTTCCCGAGATTTGTCCCAAGTCTTGTCCGATTAGCAGATAGGAGACCTTTTGTCCACGTCCGACGGCGGGGCCGTTGATGACGGCGGTCAGCTTGGGCATGGTGGGGAACTCGTCCAAAACAAACAAAGCCGCATAGGGACCCATTTTGCCGTCCGTTTTATGAACGGAATTCGGGGTATTGGCAATGAGGTAGTTGGACATCAGGTCAATAAACGTTCCGGAGATGACCGACAAGGCCTTGGCGTCTACCTGGTTGATGGAAAGATAAACGGAGATAGGCTTCCATTCGCCGGTGATGGGGTCTTTCATGCCGCGGAGATCTTTAAAGGCGATGTCTGAGAAGCTGGTGCGCGCCACGACGGCGGAGTTTTTGAAAATCCCGATGCCGGAAAAAGCGGTGGACAAGACGGAACCGCGTTCTTTGTCGGGCATGGAGCTCAATTGGCTAAGCTCAACCACACAGCGCTGGGAATAGCCGAATTTGCGGGCTTCGGCGATGGCTTCCTCCAAAAGGTCGCGCATGGGGTCTGCCATGGCGGCCATTTGGTCGCCTTCTTCCAAACGGCGTTTGATGTCTTGCGATTGCTTGATCTGGGCTTCGGTGATCCATTCCAGAATCATGGCGATGCAGGCTTCGCGGCCGATCCATTTTTCCGGCAAGAGGGACCAGGTGCCGATGGGCAGGTAGTTGTCGATGGTCAGCGTGCCGTTGCGTAGGTCTTGAACGGCTCTGGCGGCCATGGGATCATGCATTTCAAGGTAATACCCTTCCAAGACCTTTTTGTCTTCTTCATCAAGTTTGCCTTCATAGACGCGGCCGATGAAATAGTCGTTGGCGCGGGCTTTTTCGCATTTGAAGGCGATGAAATGGATGAAGCCGGTCAGAGCGGCACGTCCGGTTTTGGACCAGTGCGGATCGGCGCCGCCTTTGGGATCTTCCACCAAAACGTTGGTCATGGAGTCAATATACATGTCGCGTTCCGGTCCGGGATCGGGGATTGCGTTGGGAGAAAGCGGGTTCCAGCTGGGATAGTAAATCCCCTCGGCCGGGTTGTCTTCCGCGCCCCAGTTGATGACAAAGACCGGACCGACTTTGGCACGGGCGCCGGTGGTATTGTAGCACAGTTCGGGCTTGGGGTCGTTGACGATGATGCTGAGCTTGGGGGAATTGAAGATCGTTGGGATCACGATGCCGGCGGTTTTACCTGTTCCCGGAGGGGCGCAACACAAGGTGGACAGGGTTTCGTTCATCATCAGCAGGTGGCCTTTGAAGCGGCCGAGAACAATGCAGAAACCTTCCAGCAGCTTCATTTTCTTAATGTCTTTCAGCGTGGCAATGCGGCCGGCGCCGTGAATGTTGGATTGGAAGCGGTAGGGATTGGTGACAACGCCGACCAGCAAGCCGAGAGGAAGGCTAAGGAACGGCAGAATCGGCAGCCAAAGACTGAGGGAGAAGGGGCCGTTGTAGTTGTGGAGTTGTCCGAACCAATGCCAATAGCGGGAGAACAGATATCCGGGATCGGACAGAACAATGCCTAAAAAGCGCGAGACGCTTTGCAGCGACTGCTGCGAAAAGCCGGCACCGACCAAAAAGCCCAAAGGCAGGGCAATGACGGCAAGAAAGATCGTGACAAGCAGAGTTATGATTACGGTTAGGGCGACCCAACGGACTGCGCTGTTATATTCTTCCCATTCTTCACCGGTTTTAGCCATTTTTCATACTTCCTTTAAGCAATGCTGCGAATGATTTTCTTGATCTTTTCCAAAGTTTCTCGTCCGGCCTTGTTTTCGGCTTCATCCAGAGTCTTTGAGAACAAGTTTAATTCCTTCGGCGTTCCCCTGTCAATCCTGCAGACGGAAATATTCATGTCATTCCAGATGTCGAACATGTCTTCGGCATTGATGATGTTGCCGATCTGGATAATGACATAGGCTTTTATTTCCAAGGGAATGTCGGCTTCCGTCAGCTTTTCGGCCAGGGCATTGCGGGCGATATCGATTTTGCGGACCGGGGAAATGCGGTGCGAGCTTTCGGAAAACCACAAGGGTTCCTCATCGTTGAAGCGTTCTTCGTCGGCCAGCCAATCTCCCGGCTCTTTGTCATTGAGGCACAAGACGATTTCTCGGTCGGAAACCGCGACAAAATCGATCAGGATGTTTTTGACGGTGATGGCGCTGATGATATCATAGCCTTTTTGACGGATGACTTCATAAGTGGAATTGGAGGTTCTGCCGCCGGAATGGGCAAGCGGTGCCGCCGATATTGCGCTTGAGGCGGAAGCTGCCGGTTGTTGCTGGTTGCGGCGATTGTTGCCATTGTTACGGTTGCGATTGTTTTTGTTATTGGTTCGGCGTCCGGCAGGGGGAGCGTAGGGTTCGGGCAATGGGGGCGTCGGCGCCGTTTTTTCTTCTTCTTTTTCATCAAACATGTCGATGTTGAAGTCAAAGTCGTCGTCCTCGTTGTCAAACTGGAACAAGGAGTGGTCAAAAGTTGCCGGTTTGGTTTCCGTTACCGTCGGTGCGGTCAGAATCGGTGCTTGCGGAATAGGTTGGGGAGCTGGGCGTGCCGGCGAATCGTTATAAACGTTTTCGTTGATTGGCGGCCGGATGCTGCGCGGACGAATTTCTTTATAGGACTTTTTCTTCTTGATCCCTTTGGAACCGGCGGTGCGGGTGATGATTTTTACCGGGCGGGCAAAGAAATGATTGAAGATCTTGAGCGGCAGAATAAAAAGATCAGAGAAAATCCGGTTCCACTGAATCAGACTCAGCGCCGCCCAGCCAGTCAGCCAGAGCGGGATGAAAGTCAGAATGATGAGTACAAAAGCCCATTCCTTGGTGTCTTCAATAACCCAATTGGCGTCCCAGACTTCCCAGGCATGGTGCCAATGTGAGGGGCGGAAGATGTCAAAACGCCAGTTGCGCAGCAAAATGACTCTGATCCCTTCCAGAAAGAAGATGCTCCAGCAGATTCCGACGACAAAAATACGTATCAAAATCAATAAGGGTTTCAAAGTCTTGTTTTCTCCGCATAATCTTTTTTATCCTAGGATAATCCAGATTGGTTAATAAGTTATGATTTCTTGTTGTAGTCTTCCAATTTATTTAGGACCGCCGAGCGGATGGAGCTGCTTTCTTGCGGTGCTTCCGGTTTGATGGCGGCGATTTCTTTTTTTATGTCTTCAATGACGGCGGCCATGCTGCGGGTATTGCGCAGCAGGATCCTTTTGGAACCATGGCCGTATTTACGAATGATGTAGCGGTTGTAAATTTGGAAAGGCCATAAAAAGATCTCCAGATAATCGACCCGATTGAGGCGTCGCCAGCCCCAAAACCAAAATATGACCACAAGCAGCAGCGTGATGAAAAACCAATAATCCGGCGCCGCTTTGATGACGCCGTTGTTGTTCCAAAAATCGCTGATTTTCTGCCAATCCGCAGGAGACATGAGATTAAAATGCCATAGGTAATAGACGATGATGGAGGCCGCGAACAAATAAACGGCGCTCCACAGACTGCCGATTAAGAGAAAACGGAAGAATTTCAACAATTTTTTCAGCATGGTCAATTCGTGTTGGTTCGTTTATTCATAATTTTTTGAGCAATCTGGGTATATTTTTGAAGTTGGGGATTGGATACATTTCCGATCTTGCCTTCCATAACAGCGTTAGCCTCTTCTTTTGTCAGTTTATTCTTATCATTTTCTCCTGTCTGTCCATTCGTCTCATTTTGAACATGCTCGTTTATTTCCTCCTTGCCAATTCCCATTCTTTGCAATGCCTTATTTAATCTGTCGCGTGCTTCCTTATTGCTTTTTTGCTGTCCAGTTATCACATCAATCTCCATGTTAATATTGCGGAGTTCCTTATTGAGTTTGTTCATTTTGTCAGGGGCTGCCATAAGAGCGTCTCTGATACCTTCTTTTTCCTCCTCTCGGGATGTTTCTTGCTTTTTTTTCTGATCTGCGGTCTGTTGTTCTTCTCTTTGTTCTTCTTCCTGACGGTCACGGTTTTTTTGTTCTTCGTTACCGTATTTTTTTAGGATGCCTTCCGCTTCCTTCAAGGCTTCGTTTCTTTCGGGAGTACCTTCCGGTTTGAATTTTTTGTTTTCTATCTGCGTTTGGACGGTTTCGGATGCTCTTGCCGCCGCATTTTGAAGTTGCTCTTCTTGTGCTTGAAAACGTTTTTGTGCTTCTTGGTCGAGAATATATTTTTCGAGCATAAATTGGGTTATTGTCTCATTGTTAATACCCTGATCTCTCAAGTCTTTCTCCGCCGGGGAGAGTTTGTCCAGATCTTCGTCGGGAACGTTTTCAAGTATTGATTTAAACTCTGATACGGCTTCCAATATTTCTTCTCTTTGTTCTTTATTGCCGGGATTGGTTTCATCGTTGCCGGCATCAAGTATAAAAGAGATCTCTTTTGTGATCTTTTCCTCTTCCTCCTCGTTCAAGGAAATTTTTGCAAGGATTGTTAGTTTTTCGTTGCTGATTTCTTTGTTGATTTCTTTGCGCAGGTTGGCATGGTATTCTACAATGGAATGTTGAACCTCCTGATATACTTCATCATACAGGCTTGCTGTATTTTCGCCTTTGAAATAGTCAGGATTGTTCATCTGTTTGTCCATCATTTGGGCAAAGGTGAGTTGGTGCGTCAAGACTTCAAGGGCTTGCCCTTTTTGCAGCGTTTGGAAAATTTGGTTTACGGAAGGGGCATATTCACCTGTTGACTGCGGATATTGGGCTTTGATGGCCTCATCATAATCTCGATAAACATATTGTTTGCCGCTGAGGTATAGTTCCGCCTCATAAAGATAGGCCGCTCGGTCGTTTTCTTTCAATTCTGTCAAATGGTTCGTATTATCATATTGCTTATACCAAGTGTCGGGGGTGTTGGCCGCTTCGGTCAAAATGGCCGCTTGAATATACGGCGGGACGTCTGTGTCCTTAATTTTCCCGTCTTTTAAGTTTTGTAAAAAGGTTTTAAAACCGCCGTTTTCTTCATTTTGGATCTTTTGCAGGATCTTATCCACATCGTAACCGCCATATTGGTTCATATGGGCATTAATAATCGTATTAAGGGGAATATCTCTATTGTTTTTTATGGCGGTTAAAAGCTTTTTATTCAGGCCGCGTTGTCTTTCATAGAATCGTCTGATGTTGCCGCAAGAGGTTACTTTTTCAGCACGGTCATGTACGTTCTCGTCTATCAGGCAGAGTGTTTCATAACCTTCCAAGGTACGCAGGGATTGTTGCTGTTGATTAGCATTCGTTCTTTTGGTCTTTATTTCCTCACGAACGTCTTTGATCAGGCTCCAGGTATCTTTGCCGACGGCTCTGCCGGCTTTGTAGAGCAGGCCTCCGGCATATCCAAAGATTTCATCGCCGGCTTTGTTTAATCCGGCCAGGAAGATTTCCTTGAACAGAAAATCGGTAATATCGCCTTCTTTGATTTCAAACTTGCCCTTTTCAGGATCATAAATGTCTGCCTCATTACCGCCGTAGCTGATAGTCGGCTTTTTCGTGTCGTTGGCGTTAGCTTCTTGTCTACTTTCTTGCGTTTCTTCGCCTGGTAAGGTGAAGTTTGTGAAATCAGGTAACTTTTCCCCGGTTGTGAGGGTTGGGGCTGGGGAGGCGGAGGTTTGATTAACTTGTAGTTTTTTTTCTGTTAGCTCTCTGATGGCATTTGCTGTGCTGGTGTTTGCTGTGCTCATGGTATCACCTTGGCGTTAATCTTTTAATCTGTTGTAATTTTAGCATTAAAGTTTCTTTTTGTCTATATTTTTTTCTAAAATTAAATTTTTAATTTTTTGATGAATTCACCGATTTCCTTGTTGATGCGGATACCGTCTTCAGGTTTGCTTTTGATCAGCCCGAACAGGCGCGGCGGAATTTTGGAAACGTCTATCGGTGCATAGGTTGCGGGGTTGGAGATCAATATTTTATAAGCGCCGTCGGCGTCTTTCTGTGCGGTTTTGAAATAGTTGGTCACCAAGCGTTCGGCGTCAATCGGGAAGTTTTTGGCGGCGATGGCGGCAATGAACTTTTGCATCTTTTCCTTGCGTTTTTGGTGTTCTTCGTAAATCCTTTTTTCGATTCGGTGCTTGCGAGCCTTAGCTTTGCGCATATTGTAGGCGAGTTCGCAGCCTTCGATCTCAATTAAGACTTCGACATAAGAGATCAGGGCCAGCTGCAGGGTTTCATCAGTGGTTTTTTCGGCAAATTCGAGGATTTCCTCGTCTTTAGCTGAGGCGTTTAAGGATTTTAAGCGTTGAGCATGACAGGCGATCATGATATCCCAGCCGCTGAGGACGTCGGTGGTAAAAAATTTACCGATCTTGGGTTTGTAACGGAGATAAAGCATCTCAGGCTTTATCAGAAATTCCGGCATGTTTAGGTTGTTTTCTCGGCCCATTTTTCGTACGGTGTCGGAAAAATTGCGGTAAGCGTCGTAAAGGGCGCGCTCTTCCTCGTATAAATTGTTGACGACGGCGTTTTCTTCCTCCGAGAGAGATAGCTGTGTCGGAGAAGGTTTGTCGTTGTGCTTGGCCTCTTTCAGGTCTTCTTGGCGCTCTTCGATGTCTGCCAGTTCCTGATTGATAAATTCATTCAGCAGATTTTCAAAGTCGTCGTTGTCGGTGTCTCTTTTGATGTCTATCCCGCTGATTTCGTTATTGATGACTTCACTGTCAATGTCGCCGATAAGGTCTTCAATGTTGGGAGTGGAGAGTTTTGACGGTTCAGCCATAAGCGCCTCCTTTAATGCAGTTGAACGGTTGAAAGCCTTTTGGCGGTTTGCGGATCATAGATGATAATTCGGTCCTCAAGTCCGCCGTCGCGTACCAGCAGGTAAAGCAAGCCGTCCTGCAGGCGGAATTGGTAAATGTTGCTGCCCAACGGTTCTCCGAGGCGACTGACTTCCGGCATGGGAGCCGACGGGGTTTGGGCACGGCGATACAGCGTGTGGAGAAGCAAAATGCTGCCGGCAATTAGTAAAAAAGTGATGACAAAGACCAGGTTTTTTATCAGTTTCAATTTGTCCATTCCAGGCTTCCTCTTGCAAAATTGCGATTAACGTGTATTGTAATATAAATTTAGGAGAACCGCAATCAAATATGACTGATAATATACTTACAACAGAATTGGTTAATAAACAATATAACGGTTGGCGCGTCGACAAGTTTTTGAGTCGGAGTTTTCCCGAGTTGTCGCGGACGCAAATTCAGCGTCTGATCAACAATGGTTGTTTGACCAGCGACGAAAACACTGTTGCCGACAGCGCTTATAAGGTCAAAATCGGGGAGGTGTTTCAACTGCTGATTCCCGAACCGGAAGACGCCGACCCGCAGCCGGAAAATATTGCACTGGATATCGTCTATGAAGACGAGGATTTGATTGTGGTGAACAAGCCGGCCGGCATGACTGTGCATCCGGCACCGGGGTCTCCCAGCGGCACGTTGGTGAATGCGCTGCTGTTTCACTGCAAGGACAAGTTGTCGGGAATCGGCGGCGTCAAACGTCCGGGAATCGTGCATCGGATCGACAAAGAAACTTCCGGGCTTTTGGTGGCGGCCAAAAACGACCTGACGCACCGCGGTTTATGTGCGCAGTTTGCCGAACATTCAATTGAGAGGACCTATTGGGCAATGGTTTTTAATGTGCCGAATCCGTCGGAAGGGAGAATCGAAGGAGACATCGGCCGCAGTCCCTATGATCGGAAAAAAATGGCCGTTGTTCATAAAAACGGCAAGCCGGCGGTGACGCATTATCGGGTTTTGCAGAGTTACCATCAGGCGGCATCTTTGGTGCAGTGTCGGCTTGAAACCGGTAGAACGCACCAGATTCGGGTGCATATGAGCCATAACGGCTGGCATTTGATCGGGGATCAGCTGTATGTGAAGTCACGCAAGATTTGTGACAAAAACCTGGCGGCGGAGGCCGTCGAGTATATCAATCATTTTCCGCGGCAGGCCTTGCATGCCAAGACTTTGGGCTTTATTCATCCGCAAAGCGGCGCGTTTTTGCAGTTTGATTCCGATCTGCCAGAAGATCTGAAAATCCTGCAGGCCAAGCTGGAAGCTCTGTAAAGCGACAAGTAGAACTAAAGTCTATGTTGATAAAATTTGTAATTGGAGTAGGGTGAACGCTCCAATTAAAGGAGAGTCGTTATGGAAAATTCGCTTGGAATTAACGGACTTGACTTTTCTCCTGAAATTAACTTGGTTAGGTATCTGCAGTCGATTCGGAAATTTCCCATTTTGACTTTGGAAAAAGAATATGAACTGGCTGTGGAATATCAGAAAACAAAAAATCCGCAATTAGCTCATCAGTTGATTAACTCGCACCTGCGTTTGGTGGTGAAGGTCGTCTCTAAGTATAAGGGATACGGTTTGCCGATTTCCGAAATGATTTCGGAAGGCAATATCGGTCTGCTTTATGCCGTGGAGAAATTCGATCCTGACAAGGGATTCCGCTTCTCGACCTACGCGATGTGGTGGATTAAAGCCTCGGTTCAAAAGTATATCCTTAATTCCTGGTCTTTGGTTAAGATCGGCACGACGGCCGCTCAGAAAAAGCTGTTCTTTAATCTGCGCAAGATTAAAAACAAGCTGAATTTGATGGATGACCGTGAGATGTCAAGCAAGATTATCAGCGGGATCGCCAAGTCTTTGGACGTCAGTGTCCAAGACGTGACGGAAATGAATACCCGGCTGAAGTCGCATGACGGATCCCTCAACGTGATGATCGACACCGGGTCGGACAACGGGAGCGAGTGGATGGATTTTATTTCAGACAACAAACCCAATCAGGAAGAAGTCCTGGCTTATTCCGAAACGATGTCTTACCGTAAGCGGTTGTTCAATGAGGCTTTGGGCTGTTTGAACAAGCGTGAAAAGGATATTTTGTTCAAGCGGCGTCTGGTGGAAAAATCCGTGACATTGGACGATTTGAGCAAAACTTATGCAATTTCTAAAGAAAGGGTACGGCAGATTGAATTGAATTCGATTAAGAAAATCAAGAAATCAATCGGTCTTAACACTTTGAACTAGGTTTAATTACATATAAAAAAACGCCCGCTTGAAGAAAACGGGCGTTTTTTACGGTTATTTTTCAGACGGAGGAGTGATCAGGTCGCTTCCCCAGCCTTCGGCCAGCTTTTCCAGGCGGTTGTCTATCGTTTTCAGGCGTTTTTGCGTGGAAAGCTTGTAGAGAAAAATAAACAAATTGGGAACCTCATAGTACACGATCAGGCCGATGGCGGCAGAGCCCAGCATAATGATGAGGTTGAAGATGTTGCCGAGAATGTAAAAGGCTTCATGGATGCTGAAGTTGCTCAAAACGTTCATGAAATAGATGAAGACACCGGCCAGGTTGAAGCAGCCGACAACCAGAAGTTTGGATGAATTTTTGGGATCGGTGATCAGCAAGGTTATTGTCGGCAGCAGTCCGATCATCAGGATCAAAACGGCGGGCAAAGTCGTCAACATCAATAAAAACAAAGCAAAAAACAGCATTGTCTTTTGAGTGATTGACAATCGGCGAAAAGCCGAAGCCAGACGGTTGTTATCTCCTTTTTTTCTGATTTTCTTCATTTCAGCACCCAATGGATAACGTTAAGGATGAACGAACTGATCATGGTTAAGACGGCCAGAACGCCGGCAAATTTCAGCGCCAATTCGGTGGCTTCTTCGTCAAGTTTGTCGCCGCCGGTGATAATTCTGGTTTTCTCATGCAGCAGAGATTTAGCCAGAGCAGCCGCTTCCGTGTATTCGGCGCGGTCTTTTTGCCTTGCTTCCTCATTTTCAAGAATATCGCAAAAGTCGATGATTTTACCGCTTTTGGCGCGCTGGATGATCTCACGTTCAAGATGTTTTTGATATTTGAGGTTATGGTAGCTTTTGATTACCGGTTTTGAGACGCTGATCAGCCACTGACAGAGATTGAAAAGCTGCAACGGGCCGTATTTGTTTTGCATGTTGGCGTAAAGGCGTATGATGGCGCTGATGCGAATGTCGTCACGGGCGGCGTTA
Source organism: uncultured Alphaproteobacteria bacterium (assembly GCA_934254925.1). Taxonomy (GTDB): domain Bacteria; phylum Pseudomonadota; class Alphaproteobacteria; order RF32; family CAG-239; genus CAKQMD01. The sequence continues at coordinate 34,733 of CAKQMD010000002.1, forward strand.
AGATCGGTGATGATGCCGTCGATTTTTTTGCCCATTTTGCAACGCAGATAGGCGATGATGTTGCGGTCGTAAGGGGGCGTTTCTTGTTTTTTCAGGGCGTAAGCGTTGTCCAGCGCCTTGAGGACTTTGGGCGCGGAAGTGACAAAATCGTTGCCGATCAAGGGGCTGATACAGGGTAGGTCTTCGTCGAAGTCATACATAATGCGGTCGATGCCGTATCCCATGTCCTTGCGGTTGATGTAAATGCGAAATTCCGCGGCATTGGTCGGTGCACGAAGGTTTTCTTGTTCCTGATACCAGTTTTTGATGATGTCGGATGAAAACAGTGCATGAAAGTCATCCAGGTTTTTGTGTTGTTTTTGTGCATAAAAGATGGCTTTGGGGGCTCCATTGGGAAAAATGCAGGTGTTGTTGTAGCGAATGGGCAGACTGGGGGCAATCAGGACACAGATCTGCGGTACAAGCATTTCCTCTTTTATTTCTTCAGATTTGATCAGGCGTTCAATTTTGCTGATGAGTTTGTCGTTGTCAAGAGAGCTTTTGGCCCATTCCAGGATCTTGCCGGACTTGATGATCTCCAGTGCTTCTTTTTGATTGGTCATTAAGGCGTAGGCAACGTTACGGCTGTTGTAGTATTTTTCTCCGTTGACGATGAGGGCTTTGGGCGAGCGCTCACTCGGCGCCGGATTGGAAAAGCTGTTGGCTTTTCCTTCCAGAAAGTTGTAAATTTGGATGTAATTCCAGCGTTGAGCCGGATCGTCGTTGACCATGCCTTTAAAAAGGTTAACATAAGCGTTGGGAATTCGCTCTTCATTCGTGAGGGTTAGATAGCTGCCTTTTTTGAGTTTTAAGCGCAAAACCTCCGGTAAGGAAAGCTCTTTGAGCAGTTCTTTGCGGGTAATCAGACAAAGGGCGGTTACGCCGACGGCGTAAATATCGTCCTGATCCGTGCCGCTGCCGCGGCCTTCGGGATCAGACATCAGGCTTTCCATGGTTTCAAAGGCCGGCGGCTGATGAAAAGCGGGGAAAGAGGCGGCGCAATCCCCGACGATGATTTCATGGCGCATACGATCGCGGTAAAAGAGGTTATCCAAGCGGATGGAACGGTGCGTGATGGAATAACCTTTCAAGGCCTCGGCGGCGGAGATCATTGAGATAATCGCCGATTTAAGTTTGTCGGCATTAGCGGCGTAGTCGATGTCGTTTTCTGTAAAATCTATCACTTTACCGCCGAGAGGCGTTTGATAGATCAGTGCTTGGTTGCGGGAATTTTGCTTGGGATAGTCGATGATGCCGTACTCGACCATTTTCATCAAATTCGGGTTGTCAATGGATTTCAGATAAGGCAAAATGGCGTTGCGCGGCGATGTCTCGTTGCTGCAGACAAGAGCGAAAAGCTCGCGTTTGGCGTCTACCTTGTCATTGACTTTATAGGCAACGGCGCCGTTCATGTCCAAATGCGGCAAAGGAACGTCAAAGTTGATCTCATAACGCTCTTTTAACAAAAATAAAGAAGAATTGGCCGGGGTTTGGCTTTTTTTCGGCGTTTCCGGCTTTGGTGCTTCTTCTGTCTGTTTTTCTTCATCAGCCATTTTTTAGAATTCTCTCTGTCCGTTGCTTTCTATTTTCAGCTTATCATAGTCAAATATCGTTAACAAAGCGCAAATATTTTGCCAAAAATTAAAAAATGGTGCAAAAGCGGGGAAATGGTTGAGTTTAAAAAAAAATGACTTAGTATATATCAATGTGACATATGAGAGATGATTTTAAGATTATGGCGCAAGAAACGACTTATATCGACGAAGCTGTTCATCTTCAGGATTCTTTGGAAGACCTGAACGGTGCCGTTCGGCCTCAGCATCCGGAAACGGCTTTGCTGGCAGAGGCCGAAAAATATCATGCCGGCCGTGACGAACTGGAAAAGCCGGACGCGGCAACGGATCTCTTGTCTGCGACGGACGCTGCCATTGCGGAGCAGCGGAAAGAAGAGGCCGGGAAAGCTTTCTGGAAAGAGATTGACGTGAGCTTGGCCGATATTATTGAGCGGCTTTTTGAGAAGTCTTTGCGTCCGATCGTGCTGATCCGCGATGATCGGGTGGAATATATCAATGACACGATGGCCAATGTTTTGCGGCTTTCCTCAAAGGGCGAGGCCTTGGGGGAAACTTTTCTTAAGTTTGTTGCAGAAGAGGATTGGAACCTGTTGGCGGAAAACATCGGCGCGATGCTGACGGAAAACCGCAGCGTGGCCGTGCGCCTGAAATCTGCCGGGGACAAGTTGTATCCGACGCATTTGGAGGCGCTTTATATTGCCGACAGTCAGCATTTTTCGTTTATTTTGATCGGTGACAGTATCCATGTGCGGGAAGAAGAACCTTCGCCGCGGGCGCCTGTCGGCGGCGTTGCCTGCCTGTTTGACCCCCAAACCGGGCTGCCGAACTTTTATTTGTTTGAGGATCGCCTGCAAATGGCGGTCAATGCCGAAAATTATAAGGATATTCGGTTGAACAAGAATATTATTGCGGTGATGGGAATTTCCATTGACAATCTGGAAGATTTTCGGAAACTGGGGCTGGAAAACTTCGTGATGAAGCGTTTGGCGGCGACTTTGGCGGCGACCATTAAGAAAAGCTATACGGCGGCGGCCGGATTGAAAATTCAGTTCTGGGTAATGATCAATGACGTGAACACCCTGCATGACTTGGAAGTGGAAGTCGAAAAAATCAAGGCTGTTTTTGACGAAGGCGTCAGGGACAATTTTACCATTCATGCTTTGCATACCAGCATTGGAGTCAGCGTTTTTCCCAATCCGGCCAAATCGGCCAAAAAGCTGATGCAGCAGGCCATTTACGCCACGGTGGCGGCGCAAAAGGCCGGTGGCAACAAGCTGATCTATTATCGTGATCAATAAAATTCCTTAAATAGTTCGCCCTGCTGATCTTGTTCGAGTTCGGCGATGGCCTCTTTAACCAAAGGAACGGTGACAGCCCTTTTTAGTGCCAGAGAAATGCGGTCGATGGCGGCTACCAGACGGCGGGCATAGGCAAAAGAACGTTGCATGTTGGCCAGGATATAAGAAATGATTTCCGGCGAGGGCAGAATTTGACGATCGGCAAACAGTTTGATCAACAGAGCCGAAAGCAGCTCATCGTCCGGGGCTTTGATTTCCAGGGACGGAACGATGTTCAGGCGCGATCGTAAGTCGGGCAGGGTCAGCGGCAGTCTGGCCGGCGCTTCGTTTGAGGTAAACAGAATGTTTCCGCCTTCGTTGCGATACAGGTTATAAAGATGGAACATGGCCTCCTGGTCAAAAGGACGATGCAGGTTTTCAACGATCAGGCAACGGTTTTGGGCAAAAAGGTCGTGGATATCTTCCAAGCGCAGACGCGAAGCTTGAACCAGCGGCAGGCGATACGGATCATGGGTGATGCGGGCGACGTTTCCGGCAAAGACATGAGCCAGGTGGGTTTTGCCGCATCCTTCCGAGCCATAAATGCAAACGGCGAAAAACGGCCAGTCCGGCCAACGGTCTATCATTTGCACGGCTTCGACGTTGCAGGGCGCAACCAAGTAGTCGTCCTTGCCAAAGCAAGGATGATTGGGAAAATCCAAAGCCAGTTGTCTTGTTTTGCTCATGAGGGCCCCTTTGTTCTTCAGTCTTTATTTAAGACATCAAAGACGCGGGATGTCAAGTCGCCAAGGCTGAAAGGTTTGGTGATAAATTCAAAATCGGCGGCGTTTTTCAATTCCTGGCGGACCATTTCTTCCGAATATCCCGAGGCCAAAATGACCTTAACGGCGGGCAAAAGCTCTTTGACGCGGGCGATAAGTTCGGCTCCGCTGATTCCCGGCATAACCATATCGGTGATCAAAAGATCAAATTTTAGGTCTTGTTCCAGATGTTTCAAAGCGTTTTCTCCGGAGTTGCAGGCGACGACATCATAGCCTTTTTTCTTGAGGGCTCGGACAGCGAAGGTGCGGACGGAGTCTTCGTCTTCAACAAACAAAATGCGGGTTTGCGAAGGATCTTTACCGTTTTTGGCCGGGGTGCGGTCGATGGTGGACAAGTTGAGGCCGAAAATGAGTTTTTCACTTACGGCCGTCGGCGCCTTGATTTTTTCCTGAACCGAGAGAATCGGCGTTCCGTCTTGGTTGGTGACGACTTCTTTTTCCGGATGCGGAGCGGCGGCTTCGTCAATATTGGAGTCAAAGCGCGGTAGATATACCGAAAAAGTGGTGCCGACGCCAACGGTCGAATCGACTTTTATAAAGCCTTCGGTCTGGCGAACGATGCCGTAAACCATGGCCAGGCCAAGTCCTGTTCCCGATCCGACAACGTTTTGTTTGGTGGAGAAGAATGGATCGAAAATGCGAATCAGGTTTTCCGCAGGAATGCCGCAGCCGGTATCGGTAACGTCAATGACGACGAATTCTCCCGGTTTGACGACATCGTCGCCGAAGCGGTAGTTTTCACTCAAAACGTCTACTCGGGTTGAAATGGTTAAGGTGCCGCTGCCTTCCATGGCGTCTTTGGCGTTGACGGCCAGGTTTATGATGACCTGTGAAAACTGAACTGGATCGACTTTGATATATCCTAAATCTTTGCCGTGGCGGAATTTCAGCGTAATCTGTTCGCCCAGAATGCGCTTGAGCATATGGCTGAGTTCGGCAAAGTTTTCGGTAATATCGATTAATTTGGGCTTGAGCGGTTGTTTGCGGGAGAAGGCCAGCAGTTGGCGTACAAGGCCGGCGGCACGGTTGGCGTTTTGCTTGATTTGGATCAGGTCGGCAAAGGAGGGGTCGCCGACGCCGTGACGTTGCAACAGCAAGTCACAGAAGCCGATCATGGCGGTCAGAAGATTGTTGAAGTCATGGGCGACGCCGCCGGCCAGTTGGCCGACTGCCTGCATTTTTTGGGCTTGGGCAAATTGTTGTTCCAAAGACTTTTGGCGCGTGGCGTCAATCAGATACAAGACCATGCCGTCGATGTTAGAGGCGTCGGCGGCATAAAATTTTTGCATGGGGCTGATGTAAATCGCTGCCACTTTTTCGCCGTTTTCTCCGCTGAGGTGGACTTCCAAATGTTGGGTAGTTTGACGTTCGGCGTTGATATTGGCAAAGTCGTTTTTCAAGGAAACGCTGTCTTCGGCCTTTATGCAATTAAAGATCGGACGGTTGAACAGTTTGTCGCGAGGCAGGCCCAGAAAAGTACAGGCCGAGGCATTGGCGTCTTTGATCAACCCTTCGGTGTCGGTAAAGACGATGCCGACGGGCGCGTTGTTGAACAGCCAGCTGATTTGGTCGCAGGAGTGATCCAGTTTCTGTTGCAGCTCCTTTTCCGAAGGAAGGCCGGTAATGACGACGCCGCGCGTTTTGAGTTCATCGTCTTCGCGGAAGCTCTGTTGAAAGACGTAGGCTTCAATGCTGTCGTGGGCGGCGTTTTTGAAATGAAGCTCCCCTTGCCATAAGGAGTGGCGCGGCGGCAAAGGTGTGTTGTTGCTTAACAGGCTGCCGAGGCTGCGGCCCAAGACTTCTTCGTGCGAGAGGCCGAGAAGTTCGGAGAAGGCGTTGTTGGCATATTCGAGGGTATAGTCTTTGGCGGCGATATACAGTCCGGCGGGGAGGTGATCCATAAAATCATGCAGGGATTTGTGCTCTTGGCGAAAGAGCTGTTCCATGTTCTTTTGTGCGGTGATGTTGTCTGCTGACCAAAACAGGTATGTGTCCTTTTTGATGGCGCGGATTGAGAAGGGGCCTTCAAAAATGTCCGTCTTTTTTAGAAAAATCGGTTGTACCGAGATTTCAAACCATTCTTCGTCGTTGAAGATTTTACTGTCGTCTCGGCGCAAGATCAGCGACAGTTGTACGGTTTCTCGACTAAGGTTGCTGCAGGCGGTCTGAAGCCGGTAAAAGGCGGCTTTGTTGGCGGAGGAATCGGCCAAATGTTCCTCCAGAAACCCCAGAATCGGCAGTCCTTTGAACAAATCTCGCGCCGGGTCGTTTTCCAAAACGGGGTGTCCGGCAGAATTGTCGATGCGCTTGATTTTGAAGTCGTTGCGGATGATCTCGTTGGCAAAACCGCCGTAGCTAATCGCCTGTTCTCCGGCATCCAGCGTTTTGATCGTCAGGCTGAGGCAGATTGTGGTCATGATGACCGTGGCTCCTATCAGCGGCAGAAAATAGGCCGGATAAAACAAGAACAACATGATGATCACCGTGAGCACAACCAGGGCATAGGCCAGGGAGACCAGGCGTTTTTGCAAAAGCTTATCCGGACGTTTATTGTTTTTTGAGCTGCATAACATAACGAATTACCTCGGCAACGGCTTTAAAGTGTTCTTCCGGAATCATTTGATCCAGTTCGGTGGATGCAAACAGGGCACGGGCCAAAGGCGGATTTTCGACAACGGGGACTTCGTTTTCTTCGGCGATTTCCCTAATTCTCAGAGCTACGTTGTCCAAACCTTTGGCGACGACGATCGGCGCATCCATTTTTTCCATTTTATATTCCAGGGCGACGGCATAGTGCGTCGGGTTGACGACGACGACGTCGGCACGGGGAACGGCTTCCATCATACGGTGGCGGGCCCTTTCCATGCGAATCTGCCGGATCCTTGACTTTACCAGCGGATCTCCTTCCATTTGCTTATATTCGTCCTTGACTTCTTGGCGGGTCATCCGCAGTTTTTTCAAGTGGGAATATTTCTGGTAGGCGAAGTCTCCCAAAGCAATAATCAGGATCGCAATCACCACGGTGAAAACTAAGAGTATCACAATTTGGTGAATAAATCTTAAAATTGCCATAACTTCCATGGAAGGCAGAAGATTGACCTTTGAAAGATAGGGTTTGATAACCAGAATGGCGACAAAAGTGATGGCGGCAATTTTGATGATGCCTTTAAGGCTTTCGACGATTTTTTTCATGTTGATAAAATTGGGCAATTGGGCAAAGACGTTCAGTTTGTTCCAATTGGGTTCCAACTTTTTGGGAGCGAAAACAAAGCCGGTTTGTGCCACGCTGGCGAAGATGCCGAGCAACATGAAGACGGCAAAGGGAATCGCCAGAATCTTGAATAGGCCGAGGGCGGTATGAATCAGCAACAGCTGAAGATGTTTGGGATCCGTCGGAATGGAATCGGGGGCTTCAATGAATTTGACGGAGAGCATGTAAAACCATTTTCCCATCAGCGGGACGGCCAGCCAAATGACAAACAGCATGCCGACGAGCATGATAAAGCTTTTGGCATCCTGCGAGATGGCAATGTCGCCTTCCTCTTTGGCTTTGGAGATTTTTCGTTCCGAAGGTTCTTCGGTTTTTGAGGATTCGTCTTCGTCTTCCGGTGCGACCATGGCTTTACCTCAACAGTTGCTGCAGGCCGCTTTCATAGTACTGCATAAACCAGAGCAGCATCATCGGGCAGACCAACATCAATAGGCCGAGGCCAAGGTAGATCTGCAGCGGCAGGGACAAGAAAAAAATGTTCAGCTGGGGCATCAGGCGCGAAACCAAACCCATGCCGACGTAAAAGACAATCGTGAAAGAGATGAACGGCGATCCGATTTTAAACCCCATGATGAAGCTTTGGTTCAGTTTGTCGCTTAAATGATTGGCAAAATCGCCGAGGGGGAGTGTTTCTCCGGCGGGGAACAGGCGATAACTGTCAACCAGGGCGCTCAGCATCAGGTGGTGAAGATCCGTCATGAAGATCAGCGTCAGGGCAATAATGCTTAAAAAAGTTTCCATGATCATGGATTGGGACTGAAAGTTGGGGTCAAAAATCTGGGCATTGGCAAAACCGATCGCCTGGCCGGCAAAGTTGCCCGCCAAAGCCAAAGCCGTGTATAAAAACTGCATCATAATGCCGAGAAAAACGCCGACGGTTATTTCTGAGAGAATGAACAAAAACAGTCGCGCCGTTTCCGTTGGTGGGGACGGCAGCTCGGGGCCGATAACCGGCATCAGAATAAAGCAGAGCGCCAAGGCGATCGAAAGGCGCAGCCTCATGTTGACATATGAGGTCATAAAACCCGGCATCAGCATAAAAGCGCTTCCCAGCCTCAGAAACAATGCCAGAAAACGATAAATTTCAAAATTCAGGAGCTCGGTCATCTTCCTCAACCTCCGGAGGCGATTTTGTCAAACAGGCCTTGGGTCAGAATGGTCATTTGGTTGAGCATGAAGGGAAACAAAATGATGATGGTGGCAAAAACGGCGAGAATCTTTGGCACAAAAGCGAGAGTCATTTCCTGAATTTGCGTCAAAGCCTGGAAAATACCAACGATCAGACCGATCAGCAAGGCGACGATCAAAATCGGGCTGACAACTTTGATCAGCGTGAAAATAGCCTCGCGGGCAATATCCAAAACTTCAACTTCATTCATGTTTCATATCCTATTCCAACGGGGTTTGCCGTTCAAAATATTCATGGTTGTTCAATCCGGTGAGAAAAGCCCCGTCAAAGCCGATGGCGACAATATCACGGAAAAAACGGCTGATGATTTTTTTCCATTCTTCGTGCCAATAGCGGGTGATGACTTGATTTTCCTCTACAAAGGAAAGTCGGCTGAGCCAGTCCGGATGGCCGATTTCCCAGTCGTTTTGCCAATAATAGTCGCGGTCGGAGGCTTCGCTGACGTTAAGTTCGGCGATGATCAGCCTTTTGGTGCCGTTTTTCTTGAACTTGAGGCTGTTGACTTCTTCCGCGGTGTAGGGCGTGTTCCGATGAAAAAGCGGCGGTATGACGATAATGTCAAAATTGGAGTTGCGGATATCGCGAATGAACTCGTCTTTGCTGCCGTAGGCGGAATCGTCAATCAGGAAGGCAATATTGGCTGTGTCCCCGATTTGAAAGACGTTGCGGGCATTTTCGTTAATGACCGGTTGATAGCGCAGGTTGTTGAAGGCTCTTTTTTTGTTGACGAAACCGTAAAGAAGCGTTTTTTCTCCGACGGATTCTTGGATGGCTTCGTCAAAAGCCTCTTCCGAAGAACATTCGTCGACTGATATGACGGGGATTCCCTGTTTTTTGAGGATTTCTTCTTGTGGCTGTCCTTGGCAAAACAGGTTGTTGAGCACAACGGCGTCAAGGTTTTTCAGATAATTGCGGGTGCTGCTGTCCATCAGGGATGAGGACAAAGGCATCTTTTGTTTGAGGCGAAGCAAAAAACTGGGGTCTTTGGCCTGGGTACCAAAGCGCTTAGCCTCATTGTACCCTTGAAGATGATATTCCCATAATCCCTTCAGAAGAAGTTTGCGGCCTTCATGGACAATTATCTTAAAATCCGGATTGCGCGCTTTGGCATATTCGGCCAACATGGTTATATTGTTGCGCATTTGTTCGCGATAGTTGACGATATACTCGGGCGGTTCGTCCAGATTGAGGATTTGCTCTTCGATGGTCAGCGGGTTGGCCTGATCAAAACCGTATAATCCGGCAACAGCGTCCCGGCAGCAGGCCAGGACGCCGACAGCGGCGGTTATGAGCAAGGCAGATTTCCTAAGTGATGACATCGGCGTGTTTTTTCCCCGTGCGCGTTTCGATCTCGGCGATCTCCGTAGCGATTTCCAGAATTTCTTCTAACATTTCCCGCGGATTTTCATTCAGCTCCCGCGTCGAATAATATTCCAGATAGACGCGAAGTGTGGCGCCGCTGGAGCCGGTTCCGGACAGGCGGTAGACAATGCGCGAGCCGTTGGCAAATTTGATGATCAGGCCGTTTTGCGTCGAGCTGCCGTCAACCGGATCATGATAAACGAAGGGCTTAGCTTCCGTTACTTCGTAATCTTCATAGTGGTTGTGTTCCAACTGCGGCAAGCGTTGTTCAAGGTCGGTCATCAGCTTGTCGGCAACTTCGGTGTCAATTCCTTCGAAGTCAAAGCGCATATAATAGCTGCGGCCGTATTTTTGCCAATGTTCGCGGGTGATCTGTTCGACCGATTTTCCGGTGACGGCAATGATGTTCAGCCAGAACAAAACCGCCCAGATGCCGTCTTTTTCCCGAATATGGCTGGAGCCGGTACCAAAGCTTTCTTCCCCGCAGAAGGTGATTCTTTGGGAATCCATCAGGTTGACAAAATATTTCCAGCCCGTCGGAACTTCGTAATAGCCGATTTTGTGAGCTTGAGCCACCCGGCTGACCGCGGTGGAGGTGGCGGCGGATTTGGCGACGCCGTAGATGCCGTCCTTGTAGGCCGGAATCAGCATGTAGTTGTCCGTCAGAATCGCCAGACTGTCACTCGGTGTAACGAAAAACTTTTTACCCAGAATCATGTTGCGGTCGCCGTCGCCGTCGTTGGCTGCACCAAAATCGGGCGCTTGGCTGCCAAACATCAGATCAACTAGTTCCTTGGCGTAAACCAAGTTGGGATCGGGGTGCAGGCCGCCGAAGTCTGGCAGTGGTTTGGCATTCATGACCGATCCGCGGGGAGCGCCGAGGATTTCTTCGAAAATCTTCAGAGCATAAGGTCCGGTTACCGCGTTCATGGCGTCAAAACGCATGGTGAAACCTTGAGCAAACAGCTTTTTGATGGCTTCAAAGTCAAAGATCGATTGCATCATGTCTACATAATCTTTGACGGGATCAATCACCTCGATTTCCATATCGCCGAGTTTTTGAGTTCCGAGACGGTCCAAACGAACGTCTTCGGCTTCGTAAATTTTGTATTCGCTGATTTTTAAGGTATTGTCATAAATTTTGGCACTGATTTCGCTGGAGCATTGACCACCGGTTTCCGTCGCGTATTTGATGCCGAAGTCGCCGTCAATGCCGCCGGGATTGTGCGAGGCGGAGAGCACCAGCCCGCCGTCCAAGTGATTTTTGAGAATGATATGCGAGCCGGCCGGGGTAGACACGAAACCGTTTTGGCCGACAATCAGCTTAGCCACGCCGTTGGCTGCGGCCAGCTTGATGATTTTTTGAATGGCAACGTCGTTGTAAAAACGTCCGTCACCACCGACGAGAAAGACTTTTCCTCTGAGATCGCCGATGGTATTGAATATGCTTTGTACGAAGTTTTCGACATAATTGGGCTGCATGACCACTTTAGACTTGCGGCGCAGGCCGGCTGTTCCCATTTTTTGGTCTTGGTAGGGGGACGTCCGTACGGTTTTGATCATAATTTCTCCTATCGATACGTAAGGTTATCAATATCGGAGAGTCTAGCACTTATATCGGAAAAAACAAGAGCGATCTCCGACTTATTCCGGGGAAATAAATTCGGCGAGTTTTTTTATTTCGCGTTTGGCTGCAAGGTGGGAAATATTCATTTTCAGGCGCAGAGGGTCGCGGTTCATGTCGAGGACGGTCAGGCCTTCCAAAAACAGTTCTTTGTATATGACCCGGTCGCGCATGCCTTCGCAGTATCTGAAGCCGTAAAGACGTGCCAGCCTTTCCAGATATTTGTTGACTAACTGCTTGTTTTTGGAGTTGTAGGAGGAGATCTTGTTGCCGGCGACGATCCAGTTCAGATAGGCTTTGCCGCGTGCCGCCAAAAATTTTTTTGTGTCCCAGATAAAATTGGCGTAATGTCCGGGATTTTTGATTTTTTCATCTTCAAAATTTATGTCGGCCAGAACATTGAGGTCAATTAGGCTGTCGGTTACCGGCGTAATGACGGTATCGGCATATTTATGGGCTTCCTCAAAAAGATAGTTTTTGGTACCTGGCGTATCAATGATAACGGCGTCCACGTTCAATGAAAGCTCGTAAATCTGCGCTGCCAGTTTTTCACGATCCAGGTTGGTCAGGTAAGGATTTGTTTCCGGCGAAAAACGGTAATGCAGGGGAATCGGAAGTTCAATGCCGCGTTTTTCACAAAATTTTCTGCGATTGTCTATGTATTTTGACAAGGTCCCCTGGCGGCCGTCAAGATCCATTGTGGCGACTTTAAATCCCTCGTCGAGCAGTTTGATGGCCAAATGCATTGAAATCGTCGATTTTCCGGTGCCGCCTTTTTCGTTGCTGACAACAATGATATGTGCTTTGCGGGGAGTTGAGTTTTCTGTCATTCGCGGTTAGCCAGTAAGAGTTCTTGGTTTGCATTGGCAACAACTATACAGGACTTGTTGTCTTTTTTCAAGCGATTGCAAGCCTTGTTTGCCTCGTCTTTATCAAATCCGCTTAATTTGGAGCGGTAAATGACTGCGGCGCCGCTTTGAATCGGTTCAATGTCAATTTGCTTATGCGCATATTGCCGGTGAATTTCTTTTTTTATTTCCTGTGCATAATGGCGGGCTTTGGCGTAATTGGAAAAAGCGCCGACCTGAATGCTCCAGGAGTTTTCAAGCGTTTGTTCCTGTTGGTCTGTTTCTGCTGTCGAAGCCGCGGCAACTTCAACCGCGTCTTCCTTGTCATTAGGCACTTTGGCATAAATGTTCGGGGTCGTCATTTGGGTGTTTAAAGCCAGTTTGGCGAGGCCCTGATTCATCATGCCGGCGACTTTTTTGTCGCGGTTTTTGATGCTGTTATGTCCCATGGTGACGGCAATGACCCTTTGTCCATTGCGGGTTGCCGAGGTCATAATATTGTATCCGGAAGCCGCCGTATAGCCGGTTTTCATGCCGTCAGCGCCTTCAAAGGTTTTCAGCAAATGATTATGCGTGTAAATGGTTTTGCCTTTGTAAGTGAATTTTTTGGTGGCAAAAAGTTTGTAATATTGCGGAAAATGGTGATACATGGCGGCACCGAGGAGAGCCATGTCGCGGGCCGTGGTTTTTTGAGCTTTGTTGGGCAGGCCGGAGGCGTTTTTGAAGGTGGTATTTTTCATACCGAGTTCGTGAGCCACTTTGGTCATGGTTTTGGCAAAGTTGGCTTCGCTGTAGCCGAGGCCTTCGGCAAGGACGGTGGCGCAATCGTTGGCGGATTTGACAATGACAGCCATGACGGCGTCGCGTACCGAAATTTTTTCTCCCGGACGCAGCCCCAATTTGGAAGGAGAACGGTTGGCCGCAGTGCGGGAAACGGGGAGCAGGTCGTCAAATTTGATCAAACCTTTTTCAATGGCATCAAAAGTAATGTAAAGAGTCATCACTTTGGTTAGGGAGGCCGGGTATCTCAGTGTATCTGCCGCGGAGGAGGCCAAAATCTCGCCGGAATTGGCGTCGATCATGATTGAAGAAACCGAGGCTTTGGCCGGCACGGCATACAAAAATACCGCCATCAGCGGGATGAGAAGGGATTTTCCGGCATCACGAAGCGATTTGCTAAATTCTTTATACATTTTCTTTGCTCTATTTCATGAAATTCATATATGCTTATGACGAGTTTAGGCGAAAATAGCAAATAAAGTGTTAATTTTTCCCTATCGGTTTTATAATAAATTAGTTTTATGCAGTGGAGCGGCGAAAAAACGGAAAAGCAAAAAAAGAACGGGTAAGATGATAAATTTAGCTTGACTTATTGGCGGATTGTTTGTAAATAGGGGAAAGTTGACGGCGGATGTAGCTCAGTTGGTTAGAGCGCTGGTTTGTGGTACCAGATGTCGTGAGTTCGAATCTCATCATCCGCCCCATTAAAAAGGCCCCTCGCGAGAGGGGCTTTTTTAATGGTAAGGCGGTGATAGAGATTTGAACTCACAGAAGTGAGTTCGACAACAAGCGGCAGGCGGACGGGAGGACGCCGGTGCCTTGCAGCTGCGCAGGTGCGGCGAAGCCAATCGAATTAATCCGCCCCATTAAAAAGGCCCCTCGCGAGAGGGGCTTTTTTAATGGTAAGGCGGTGACAGAGATTTGAACTCACTGGCTAAAGTTATCCAAAGGCAGAGGTTGAACTTTGGTTATATTCGTTCTTGGGGATTGACATTTTGCTTAATCTGCTTTGATATCACACTATAAAAAAGACTCTGCAAGAAGAGGTGGAAATGTACAAAAGAGTTGTTGTCTCAAGTCTTATTGCCGTTTTGGCCGTCGGTGCCGCCGCATGGCTGATATGGGAAAAGGTCACCGTTCAAAATGAATTGAACGAAGCACAGACCGTGCCGGGGGAGGTTTTTTCCTTTGAGGCCTTGACGCAAAAAGCCCGTTTGTTGTCTCAAGCCGGGTATGTCAAGCCCGCGGACAATCTGCCTGAAGCGCTTAAAAATCTGAGTTATGACCAGCATCGGGATATCCGTTTCGTGCGCGAGAATGGTCCGTGGTATAAGCAGAAGTTGCCGTTTGAAGTGCAATTTTTTCATCTTGGTTCCATTTTTCAGATGTCGGTTCCGATTAATGAGATTGTTGACGGCAAGGTACGGCCGATCCGTTATGCACCGCTCTTTTTCGACTATGGCAAGAACAATTTGAAAACAGACGATTTCAGAAGCATCGGCTATGCCGGTTTTCGTCTGCATGCGCCGCTGAATACGGTTGCCTATTATGACGAGTTGGTTTCTTTTTTGGGGGCCAGTTACTTCCGGGCCTTAGGACGCCATGAGAAATATGGTCTTTCGGCCAGGGGACTGGCGATTGACACGGCGGTGCAGACCGGGGAGGAATTTCCCGTTTTTAAGGAATTTTGGATTGAAAAGCCGAAGCGGCGTACGCAGAGGGTCAATGTTTATGCCCTGTTGGACAGTCCGAGCGTTGCCGGAGCGTATCACTTTCGCATTAAGCCGGGGGATTTTACGACCATGGAAGTCGAGGCGGTTTTGTTTCCGCGCAAGGCGATTAACAAATTGGGTGTGGCGCCGCTGACTTCAATGTTTTTGTTTGGCGAAAACAACAAATATCGTTTTGACGACCATCGTCCCGAAGTTCATGACAGCGACGGCCTGTTGGTTTGGAACGGGCAGGGTGAATGGCTGTGGCGGCCTTTGGACAATTCCAAATATCTGCGCATCAGCTCTTTTGTCGACAATCATCCCAAAGGGTTCGGGCTGATGCAGCGTGATCAGAATCCGGAACATTATATGGATTTTGAGGCTATGTACGAGCAACGGCCGAGCGTGTGGGTAGAGCCGATGGGTGATTGGGGAAAGGGTGTCGTGCAGCTGGTGGAGATTCCTTCTCTGCAAGAGATTCATGACAATATCGTGGCTTATTGGATTCCCAAGCAGCCGATTGAGGCCGGAAAAGAATATCGCTTTAAATATAAGCTTTATTGGGGCGGAGACGTGCCGATGCCCCGCGACGTGGCGCAGGTTAACGCGACTTATACGGGAATCGGCGGTGTTTCGGGCATGTTGGAAAGCAACAAGCGCAAATTTGTCATCGACTTTACTGGCAAAGGTTTGCGCGAAGCTTTTGAAAAAGGCGAGATTTCTCCGGAAGTCTCCGTCAGCGAAGGAACGGTGACCGGCGTGCATATGATGTATAATCCTTTGTCCAAAGGGGTGATCGTTTATGTTGACTTCAAGCCAAACGGTAAGACTTCGGAGATCAGGATTTCCCTTAAAAAGAACGGACAAAACGTTTCGGAGGTATGGAGTTATCAATGGCTGCCTTAAGGATCCGCAGTGCCGCCGACATCGTCGGGGCTTATCTTCAAACCATGGGATATGAAAAACAGCAGACGGTGTCGGCTTTTGAGCAATTGCTCTCCTGCCGCGGTGCCTTTGCCGAAGGGGATGACGTCGTCGCGCTTTTGGATGATTTGGTTTTCAAGGCGGCGCAGAAGGTCTTTCGCGGTTACGGTGCCGATAGAATCGGCAAGATTGCCTTGTTCAAATACTGTTTTTGCCGGGCGAAGGCGGCCGAAAAGTTTGGACCCGACGCTTGGTGCGGCAGCGAGCCGACGACGGCGTTGAAAGAAGTGCTGCAAAAAGAGACCGTGTTTGTGGCGCCGCCTTACAGTTTGTCGCATATGCAACCGCAAAAAATCGAATCTCCCGCTCCGGGACGTTGTTTGGGCAAATTGTTCCATCCGCATCAGAAGGTACTGAAAAAATGAAAGATATTTTGATCAACCAAGAACGGGTGCGTCGTCGGCGCTTTAAGGTCTTCGGTCTGGTTCTGCTTTCCACGTTGTTGGCCTGCCTCAAATGGATTTCCGTGATTCCCACGGATTCAACCTGGCTGACAAAAACGCTGATGATTGTGTTGTTTATGCTTACGTTTGCCTGGATTGCCCTGTTTTTCTGGTCCAGCGTCTTTGGTTTTTTTGAGCTGATGGGGCGGCGAAAGGTTCCCGGAATCCGCTGGCCGGCGGAAAACAGGCCCTTAAAAAGCCGTACAGCGGTTTTGATGCCGGTTTATAACGAAGAGCCGCAAAGCGTTTTTGCCAATCTGCTGGCCATGGGGCAAGATTTGGCGGCCACAGGCGAAGGGCGCGCTTTTGACTTTTTTGTTCTGAGTGATACCACGGATCCCAAGATGTGGGTCGAGGAAGAAAGAATTTGGGCGGAAGCCAAACGCCTGATGGCGCCCGAGATCAACCTTTATTATCGGAGACGGCCGAAGAATACAGCGCGCAAGAGCGGCAATATTGAGGATTTTTGCAACAAATGGGGCAGCCAATACGATTTTATGGTGGTGCTTGACGCCGACAGTCTGATGAACGGTAAAACCGTGGTGACGATGAGCCGACTGATGGAAGCCAATCCGACGGCGGGTATTATTCAAGCGCCGCCGATGTGCATTAATCGGCATTCCTGGTTTGCGCGGGTGCAGCAATTTGCCGGTAAGGTCTACGGACCGATTGTTTCTGCCGGGCTGGCCTATTGGCAGGTGGGTGACAGCAATTATTGGGGGCATAACGCCATTATTCGGGTAAAAGCTTTCATGGAATGCTGCGGATTGCCGGTTTTGAAGGGACGGGCGCCTTTCGGCGGGCATATTCTGAGCCATGATTTTGTAGAAGCGGCTTTGATTCGTCGCGGCGGATGGAACGCTTGGCTGTTGCCGGAGCTGAAGGGGAGTTATGAGGAATGCCCGCCGACGATGATTGATTTTGCCATGCGCGACCGCCGTTGGTGCCAAGGCAATATGCAGCATATGAAAATCTTGGTTTCCAAAGGGTTGCATCCGGTGAGCCGCGTGCATTTTGTCATTGGGATCATGTCTTATCTTTCCTCGCCGTTGTGGTTGAGTTTTCTGTTGGTCGGGCTGATGATTGCTTTGGGGCGAGAGTTTTTCCCGCCGGTTTATTTTCCCGAAGCGCGGACCTTGTTTCCGACTTGGCCGATTTTTGACAAGATCGGGACGATCGCTTTGTTTGCCATCTCCATGTTTATGTTGTTTTTCCCCAAGTTTTTGGGGTTGATCGTTTATTTGCGGCAGCATAAGGACAAGAGGCTGATCGGCGGCAGCTGGGGCGCTTTTAAAAGCGTGTTGACCGAGATTGTTTTCAGCGCTTTGATTGCGCCGATTATGATGATGTTTCAAAGTAAGTTCGTTTTTGACATTTTTGCAGGGAACGACGTCGGATGGAAAACGCAGCATCGCGGCGACGACGCGACGCCTTGGACGGAAGCCCTGCGACGCCATATCTGGCATATGGGCTTGGGTGTGGCGACGATGGTCATCGTTTGGCTGTATGCCCGCGAGTTGTTTTGGTGGATGTTGCCGATTACCGTCGGGCTGATCTTGTCGGTGCCGCTTTCGGTGTTTTCTTCTTATGAATCGCTCGGTTTGTGGGCCAAACGGCGGAATTTGTTCGTTATTTCGGAAGAGATCGAAGAACCGGAAATTCTGACGTCTGCCAAGCGTTTTGCCGCGGTGTTGAAACAGAAAAAGGCTGTTGCCGCAGGTGTCAGTCTGCTGGTTAAGGATGCGGCTTTGCTGCATCTGCATTTGGTGATGTTGCCGTTGAACGGCCCGGCGCCGGATTTTCCTCGTGAGGTGAGCGATGCCGCGCAGATCAAACTTGACAATTTTATCCATTACGGTCGGGAAATGGCGTTGACAAAAGAAGAAGAGTTGGCCCTTTTGTATCTTCCGCAGGCTTTGGAAGAGGCAAGCATCGCCTATTATCTAGAGCTTGAGGCTTTGTAGCGCCTGAATAAAAGGACGATCCGCCGGCGGAAAGTCGTATTGATCAAGTTCGGCGGGTGAAACCCAGCGGCATTGTTCGTGGGCGTGCAGTGTCAGTTGCGGTTGTTCTTTCAATCTTACAAAATAGGCGTGGAGTTCAATGGTGCCGAAATCATAGTCAAAAGAAGAGGTCATGAAGGCTTCTCCGATTTTGCAGTCAAGCTCCAGCTCCTCGCGAAGCTCGCGTTTGAGGCATTGGGGCAGGGTTTCGCCGGATTCAAGTTTTCCGCCGGGGAATTCCCAAGCCAGCGGAAGCGATTTGCCGCGAGGTCGTTGGCAGATGAGGATCCGATGATTGCAAATGATAACGGCGGCAGTTACGACTGTCATGATAATCTCCTTAAAAAACTGCTTTTGAAGGGCAGCTTAGCGCATTGATTTTTTTGAAACAAGATTTATAATCACCAAAGTGGACAACTCAACGGACGAGGTGAAAAATGCAAAAATTTTGGGGAATATTAATCGGTTTCGTTTTTTGGGGAACGGCGGGTGTTCTGCAGGCACAGGAAAACGCCGAAACTTTGCCGGCGCCCACGGCGGATGCTGTCGTGGTTCAGGGGGAAAACAGTTACGGCTATATGAACAAGAAGGCCAGGCAACAGGCGGAAAAACGCACAGTCCTGGAAAGGGAAGCGGCGGAAGCCGATACGAGAATCCGGCGAGAAGCCATTGCCAAGGCTCAGGCAAGGCAAGCGGAGTTAGAAGCCCAACAGGCGGAAAAAGCGGCCAATCCGTCGCGCATTCGCCAGAAAGCCCTTGAGCGGGCAAAGGAACGCGACGCCGAAAGGCAAAAGCTTTTGGACGAGAAGGAGCAAAACGTGTCGCGTTTTACCAAAAAAGCGCAAGAGCGGGCAAAAGAGCGCGAGAGAAAAATGCAGGAGAAGATTCAGCGCCGTGAGGAACGTCGGCGTCGCAACCGACGTTAAAAAGGTTCGAACAGTCCTTTGGCATCACGCAGAATTGCTGAGGCAGCGGGCGTGTGGGTGCCGTCGCTTTCATGTACAATCAGTCCCGGGTGCAGACGCAACGGCGCTTTAGAGTCTTTTCGGGCACGGATCAAAATCCTTTTGGCGGGCTGTCCAGCTTTGGAAAACATCGGAACGAGGGTGACGTCTCCCAAGCGTCCGTGCAAAACGCCGAGAATTTCCGTCAAGGCTTCGCAGCGGTTGATCATATAAAAATATCCGCGCGGTTGCAGCATCTTAATCATAAATTCAAGCCAACCGGAGAGACCTTCGCCGTGGTGATTATGGGCCAGCGCTTTTCCCGGGTTGGGCGAGGGGAGGTCGTGTTCGGCATAAGGCGGATTGGAGATGACGCGGTCAAAGCTGCAGGGCGGCAGGCGGGTGTCGGCAATGTCCGCGTTAATGAATTTCAGGCGCTCAAATCCGTTGGCTGCGGCGCTCAGATTGGACAATTCCGCCAGGCGGGACTGTACTTCAATGCCGGTGATTTCCGGCGTCTGTTCGCGAAAGCGGGCGGCCAGGCACAAGGCGACGGCACCTGTTCCCGATCCGACATCAAGAATCTTTTCTCCCTTTTTCACGCCGTCGACCAGCGCAGCCAGAAAGACGGCATCGGTAGAGGCACGATAGCCGTTTGTGGGTTGATAAAATTCTATGCGGCGGTTCAAAAGATAATCCCGACGAGAGTCCTTGTCATGCATAAGTCATACCTTTTTATTGCAATATCTAAGATTTCTGCCTAATATAGCTTATTATTTTGCTGAAAGGAAGAAAAATATGAAAACTTTGATTGTCATTCCCGCGCGTTATGCTTCGACGCGTTTTCCAGGAAAGCCGCTGGTAAAGATCGCCGGTAAGGAAATGCTGCTTCGGGTTTGGGAAAACGCCTGCCGCGCCGCGGAAAGATTTGAGGGCTGTGAGGCTGTGGTGGCGACCGATGACGAACGGATTATGGCTTTTTGCCGAGAAAAAGGTATTCGCGCGGTGATGACTTCCGTCGACTGTCTGACCGGAACCGACCGGGTGGTTGAGGCTGCGGCGGCCATGCCGGAGGTGCCGGAGTTCGTCGTTAATTTGCAGGGGGACAATCCTTTGTGTCCTCATTGGTTTGTGGAGGCGGTCATTGCCGCTTATTATGAAAACGATCGGGTTGATACGGTGACGCCGGTGGTCAATCTGTCATGGAAAGAACTGGACAAACTGCGCGAGAACAAGCTTAAGACGCCTTTCAGCGGCACGACGGCGGTTTTTGGCGCCGATGGCAACGCCTTTTATTTTTCCAAAAACATCATTCCGGCTATTCGCAAAGAAGACAAAAGACGAGAAGAAGGTGCCTTTTCTCCGGTGTATCGTCAGGTGGGACTTTATGGTTATCGTTATGACATTTTGCGCAAAATCACCGCCTTACCAGAAGGTTTTTATGAAAAACTTGAAGGTTTGGAGCAGCTGCGCTGGATTGAGAACGGCATTAAGGTCAAATGCGTGAAAGTCGATTATCGCAGCTATGTCAAAATGGCCTCAATGTCGGGGGTCGACTCTCCCGAGGACGTGGCGCGGGCCGAAGCGGTTTTGGCCGAATACGGCGAATTTTAAGAGGAGAAGGCAAAGTGACAACCAGATTGATCATTGTTCGGCACGGAAATACGTTTGCCGCGGGAGAAACGCCGCGCCGCGTCGGCGGCAGGACGGATCTGCCTTTGGTGGAAACGGAACGGGGGACTAACGTTGGAAAATATCTGCTGCTTAAAGGTTGGCGACCGGATGCGGTTTTTTCCTCACCTCTGAAAAGGACAATGGAAACGGCGGCATTGGCGATGAAGGCCATGGGGCTGTCTCTGCCGATCTTGGAGGAAAGTTCCTTCCGCGAGGTTGATTACGGTCCGGACGAAAATAAAACGGAAGAAGAAGTCAAGGCGCGTTTGGGACGGCTTTATCTGGAAAAAGAAGGTAAAACCGTTTCCGATCCCGAGGAAGTTCAGGCCCGTGGCGAGGCGGTGTTGAAAGAATGGGATCAAAATGCGGTTGTTCCGTCGGGGTGGAAAGTTTCCGTCGAAGGGCTGATTGAAACCTGGAAGGATTTTGCGGCAAAAATTGAAAAGGATTATAAAAATAAAACGGTTTTGGCGGTTTCCAGCAATGGAGTCATTCGTTTTGCGCCTTATCTGACCGGTGATTTTGCAAAGTTTTGCCAAAACTTTGATATCAAGGTGCCGACCGGCGGGGTCTGTGTTTTGGAAAAAGAGGACGATGCGGCGGTTTGGACCTGTGCAGAATGGGGCGTTAAGCCGAAAAAGATTCTTGAGTCTTTGTCTTGAGGCATTATTCTTTATGAGCCGCGCGGCGGATGCGATCGTTGATGGCTAAGCCCAGGCCGGTTTCGGGAATGGGGGACATGGCCAGGCTTTTGACGCCGGCAAGTTCGTCGGCACGCCGCATATAAGCAAAGAGGTTGGCTGCCGCTTCCTGCAAGTCTCCTTTGGGGCTGAGGTTGAGGTCGGCGTCTTTGACGCGGCCAAAGCCGATCAGAAACTCTTTTTCCTGTTTATAGAGGGCGTTGATGCGCAGCGAATGTGCCGGTGCGTAGTGTTTCAGCAATTGTCCGGGAGCGCTCGGAAGATTGGGGTTTCCGTGGGAGATGATGATCTTTTCGTTGAGAAAATCCTCCAACTCTTCCAGGCTGACGCCGCCGGCGCGCAGCATGACGACATTGGGACCGGTGACGTCGATGATGGTTGATTCGACGCCGACTCGGCAAGGGCCGCCATCGAGGATAATCTTGACCTTTTCGCCGAGGCTGTCATAAACATGACGGGCCGTTGTCGGGCTGATGCTTTTGAATTTGTTGGCCGAAGGGGCGACGATCGGGACGCCGCTTTTTTTGATAAGAGCCTGGGCGACCGGATGTGCCGGCATGCGTACGGCGATTTTGGGTAAGCCGGAACAGGCAAGATCCAGCGATGGGTTATGATCGCTTCGTTCCAGAACGAAAGTCAACGGGCCGGGCCAAAATTTGCGGGCCAAGGAAAGAACGCGGCTGTCCGTCCGGGCATATTGAGGCAAAAAATCGGGATCGGCAATATGGGAGATGAGCGGATCAAAAGACGGGCGTTCCTTGGCGGCAAAGATGGCGGCAACGGCCGCCGCGTTATAAGCGTCGGCTCCGAGGCCGTAGACCGTCTCGGTGGGAAAAGCGACAAGTTCGCCGGATTTGATGGCTGATGCGGCCAATTCAAGGCTGGCGGCATCGGCAGGGTATATCGTCTGCATTTTGATCCTGATTTTATGGTTAACGGTTACTCATTTAGCACTTTTGGGGGCGGAAAGTCAATCTTTTCTTCAAGACTTAAAAAAAATCCGTTTTTTTTATAAAAAATTATCCTTTTCTGACTTATGTTTAGAATAAATAGATAAAGGAAAGGAGAATCGGATGCTTGAAATTATTTTTACGGAAGACAAGAAAGCAACGGCAGACGTCGAAGTGGTTTTGGTTCCTGAAAAAAACAAACCGGAGTTTGTTACCACTTATGACAAGAAACAGAAAAAGCTGCTGGCTTATATCGGCGACAAGTTGGACGTCGTCTGCTTGCAGAAACTCGGCGGCAAATTGGCCAAGGAACTGTTTTATGATCAGTCGGCAATCATTCGCGTGGAGAAAATAAAAGGACTGAAGCTCAATGAGGGGGAAATTGCCCAGAATATTGCCTTTGGATTGGAGCTCGGTGCTTATCGCTTTGATAAGTATTTTACCAAGAAAAAGCAGGATGAGTTTCCGAATTTAGACAAGATCATTCTGACGGTGAAAAGTGCCGGAAAGGTGATGGAAGCGTATCGGCATTTTGCCGCGCTCGGCAATGCGGTGCGTTATGCGCGGGATTTGTGCAACGAACCGGCCAATCATCTGACGCCGGAACTTTTTGCCAATGATATCAAACGGTTGGAATATCTGGGGTTGGAAGTGGATATTCTGGATCGCAAGATGATGGAAGAAAAGGAGTTTAACCTGGCTTTGGCCGTGGCGCGGGGATCTGACAAAGAGCCTCGGGTCGCCGTGATCAAATGGCGGGGAAAACCCAAGAGCAAGGGCTATCAGTTCGGTTTGGTCGGCAAAGGCGTGACTTTTGATTCCGGCGGAATTTCTCTTAAGCCCTCAAACGGCATGTGGGAAATGAAAGGCGACATGACCGGTGCCGCGGTTATGGTTGCCAGCATGAAGGCTTTGGCTTTGCAGAAACTTCCGGTAAATGCCGTGGCGGTTGTCGGCTTGGTTGAAAATATGCCTGACGGCGGCGCGACAAAGCCGGGAGACGTCATCACTTCCATGTCGGGACAAACGGTGGAAGTGATTGACACCGATGCCGAAGGCCGTTTGGTCTTGGGTGATTGCCTGTGGTATATTCAGCAGGAGTTCGGGGTTAAAACGCTGATAGACGCCGCGACTCTGACCGGAGCAACCATGCGGGCCTTGGGCAACGTTTATGCCGGAATTTTTGCCAATGACGATCAGTTGTGCCAAAAGTTGGTCGCGGCGGGAGATCTTGTCGAAGAGCGCTTGTGGCGTCTGCCTTTGAACGAGACTTATGACAAATGGATTAATTCGGAAATTGCCGATATTCGCAATTTGTCGACAGTTCCCAATGCCGGAGGATCGACAGCGGCCTGCTTTTTGCAGCGTTTTGTGCAGCCGGGCGTGGCTTGGGCGCATTTGGACATTGCCGGCGTTGACCGCGAGGACAAGGGAACGCCTTTGGTGCCGAAAGGGCCGACGGCGTTTGGCATTCGCCTGCTGAACAAATTTGTGCATGAGACTTATTTGTAAACGCTAAAAAGCCGGGAATGTTCCCGGCTTTTTTCATTTTGAGCCCATAATGACTCGCAGCGGAGGAATCTCTCTGTCCAAATGCAGAAAATAGCCGCTGTCGGGATCGTCTTTCAGCTCCCAGATTTGGTTGTTTACACGGACTTTTTCTCCGACGTTTAACGCTTCCCAATTGATGTCGTTAAAATCATGGCGTTCAAAGAAACAAGCGTCGTGGGGAAACATGTTCCACAGGGTAAAGGTGTTTTCGGAAGTCTGGACACGCCACATCAGGGTTAGAACTTTTTGCGGTTTGGCCACCGGGGTGACTTTTACCGCGTAGGCCTTCAGGATTTCTATTTGATGTATCTTGGCCAGGCCGAAAACGTCTTCTTCAAGGGTGATGGCATACAGCCCTTTGATAACCATTCCGAGGGCAGGATCTTTTACCAGCTTGAACGGGACGCCGTTTCTTAAGAACAGTTTGTTGGGCATAATCTGAACGGGATCTTGGGTAAGAACCGCTTCCGGCGCAAGGTAGTCCGTTTCTTCGGCTTTAAAAGCCGCCAAAAAATGGAAATTATTGTCCGAATCGCAAACGGACCAATAAATGTCGCGCTGATGATTAATTTCCAGTAAATATAATTCGACAAACCGACTAGAGAATTTGCCTGCAAAGTGGTTTGACGCTTCCAACGACGAAGGAAACAAACAAGTCTCGTCCAGGGGCAGAAGATATTGTTCCGGAATGCTCTGAGAAGAAAGTTTCATAATGATATATATTTTAAGGTTTGTAATATTAATAATATTGTTATGGGGATAGTTTAATGTATGTTGTCTAAATTTGTCAATCGTTTTTGAGGGAGGCGGTTCATTTTGGAAATAAAAAACCCCGGGATGACAATGTCATGCCGGGGAAATTGTTTTTTTTACGGTAAATTGCAAAAGACGGGTTTTCCCTTTTCTGTTGCCATGAACCAATTGCTTCCGTTCATTCTGAATTCGTCATTCAGGTGAAGCTCTTTTAATTCATGTTGGCGAGGATTGTATTTGATCTCCTTTTGCAAAACATGAATCATTATTTTTTTGTGGCCGGAAGAGGCGACAAAAACGGCGTTAACGGCTTCTTGGTTATTTTTGTCAAGAAGTAGTGCCGGTTTGAACACCAGTCCCGGGAATATTTCTTCCGCGATGAATTGATTGATGACTTTCGTTACCGGAGTGATCCAGTGGCGAGTCGACGCTTTGTCGGTGTAATAGCGCCAAACTGCGTTTTTGTGGATGAAATAGGTGTTGCATTCTATTTCTTTCCATTTTTTGCCACAGGTTTCGGCAGGGATTAAATGTTCTTTGTCGAAACATATTTTAGTGCTTTTCCCGTCAAAGATGATCCAACCGAACTCGTCGTCAGTCGTCAAAACCAAACGCGGATATTTTACTGATGTGGTTTTTCGTCTTTCTTTTTTTACAAGGCTTTTAACAAAGGCGTAAAACCCTTCTCTGTTGTTATAAGTGTTACACATAATAGGATGATTTAAAAATTAATAATAAGGTTAATTGACAAAATTTATAGCATATTCTGTCAATAAGGGCAAGCAAAAAATGATCTTTTTTCAAAGAAAATAAAAAAAGCCCTTGAAAAAGGGCTTGGAGTAAGGGATTGGAGCTTATTCTTTTTCCACAGGCTTACCGAAAAGCAGGTACATGTTTTTGGTTATGCCGCGGGAGATCTTGTCGGCGTTGTTGTTGATACGCTCTTCGCGGAATGCGTTTTCTCCGTTGCTGTTGGCCGTGTAGATTGTTTTTTGGTCTTGTTCCATCATGCGTTGGAGTCTGTGGTGATCTTGCTTGGCATAATATTCGCAATATTTCTCAAAATAGTAAGCCAGATGTTTGACGTCTTCGACTTTTCCGGCTTGTTTATGCGCCTCAATCTTAACCAGAGCTTTTTCAATGACGGCGCGGCGCTCAGCCCCGTTTAAGCGCGCAAAAGCGCTGTCCTTTCGGGGTTCTCCGCGACGAACATAGTCCTGGTGGTACAATTGGCCGGAACGTGGCGTTGAGGATGTTGTTTTTTCTTTTTTATTATTCATAATCAGTCTCAAATTGGTTGTTAGGGTTTATTAATGAGCTGATTTTGCCTTTTTCGCGTTTCTTTGTCAAAGAAAGTTGCGAGTAATTAACAGAAATTTTTATTTGCGGGTATTTTTGTCGACAAATGATATGGGGCATAAAAAAACTCCCCGTCTCCCGCTGCGTCTTTTGACGGAACAAACAACGGGGA
This sequence comes from uncultured Alphaproteobacteria bacterium, assembly GCA_934254925.1. Taxonomy (GTDB): domain Bacteria; phylum Pseudomonadota; class Alphaproteobacteria; order RF32; family CAG-239; genus CAKQMD01. The sequence goes on from CAKQMD010000002.1 coordinate 60,725, forward strand.
CGGGGAGTTTAAGGTCAGAGAAGAGGCTTATTCGGCCGTTTTGAATTCAGCCATATGCTCTAACAGAGACCGTTTTTCGTTAACGTTTTCCTGAGCCTTATTCAACAAGGTTTCATAACGCTCGGGGTTCATTTTGTTAACAACCTGGAAGCGGGTTTCATTCGCCATATAGTCAGCCAGCGGCTTACTCGGCGCTTTGGAATCCAGCATCAGGGGCGCCTTGCCTTCCTTGATGTTTTCCGGGTTGTAACGATACAGCGGCCAAGAACCGGATTCGACGGCCGACTTCTGGTGATCCAGACCGTCTGCCAGGTTGAAGCCCTGGGCAATACAGTGCGAGTATGCAATGATGATGGACGGGCCGTCAAAGGCTTCCGCTTCATTCATGGCTTTGATCACCTGAGTGTCGTTGGCGCCGAAAGCAACCTGAGCGACATAGACGTTGCCGTAAGACATGGCAATCATGCCGAGGTCTTTTTTCGGCAGAGCCTTACCGGCCGTGGCAAACTTGGCCGAAGCGCCCATCGGGGTCGCTTTGGACTGCTGACCGCCGGTGTTGGAATAAACGCCGGTATCCATGACCAGGATATTGATGTTTTTGCCGCTGGCAATCGCGTGATCCAACCCACCGAAGCCAATATCATAGGCCCAGCCGTCACCGCCGAGGATCCAAACCGATTTTTTGATCAGGTAATCGGCCAGTTTGTCGAGGTGTTTGGCTTCCGGCGTGTTGATTGCGGCCAGTTTGTCACGCAAGGCTTTGACATTGGCACGTTGATCGTCAATCTCAATATCGGTGTTTTGCGGATTGTTCAAAATCTTGTCCGTCAGGTCAGCGCCGATTTGTTCTTTGAGGCCCGTCAACAGGGTCTTGGCAAAATGAGTCTGCTGATCAATGGAGAATCTCATGCCCAGGCCGAATTCGGCGTTGTCTTCAAACAAAGAGTTGGCCCAAGCCGGTCCGTGGCCTTTTTCATCCTTGGCATAAGGCGTGGTCGGCAGGTTGCCGGAGTAAATGGAGGAACAACCCGTTGCGTTGGCCACAACCATGCGGTCGCCGAAGAGCTGGGTCAACAGTTTGACGTAAGGTGTTTCACCGCAGCCGGCGCAAGCACCGGAGAATTCGAACAACGGCTGAATCATCTGCGTGGTCTTCGGCAATTTCTTCTCTACCTCGGTCCGTTTGACATAGGGGAGGGTTTCAAAGAATTTCCAATTGGCGACTTCGGCTTCCAGATGATTTTCGATGTGGTCCATGTTGATGGCTTTCTTCGAAGGATCAGCCTTGTTTTTGGCCGGGCAGGCCGAGGTGCAGATGCCGCAACCGGTGCAGTCTTCAGGAGAAATTTGCAGAATGAATTTCTTGCCAGCGAATTCCTTGCCTTTATAGTCTGCCGATTTCAAGCTTGCCGGAGCGTTTTTCAATTCTTCTTCCGAAGCGACTTTCATACGGATGACGCCGTGCGGGCAGACCAAAGAACATTTGCCGCACTGGATGCAGGTTTCGGGATCCCAGACCGGGATTTCTGTTGCGATGCAGCGTTTTTCGTATTGGGTGGTGCCAGTCGGCCAGGTGCCGTCTACGACTTTTTCAAATGCCGAAACCGGGAGCTCGTTGCCGCGGTCGGCGATGATCTCGCCGGTCAGTTTTTTGACAAATTCGGGCGCATCGGCCGGAACAGGAGGCAGACGATGGAATTTAGAGGTGACCTGGGTTGGGTATTCGACCTTGTGCAGATGCGCCAAGGAAGCGTCCACAGCCTGGAAGTTCTTTTGAACGACGGCGTCGCCTTTTTTGCTGTAGGTTTTCTTGATGGCGTTTTTGATCTGAGCGATTGCTTCTTCTTTGGGCAAAATATTGGAAATTGCAAAGAAGCAGGTCTGCATCACAGTGTTGATGCGCTGACCCATACCGGTTTCGCGGGCGACTTCTACGGCATTGATGGTGTAGAAGTTAAGTTTTTTGCCGATGATTTCTTCCTGAACTTCAATCGGCAGGTGATCCCAGACTTCCTCGGCCTTGAAAGGGGCGTTGAGCAGGAAGGTGGCGCCGGGTTTGGCGATCTTTAAGATATCGACCTTGTTCATGAAGGGGAACTGGTGGCAGGCCACGAAGTCGGCTTTGTTGATGAGATAAGCCGATTTGATCGGGTTATCCGAAAAACGCAGGTGCGACGTGGTCATTGAGCCGGATTTGCGGGAATCGTAAACGAAATAGCCCTGGCCATATTTTCCGGCGTCTTCGGCAATGATCTTGATGGAGTTCTTATTGGCGCCGACCGTTCCGTCTGCTCCCAGGCCGTAAAAGACCGCGCGAACGACGTCTTTGGGTTCGGTGTCGATCGAATCGTCAAAGGGCAGGGACGTGTGGTTGACGTCGTCGTTAATGCCCACGGAGAAACCGTTGATCGGTTTGGCGGAAGCTGCGTTGTCGAAGACGGCTTTGACCATTCCCGGAGTGAACTCCTTGGAAGACAAACCGTAGCGGCCGCCGTAAATCTTGGGCATGTTGGCGATTTCGCCTTTGGCAAAGGCCTGGGTTAAGGTGGCGACAACATCCAAATACAAGGGTTCGCCGGTGGAACCGGATTCTTTGGTACGATCCAGAACGGAAACGACTTTGGCCGTTTTGGGCAGCGCTTTTAAGAAAGACTTCTCGGGGAAAGGACGATACAGGTGAACTTTGACCACGCCGAGTTTTGCTCCTTGAGCGTTCAAATAGGTAATGGCTTCTTCAACCGTTTCGGCGCCAGACCCCATGATGACGATCACTTGCTCGGCATCCGGAGCTCCAAAGTAGTCGACAACGTGATATTGGCGGCCGGAGATCTTGGCAAACTTATCCATTTCTTCCTGGACGATGCCTTCGACTTTGGCATAGAAGGGGTTGGAGGCTTCGCGACCCTGGAAGAAGACGTCGGGGTTCTGAGCGGTGCCGCGGATAACCGGCGCTTCAGGACGCAGAGCGTTTTTGGCGTTGAACTGGTAATCGACGCCTTCAAGCATGGCGCGCAGATCATCGTCAGAAAGCAGTTTGATCTTTTTGATTTCGTGCGAGGTGCGGAAACCGTCGAAGAAATGCATGAAAGGAACGCGAGAACGCAGCGTCGAGGTTTGGGCAATCGCCGCCATGTCATGCGCTTCCTGAACCGAATTGGAACACAGCATGGCAAAACCGGTCTGGCGACAGCTCATAACGTCCGTATGATCGCCAAAAATCGACAGGGCATGATAAGCCAGCGAACGGGCGGCGACATGCATGACGAAAGGCGACAATTCGCCGGCGATTTTGTACATGTTCGGAATCATCAGGAGCAAACCTTGCGAGGCGGTGAAGGTCGTGGTCAGCGAACCGGCCTGAATCGAACCGTGGCAGGCGCCGGCGGCACCGGCTTCCGACTGCATTTCCTGGACTTCGGGAATAACGCCCCAAATGTTTTTTTGTTTGGCTGCAGACCACGCATCGGCCCATTCGCCCATCGGGGAAGACGGAGTGATCGGGTAAATAACGCAGACTTCGTTCATGCGGTGGGCAACGGAAGCAGCAGCTTCGTTACCGTCCATCATTTTCATTTTTACTTCTGACATATTTGATCCTTAAAAGTAAAAGTTAACACAAAAAAAGCCTCAAGATCAGACGGTTTTATGCCTGATCTGCCGGCTTTTGACATTTAATAGAATCTTTTATGCGCGTTTTATAACATAGAAAAATTTTAAAGACCAGTGAAAAATGAGGTTATTATCCGCATAAATTCAGCAGCAGTTTTTCGAAAGATGTGCAGGAATTTTTTTTGCGGTTGATGTTTGGGAAGAGTTTTTTTATAGTGCAGACATTGATGATGTTTTCAAAGGAGACAGAAGATGAACAAATTATCTGCCGTATTGATCGCTGTCGGTATTTTGGCCGGTTGCAGCGAGCTTTCGACTTTGGTGCCGAGCAGCGACAAAACGCCGCTGACAACGCAGGGACAGCTTAATTCCTGTATGTTGACCGAAGCAAACGATCGTTTGCAGGCCGGAACGTTGTTTACTTCCGGTCTGGGAATCAGGGAAACGGCTAAAGATATTGCCGGAGTCTGCATAAAAAAATTGGCTTTGCAGAAGGCCGGGTTGGATACGCAAGCCGTGACGCAGGCAACGAATATTCTGAACTCGCTGAAAGCGGCGCAATAGGCGGGCAAGGCAAAGCCCCCGCCTGCAAGACGGGGCTTTTGGGGTTTTAAAGTTCCAGTCGACAACCGTCGGCAGCGGCCGTCAATTGAACTTTTTTCCAAGCGGCAACACATAGCGTTGGGCAATGTGGCCGTAAGGAAAGTTCTTGACGATTACTTTGTCTGGATACCTGTGTGCAAATTCATCAAGGTAAAAGTTTATATCTTCCTTTGAATTTGTTTGGGTAAAAGCGCCGAAAACAATGCCTTTTACCTGAGAAAAGCCTTTTTGTAAAGACAGTTGCGTCAGCATTCTGTCAATGCGGGCAGGGCTTTCTCCCACATCTTCCAGCATTAAAACGGAATTTTTAAGTTTCGGCATGTAGGGTGTTCCCGTCAGTGAGCAAAAGCTCGTCAGGTTGCCGCCCAAAAGCCTTCCTTCCGTTTTCCCGATACCAGACTTTCTCCGCCCGTACAGCTTTGCCTTTGGTTTGCCAAGCAGTTATACAAAGACGATAAGACGATCGGGGCGATTTCTCGGTAACGGGAGTAATCGTATTTGAAAACAAATCCCGTCGGGCAAATTATGTTTTTGACTTTAGCCAGCAGACCGTTTTGCAAAGCGGTCGTGTCGCTGAAGCCGAAAACCAATTTGGGATTTTGACGAATGATTGCAAAATCTAAGTACTCCAAAAGTTGGAGAGATCCCAGCCCTCCCTGCGCTTCAACAAGAGCGACAGTTTGTTTGTCTTCAAAAGCTTTCATTACTTGCGCGGCGCGTTCTTGTGCCGTGGCGGCATAATGACCGTGAGATGATCCCGGTCCGCAGGTTTCCACATGATAGATCTTGGGTAATCTGCCGACTGCCAAACCAATGTCTACAAGAGCCTTTTCAGATACTCTGGAGGCACTTTCGATGATTTTTATTGTTTCCATAATATATTTTTTTTAATAATTTGCAAAATTATACAAAACTACCTTCATAATATAACATTATTCCGGCGTTTTGTCAAAAACAATTGTCAATGATTGATGACGGCAAAAAACGGTGGACGATGAAAATTTTTCTTGATTTATTTTCAGTTTCGTTTATGTTCAAACTGCTTTCAGGCGAGTATAGTTCAATGGTAGAACGTGAGCTTCCCAAGCTTAGGATGCGGGTTCGATTCCCGTTACTCGCTCCATTCCCGGGGGCTGATGGGGCGAGGTGAAATGTCGCCGTGTTGCGGATTTTCCTTTCGGGCAATGACTTCAAGGTGGAAACATAAGGTGAAAATAGGCATTTTTGATTCGGGATTGGGCGGTCTGGTGATTACCAAAGCCTGTATTAACGCCTTGCCGGTCTATGACTATGTTTATTTCGGCGATACGCGGAATCTTCCTTACGGTGAAAAGACTTCCGGACAAATTTTGGCCTATAGCCTGGAGGCCATGCGCTATCTGATTTCTCAACAATGTTCCCTGATCATTATCGCTTGCAATACGGCAACTTCCATTGCTCTGCGTTATATTCAGCAGCGTTTTATTCCCGCTTATGCGCCGGAGGTGAAAGTTTTGGGGGTGGTGATTCCGACGGTGGAAACGGCTATTGACAGCGGGGAAAAGAAAATCGGCGTTGCGGCGACCCGGGCAACGGTGCGTTCGGGAATTTATGCCACGGAGCTGCATAAGCTTAATCCCGAGGTGTGGGTAAAAGAGGTGGCGACGCCCGAGCTGGTGCCGGCGATTGAGCATAACGATTTTGCTGCGGCGGAAGAAATCGTCTTGCGTTATTTGCCGCAGTTTGCCGAAGCGGAGAGCGTGATTCTCGGGTGTACGCATTATCCTTTGGTCAAGCATCTTTTTCGGCGTTATCTGCCGGCTACGGTCAAGGTGGTGTCGCAAGATGAATTGATGGGCGCTAAATTGGCGGATTATCTGCGGCGGCATTCGGAAATCGAGACGAGACTGAGCCGCGGTGCGCGGTATCGTTTTGTCGTCAGCAGTTTGAACGAACATTACCGTCAAGTGGCGGCGACGCTGTTTGCCGATATTCCGATCGAGGAAATTTCTGCTTGAGATTGACAGTTGGGCAAAATTCTTTTATGGTCAAACGGAAAATAAAACTATTAAGTTTTGAATTATTATAACAATCATCAATTTATTTAACGGATATGACGCATATGAAAAAAGAGTTTTACGTCTTTCGCCATGGTGAAACCGACTTGAACAAAATGAAGTGTTGGCAAGGATCGGGCATGGATTATGACCTGAACGCGACGGGCATTGCGCAAGGCGAGGCTCTGGCAGACAAGCTTGCTGGTAGAGGCCTGGAGATTATTTATTCTTCGCCGCTGAAAAGGGCGCTGCATACGGCGGAGATCGTCGGTGCGGCTTTGGAAATTCCTGTTGTTGTCGAAAACGATCTGCGCGAGTGTCATTACGGTATGGCGGAAGGACGTTCTCTCAGCGAATTTCCAGACTATTTGACGGCTTGGCAAGATCCCTGCAACATGGAAGTCGCTATTCCCGGAGGAGAGAAAAAAGGCGAGGCTTTGCAAAGGGTTTTGCGGGTTTTCGATCATCTGCTGACAGAGCCTTCCCGGATTATGGGCGTTGCCATTCATCGCGGGACGATGCTCAACTTGTTGTGGTATTATCATTTTGATTTTGAAGGAATTAATTTGCCCAACTGCGCGGTTTTTCATCTGATTCACGATGAAGAGGGCTGGCGGATTGAAGGGAGCTTATTCTGAATTAAAAAAACGGCCGATAAATATCGGTCGTTTTTTTGTTATAAAATCCTTTCCCCGTTTAACCAGATCCAGACGCTGAACGGCGCTACGGCGGCCGTCAGTCGTCCGTGAGTGAATTGGAATTCGTGTTCGTTGATATTGACGGCAACCAGGGCTTCCTGTTGTTCCAGACGACGACTGAACAACAAAAAAGTGTTGGTCAGGACCAGTTCCTGATAGCTGCCTCGGCTCAAAAGCCGGGAATGAGACCTGCGGATTTCTCCCAAACGGCGTATATTCCGGGTCAGAGCGGTCTCTTCTTGAAGTGATAAAGGAGGACGGAGAGACCAGTCGCCATCGCTTTTTTTTCCTTTTATGCCCCATTCGCTGCCGTAATAAAGCGAGGGGATTCCGGGCATGGCATATAATAAACCGTATAAAAGCGGCAAGTGGCGAGAGTTTTTGAGTAAAGAGGCAATGCGGCTGACGTCATGGTTGTCAAGAAAATTGTAGAGGACCTTGTTTTCATAGAGGCCGTGCGGGTCAGTTCCGAACTGACGCTTCAGAGAATGGGCGATTTCATAAAGATTATAAGTGTTGCAGCTGGAATACAGACCTTTGAAACATTCGTAATTGGTGGCCGAATCCGCCATTTGGGGATTCATGATTTTGTTGTAGTTGCCGTGGATGATTTCTCCCAGAAGCCAGAAGTCTGCCTTCAGACCGTCGCAATGGCGGCGGAGTTCCTGCAGGAAAAGGGGATTAAGGCAATAAGCGACGTCCAGGCGCAGGCCGTCTATTCCAAAGTCGTTAATCCACATGGTTACCGCGGAGAAAAGGTATTCTCTGACGGCCGGATTGTTCAAGTTAAGTTGGATTAAATCGTCACAGCCTTCCCAGGCATAATAGGCCAAGCCGTCGCCGAAGGTGTTATCGGCGTTGAAATTGATGTCAAACCAATCTTTATAAGCGGAAGCTTCGCGTTTTTGCAAAACGTCCTTAAAAGCCCAGAAATCTCTTCCGACATGGTTGAAAACGCCGTCGATAACGATTTTGAAGCCGCTTTGGTGCAGGGCGGCGGCTAGGGATTTGAAATCGTCGTTCGTGCCGAGGCGGCGGTCGATTTTGAAATAGTCCGCAGTATCGTATCCGTGTGCCGTAGATTCAAACAAAGGGCCGAAAAATATGGTGTTGCAGTTCAGGCTTTGCCAATGAGGGATCCAATTATGCAGACAGGCCAATCGAGAAACGGGAGCGGCCGAAAAGTCATTGGCATGCGGTGCGCCGCAAAGGCCTAACGGGTACAAATGATAAATGACGGCCTGATCGCTCCACATGAATTGGTCTCCGGCTGACGGTGATTATTGATTGAAATTGGGTTCAATATGGATCACGACACGGCGGTTTTTATAACGGTTTTGCGGGATCGGTTCACCAAAGGGATCTCGGTTGGGATATTTGGGCGAGATGTCGTAAAGGCCGGTTGCCTTCAGACGGACCCTGGCAATGCCGCGGTCTTCCAAAAATCTGGCGATGGTTGCTGCTCGGGCAGAGGAGAGTTCCCAGTTAGACGGATATTGCGGACTGGAAAACTTTTCGTCGCTGGTGTGGCCTTCAATGCTGAAGTTGAAATTATTATAGCGTTCGGACTGCAGGGTGGCGGCAATTCTTTTGAGGGCGTTGACGGCTGCCGGCTTGAGGTCGGCGGATCCGTAGTCGAAGAGCATGTCGCCGCTTAATTCCAGAACGACGCCTTGCGTATCGGAGCCGAGAGCGATCTGTTCGCCGATATTCATTGACTGGATGTCGTCTGCCAGTTCCAGCAGCATCATTTCAATCGGGCGGGTTACTTCTTTTTTCCCGAGGCCTTCGTTCATGCCGGCCTGAATTTGTTCAAATTTTGCCATGTCGGGTTTGGAAACCGAAAGCATCATGACAAAGAAACACAGCAACAAGGTTACCATGTCGCCGTAGGTGGACATCCAATCTTCGTCAATTTTGTTTTCGCGTTTCTTTTTCATTTCGTCTATGTCGCTTTAATCAGTTGTTCGGAGCCGTTGGGGTACCGTTCATGTCACGGTCGATCAGGAATTGCTCTTCAAGCTCGACAAAGGAGTTGATTTTGTCTTGGATGTAGCGCGGACTTTTGCGTTCCGCCAACAGGACGAGACCTTCAAGCTCCAAGTTGTTTTTGAACAAAGTCACATCATAGCGGGCGCCCATTTTGGTGGCTAAGGGAATAAAGATCAGGCGGGCCAGGATAATGCCGTAAAAGGTGGTGATCAAGGCTACGGCCATGGAAGGACCGATGGCAGTGGGGTCCGTTCCCATGTTGCTTAACATGATGACCAAGCCGATCAAGGTTCCGAGCATACCGAAAGCCGGAGAATCGCCGCCCATTTTTTTGAGGGCTTCGACGCGTTGGTTGTCTCGTTCTGACTGAGATTCCAGCATATGTCCAAGAATTTGGCGGATTTCTGCGCCGGTGTAGCCGGTAACCACCAGATCTACGCCATAGGCCAGAAAAGGATTTTCTCGACGCAGATCGTCGGTGACTTCGTTTTCAAGGCCTTGGAGGCCGTTTTTTTGCACAATATAGGCCCAGCGGACGATACGTCCGACCTCATCTTTAAGCGAGGCCGCCGAGTCCGTGTGATGCTTGAAAGAAGAAAAGATCAGGCGGACGGCGCCGTTGGCGATTTTTCCCTCAAAGGAAATGTAGAGAGCGGCAAATGTTCCGCCGATGACGACGAACATACTGGGAACGTCAATAAAGGCCAAAGGATGATCGGTGGCGAACAAAATAGAACCGATGATCATCCCGAAACCGGTAATAAAAGCAATTAAAGTGCCAAACGACATTTTATCATTCCTTGAAAATTTTACCTACTTAAAACATATTATACTATGCGATAAGTTAAGTTTTTGCTAAGAACTTACTTTTTGTTGGTTTTGACGTAGGCAACGGCGGCATGTTCCTCACAATAGGTTTGTCCGATTTTGATTTTTTTGCCGCAAAAATGGAAATTGTCGTCTTTGGGATCGCCGATGGGCCAACGGCAGGTATGATTGTCAAGATCCGTCAGCATGGTGAGGCCTGACGTGTTGCGGGGCGTTGCGCAGTCAGTGCCGGTGCGTTCGGGGGCCGCTTTTTTTAAAACCTCGGTTGACGTTTCTCGGGCAACGACGGTGGGGGCGACTTTTTTTTCTTCTTTCGGCGCCGGGGTCTTGCCGGTTTTGGGGGCCGTTGCTTTGGCAGGAGATTGGGGTTTCTTTTCCGCTTCTTCGTCTTTTTTCTTGATCGGCGAGGGGCGTCCCGACAGGCCGAGACGATGGACTTTGCCAACGATTGAATTTTTGGAAACATTGAGGCGTTTGCCGATTTCCCCGGTAGTGAGGCCTTCCTGCCACATTTGCTTTAACTGTTCAACCATTTCATCTGTCCAGGCCATGAGCTTTCTCCTTCAAGTCATTATAGAATATGAGAAAATATTAGGAGATTATTCTCCCCGAGTCTAGCTTAAAAGTTAAATTATCACTTCTTTTTTATTTTTTTATGGATTATATTAGAGGCATATTTAATTAAAAAAACGGAGAGCACGATGAAAATGAAGCGATTGATGAGCGGAATGACGGCAATGCTTTTGTGCGGTTTTGTTTGTCCGGCGACGGCGGAAACGGTTGTCGATGCGGAACGCAACAGCGAAACGGCTTTGAGCATTTACAACGGGAATCTGGCATTGGTGAAAGACCGGCGGTCGGTCGTCCTCGGCAAGGGAATGAACGAAGTGGCTTTTGCCGGCGTCGCTCGGGAGATTAAACCCGAGACGGCTATGATCAGCGCACCGGGATTGACGCTTCGGGAGCAGACATACGATTATAATTTGTTGACGCCGGCGAATCTGCTGGAAGCGGCAGTGGGACAGGAAGTGAAGACGGTGATGACCAATCCGGCCAACGGGGAAAACATTTTCGGGCAGGCGAAGGTGATTTACAGCAATTACGGGTCTCCGGTTTTGCAGTTTGACTACGGAATTGAAAGCAATTTTCCCGGCCGTGTGGTTTTTGACAAGCTGCCGAGCGGCATGCGCGCCAAACCGACGCTGACGGTCAAGGCCGAAAGTACCGAAGCCGGCGAAAAGAAGGTCGATCTTGCCTATCTGACAAACGGTATGAGTTGGAGAGCCGATTATGTTGCCGAACTCGGACAAAACGATCAGCTAGATTTGAATGCCATGATTACGATCAACAACGAATCCGGCGCTGATTATAAAAATGCGCTGATTCAGGTTGTGGCCGGAGACGTGAATCAAAACGCCGGGCAACAAAACATTATGCCGCGGATGATGTTGGCAAAAGCTTCCGCGGGGGCGGCAGACATGGCGGCCGAAGCCGCGCCGCTGCAGCCGACGAGGGAAGCCGTTGCCGGCTATTATGTCTATACTTTGCCGTTCAAGACGGATCTGATGGACAGACAATCCAAACAAGTGAGCCTGCTGAGCCGAGAAAAAGTGAGCTTTCAGCGCGCTTATAAAATAGAATCGCCTTTTTATTTCGGAATCGGTATCGGACAAAAAGAGTTTAAGAACCTGCATCCTGACATGCTGATCAAGCTGGTTAACGACGAGGCTTCGGGGTTGGGTGTGCCTCTGCCGCAAGGAATTATTCGCTTTTATGAAAATGACAGCAAAGGCAATATGCAGTTTGTCGGTGAAAGCGCCATTGCGCAAAAAGCGGCAGGAGAAAAGCTGGATCTTAAAATCGGGCGGGAATTTGACGTCAGCGCCAACGGCAAGGTCCTAAAGGTCAAAGAATTGTCTAAAGACATGTTTGAGGCGGAAGTTGAAGTGAGCTTGCGCAACGCCCGTTCCGAAGAGGTTGAAGTTAAGTTTGAACAACGGTTCAATCAAAATTGGGAAGTTTTGAGCGAAAATGTGCGGAGCGTCAGCCAAACGGCGGATAAGGTTGCCTGGATAGTTCCGGTGCCGGCTCAAGGCGAAAAAACGCTGACGTTTAACGTTCGGGTGACGCATAATTAAATGTTCGGACGGTGGACAATCTTGCTTGCTGCCGTTTGTCTGGGCGGCGCCGCGACGGTTGCGGATTACGGGTCGGCCTTTGAGGTTGACCTGAGTCGTCCGGTGCCGCGTATTGACGAGTTGCGGCAAAAATACGGAACAGTTGCGGCGGATTATGATCCGCATTATGAGCATGTCTTTGAGATCGGCGACGTTTTTGACCGGGCTTTCTTGGCCGAGATCAAGAGCTACGGCAGTCGGGAAAAACGTTTGCCGACGGAAGACGAGGAAGCGATTTTGCAAATGTTGTCCCGGTTGCCGCGGCAATATTACCAGTATGTGGGACCGATGCTACATCAAATTCCCGGGATGTCGGAAAAGGTTTTGAATCTGCCGGGTATCAAAGAGACAAAAAATAAGTTTCCCGAAAGGATTGCTCCTCAGCTTGAAGGGATGGAAGGTTTGGAGTTTTTGTCGCCGCGGCTGTATTATGTCTTGATGCCTGAGGCTTGGCCGGGCAATGATATTGCCGCGGAGTTTCCCGATTATGAAAAGCCTCATCCCAAAGTGGTTTATGACAAGGATTTTTATCGACAGCTGCAACAATTGGTGCCGCCGGGAGTTGCCGCAGAGAAGGACGGTGAAGGAAAAAGCTTTAGTCGCAGCCGGCTGCGGACGGTGTCTCCCGACAAGGCTTCTTTGCTGACCTCGGCCGACGTTGAGGCTTTTATCCGCACACTTGATCCTGTGCAGGAGCTGGGGCGGCAAGGAGATAATCTTTACCTTTTGTCGTCGGCAATGATTTTGTTTGCGGCTTATGAACGCGACGAAGGTCGCGAGTTGCCGATCAGCGGGTTGAAGGATCTGGTCAATCCCTGTCAGCGGCTGGTGGAAAAGTTTCGGGTTATCGGCAAGGAACGGGAGTTGGCTTTGGCCGTTTCTTCCGAAGGTTTGACGCCCGAGGAGTGGGCCTATACCTGTGACAAGACTTTGAAGGCTTATCGGGCGGCCAAAGTGCCGCGCGAGGTGGTGGCGACGGTACGCGCCTATCAGCGGGGAGCCTATGACCGGAGCTCAGATGAGGCAACGCCCGAGGAGGCTGCCGTGCAAAACGCCGTCATGCAGGCGATGGTGAAAATGTACGAGGCGCCGCTCAATGATGTGTTGGAAGTGAAAAAAAACTATAAACAATTGCATGACAAGCTGCTGAAATATGATAACAAACTGGTTCTCATGCCGGTCTCAGCCGATTGAAAATGCGTTTTTTTATAAAATTTTTATTGCAATTACCCGACAATCTGGTTATAAATAGCTCAGCTTGAAGCTGAGAGCAAAACAATAATTTATGAGATAAGGTATTTGAAAAAATGGCACGTGTTACTGTTGAAGATTGCGTTGATAAAATCCCCAACCGTTATGAATTGTTGATGGTCGCCGCCCAGAGGGCAAAAGACATTGCCGCCGGCGCACCGTTGACGGTTGCCCGCGACAACGATAAAAATTCGGTGGTTGCTTTGCGCGAAATCGCCGATGAAACCGTCAGCATTGAAGAACTGCAGAAATCTTTGGTGATGGGGCTGCAAAAATATGTCGAGGTTGAGGAACCCGAAGAAGAAGAGCTTGAGATTATGGCGGCGGAAAAAGAATTGGCCGATTTGGACGAGCAGTTTGACGGTTTGCTTCTCGACTCGGAAATGAACGACGTGATGCAGATTCACGATGACGACGATGCCGACATTGAGCTGGAAACCGAAGCCGAAGGCGACGCCGACGCAGCTTTTGACGATGATGACCTCGGAATGGATGATTCTTTTGACCTCGGTTCCGATATCGACGATGACATCGACGAAGAATAAGGTCGATTAAAAACACGGTCGGGCAGAAGAAACAGCGCTTTCGGCCGTCCGCCTGACGAAAATGTATGATTGGGGCATAGCCGGATGTTAAGACAGTATGAGCTTGTAGATCTTGTGAAATCTTATGATCCTGACGCAGACGAAGATGCGCTCAATAAGGCTTATGTCTTTGCCATGAAAAAACACGGGGCCCAGCTGCGGGCTTCCGGCGACCCTTATTATTCGCATCCGGTTGAAGTTGCCGGTATTTTAACGAAATTTAAGCTTGATTCGGCATCGGTTGTGGCCGGTCTGTTGCATGACACGGTGGAAGACACCGACACTTCCGTGGAGGAAATCCGCGGTTTGTTCGGTGATCAGGTGGCACAGATTGTCGACGGTTTGACCAAATTGGCGATGATTGAGCAGAAGTCGGTTAACAACAAGCAGGCAGAAAACTTTCGCAAATTGCTTTTGGCAATGTCAGAAGACATCAGGGTTTTGCTGATCAAACTGGCGGACAGGCTGCACAATATGCGGACGCTGCATTTTCTGCCGCCGGAGAAAAGGACGCGCATTGCCCGCGAGACCTTGGACATTTATGCGCCGTTGGCCGAAAGAATCGGCATGCAGGAAGTCAAAAGCGAGCTGGAGGAAATCGCTTTTGCCGAGCTGCACAAGGAAGCCTACGAATCCATTAAGGCACGTTTGAACTTCTTGCGCGAGCAGGGCAGCAACATTGTTCCGAAAATTATTTCTCAACTGCAGCAGGATATGGAGGAAAACGGCATTAAAGCGACGGTTTCCGGCCGAGAGAAGACGCCTTATTCCATTTGGCGCAAAATGCAGCAGAAAAACGCCTCTTTTGAACAGCTTTCCGACATTATGGCCTTTCGCATTTGCGTGGACGACGTGGCGGCCTGTTATCAGGCTTTGGGCGTGGTGCACAGCAAATATCACATGGTGCCCCGTCGTTTCAAAGACTATATTTCCACCCCAAAGCCCAATGGTTACAAATCTATTCACACCGGCGTGATCGGGCCGGAGAATACCCGTATTGAAATCCAGATCCGCACGCATGAAATGCATGAAGTCGCCGAAAAGGGCGTGGCGGCGCATTGGGCTTATAAACAAGGTGAAAAGGTGGTGGGAAAGAATTTCCGCTGGATCCGCGAATTGCTGGAAATTTTGGAACAGGCGCAAAATCCGGAAGAGTTTCTTGAGAATACAAAACTTGAAATGTATAACGACCAGGTCTTTTGCTTTACGCCGAAAGGGGACCTGATCGGCTTGCCGGTCAATTCGACGCCGGTCGATTTTGCTTATGCCGTTCATTCTTCGGTGGGCGACACTTGCGTCGGTGCCAAGATCAACGGTGAGATCCGTCCGTTGAGAACGGTGCTGCAAAACGGTGATCAAGTGGAGATTTTAACTTCCAAAGCTCAGCATCCTTCCACGGAGTGGGAGCGGTTCGTGGTGACGGGAAAGGCCAAAGCCGCCATTCGTCGTTATGTGCGGGCCTATAAGCGCGATCAGTTCATTATTTTGGGCGAACAAATCTTGGAGAGGATGTTCAAAGGAGAGAAGCTTGAGTTTTCCGAGAAGGCTTTGGTCAATGTTTTGCCCAATTTTGAAGCAGAATCGATTGATGACATTTATGCCAAAGTCGGTGAAGGAATCGTCAACGGTTGGGACGTGCTGAAAGCGGTGTATCCCGGCTATAAGCAGTCGAAGCTGGGAAAGGTGGTCAAGACGCTTAAGTCTTCACCGTTTAAGAGCAATAAGAAAGACAAAAATAAAGAACCGCTGAAGATCAAAGGGCTGATCCCCGGCATGGCTGTGCATTTCGCAGGCTGCTGTCATCCGCTGCCCGGTGACCGCATCGTGGGTATTGTTACCACGGGCAAGGGGGTGGCCGTTCATACCATTGACTGCAAACTTTTGGAAAAATTTGCCGATGAACCGGAACGTTGGCTGGACATCGCTTGGGGGGATGATACCGAAGGGACAACGCATCTCGGCCGCCTGAAAGTGATGTTGGCCAATGAACCCGGCGCTTTGGGAGAACTTTCCAATCTGGTGGCGCGGCATAACGGCAATATTGCCAATCTGAATATCGTTTATCGGACGGTCGGTTATTTTGAGATTCTCATCGACGTGGAAGTCAAAGACCTCAAGCATTTGACCGATATTATTGCGGCGCTCAAGGCGGCAAAGGTCGTATCTTACGTTTCTCGCTCCAATTAGACGTTCATAAAAAGCTCCTTCATAAAACCGGTTAAGAGATTAGAAAGTGCTTGTCTTTTGTTTTTTCAGGCTTATTTCTTTTATTGTTGACGAGGAAATGAAATGGAAAAAATCAAGCATTATTGGCAGTTCTTGCTGCAGAAACTGAAAGCCCTGAAAGGAACTCCTTATTCAATTGCGGCGGGAGCGGCCTGCGGGGTGGCGATTTCTTTTACGCCTTTTGTCGGTTTTCATCTGGTGCTTGCGGTGATTACCGCCTGGATTATTCGCGGCAATGTTTTAGCAGCCGCCATTGGTACGGCGGCGGGAAACCCATGGACTTTTCCGTTTATTTGGCTTTCGGTGTTGTATACCGGGCGTTATTTGTCGGGGGCCGAAGCGGCACATGGCGTTCGGATTGATTTTCTGCATTTTTTCGACAAGGCTTTTCACGCATTGCTTGATTTTGACTTTTCCTTGTTTGTTACGGATATTTGGCCGATCCTGCAGCCGATGATGATTGGTTGTATACCATATTATATTTTAGCTTGGCTTCTCACATATTATCTGGTAAAAAAGGCGTTAGAGAAATTCGGTGGCAAAAAAAAGTAACGGAAGGGTGAAAATGATTGTGGGGCTGGGCAATGATTTGGCCAATATAAAGAGAATCGAGGCAACGCTTGAACGTTTCGGCGAACGTTTTGTTCGCCGTTTGCTCTCGGAGGAGGAACAGCAGGAAATTCGGCGGAGGGAGAAGATTTCTTTTCGCGAATATGCTTGTGCCGTGGCGAAGCGTTTTGCTGCCAAGGAGGCTTGCTCCAAGGCCTTGGGGACAGGAATCCGGCAAGGGACTTTTTGGCGCGACATGCAGCTGTTGCATCAACCGGGCGGCAAACCGGAACTGAAGCTCAGCGGCGGTGCTTTGCGTCATTTGCAGCGTCTGTGTCCGGGAAAGGCGAATCTTGTGCTGACGCTGACGGATGATTATCCTTGGGCGCAAGCGGTGGTAATTATTGAAAGTTTGTAGTTGAATTAATCAAAATAATGTATACTATGACAAAGGATTTTGAAACTATTGCGATGAAAGAAGTGTACTGATGGAGAAAGACGAGAGCATTTGGGATACCGTAAGGACAATTATTTATGCATTTTTGATTGCTTTTTTAATTCGTACCTTTTGGGTGGAACCATTTAAAATCCCTTCCGGATCAATGTATCCGACGCTTTATGTCGGGGATTTTCTGTTCGTTTCCAAATATACCTACGGCTATTCCAAATATTCGATGCCGCTCAGCTTGCCGATTTTTGACGGACGCATTTGGGAAGACGCGCCGGAGCGCGGTGACGTGGTGGTTTTTAAATTTCCGCAAGACAACAAGACGGATTTCATCAAAAGGGTTATCGGTATGCCCGGGGACAAGATTAAAATGGAGGAAGGACGGCTTTATATCAACGGCGAGGTTGTGCCGCGCGAGCAAATCGAAGATTTTGTCATGCGGGACAAGTTTGGCAATGCCGAACGTTATCGGCAGTATGTTGAGACACTTCCTAACGGCAAAAAACATCGTATTTTGGAGATTTCTGATCATGAAGCCAATGATAATATGCAGGAAGTGGAAATTCCCAAAGATAGTTATTTTGTGATGGGCGATAACCGCGACCGTTCGGCCGACAGCCGCGTCAATGTCGGTTTTGTGCCGTCGGAAAACCTTATCGGCAAAGCCCGCTTCCTGTTTTTCTCGCATGATCCGGACGAACCGTGGTATAAACCTTGGGGTTGGCCCAAGAAAATTCGCTGGTCGCGTTTTTTTGAGACAATTTCTTAAAAAAGGCATTTAGCCGATGCCGGAGTGACAAATGGAACATATTATCAAAAATTTGGGGTATCATTTTAAAGACCGTTCGATTTTGACGAAGGCGTTGACGCACAGCAGCCATACCACCGATGTTACCCGTAATTATGAACGCTTGGAGTTTTTGGGTGATCGGGTTTTAGGGGTGGCGATTGCCTCACTGTTGTATCGGATTTTTCCCGAGGAACCGGAAGGGAGCCTTTCCCAGCGTTTTGTCGGTTTGGTCAACAAAGATACCGTGGCCATGGTGGCGCGACAGTTGAAGCTGGATCATGTGATGATTGTGGCCAATGAGGAAATTCGCTGCAACGAGAATGTGCTTTGTGACGTGTGTGAGGCGTTGATCGGTGCCATTTTTATCGACGGCGGTTGCGAAGAGGCGGTGAATTTTGTGAATTTGCATTGGCGGGATCTGATTGACAAGAATATGGCTCCGCCGAAAGATCCGAAGTCTACGCTGCAGGAAATTGCCCATGTCAAGGGGTTCAACGCGCCGGTGTACAAGCTGTTGTCGCGAGAGGGAAGCGAACATGAGCCGATTTTTCATATTGCAGTTTCTTTAAACGGCGTCGAACCGGAGGTCGGGATCGGGCATAACAAGAAAATGGCCGAGTTTGATGCGGCGACCAAAATGCTGAACAAGATCGGATTTGACTATGAAGGATAATCAGCCGAGCAGATGCGGATTTGTTGCTTTAATCGGGGCGCCTAATGCCGGGAAATCTACCATAACCAACAACTTTGTCGGATCTAAGGTGTCCATCGTGTCGCCCAAGGTGCAAACAACGCGAACTTTGGTGCGCGGTATCGGCATTTATGAAAACACGCAGATTATTTTTGTAGACACGCCGGGAATTTTTAAGCCCAAAAGGCGTTTGGATCGCGCTATGGTGGCTTCGGCCTGGAACGGTGCCGGCGATGCCGATATTGTGGTTTTGGTGGTGGATGCCAAACGCGGTTTTGACGATGAAACCCGTTCTATTGTCGCCCGTTTGAAGAAAAATAAAATCGAAGCGCTGTTGGTACTGAACAAAGTCGATTTGATCGTGAAGGAGAAGCTCTTGGGGCTCAGTGCGGAAATCAACGCCGCGGGGAACTTTAAAGAAACGTTCATGATCTCGGCTTTGACCGGACAAAACATTGACGACTTTTATCGTTATTTGGCGGAGCATCTGCCGGAAAGCCCTTGGTATTATCCCGAAGACCAGATCTCTGACATGCCGTTGAAACTTTTGGCGGCGGAGATTGTGCGCGAGAAGCTGTTTTTGTTTTTACATCAGGAATTGCCTTATGCCTTGACTGTCGAACCGGAGCTTTGGGAGCGGCGTCAGGACGGTTCGGTGCGTGCGGAGCTTACGATTTATGTCGAGCGGGAAAGTCAAAAGGTCATCGTTTTGGGGCGCGGCGGTGGCATGATTAAAAAAATAGGTCAGGCGGCGCGGCAGGAGATTGAAGATTTGTTGGAGGAACGCGTTCACCTTTTCTTGTTTGTCAAAGTTCGGGAAAACTGGGGAGACGACCCTGCCAGATACAGCTCCTGGGGACTTAACTTTAACGCTTAAGAGAAGAATTGTCGTTTTATGATAATAGTTTGGACAAAATGTAAAAAAAAGCTTGCGTGATTTAAATGCAGATGTTATAAAAAATAAATTTTTATCATGTATAAACAATATATTAATGTATCTTTTTTATCGTGTGTACAAATATTTTGATTATATGTTATTAGATATAACAGACTTAAAGGTATATTGATTTCTTTAAGAGGCATGTATGGGGAATAATATTCCAATTTTAACATTACCGATTAAACCATCCTCTTATGATAAAATAGGGATGTATTTAGCTCCTCTTTTTGCTAATTTTTTATCTAAAAAAGTAAATGGACAGTTTATTACATTTTTAAATTTATTAAATTCTTATAAAGAACAAACAGAATATGTATCTCATCTTCTGAATAGATATAATGAGTTGGGAATAGCAGCTGATTGTATTTTAAGTGATGCTCAAATGAAAAATGTTTTGTTTGAGAAGATATATTCTCTAGCTCAACAATATCATATTTGTGCGGAGAAAAAAGAAATAGTGGTTTGTTCTTGTGGAAAGATAGATTGTTTAAAAGAGAGCTTGCAATCGCAAACAGGAAAAACCATTTATAAGAATAATGATGCTCCGATATGTCAATTTTGCCATGAAAGGTGTAAAATTATTGAAAAAGAAGTTCTTCTTTTTAAAGCTCCCCGATTTGATCTGAATAAATCTTTTTATTTTCCGACATTTTCAACAAAGGATTTTGTAGAGTTAAATTCTAAATTTCAGTATAAGAAGATTTTAATTTCAAAACAACGAAATACAAATTTGCCATTTCAATATCAGGGAAAATTGTATAATCTAGATGTTGATTTTTTTTGGGCCAATTATACAGCACTTTGGCCAGATAAGCAAAAAATAATCCTTGGAAGTCAACGTAGTATATATCCGTTGTTTTTGATTAATACATTGCAGAAACTTCATGATCCTGAATGTGAGACTTTTTCGTTGCTTTTTCCTTATATTAAAAATAAATATAATGTTAATATTATGCAAGAACTTCGGTCGTTAGAAGATCGTAAAAAACAGGCTTTATATTTGTTGTATTCCGTAAAGTTTAAAGATAAAATATCTGTTTGGGATCCTAATGCATTGAATAATATTAAAAAACTTGATGAAAAAGATGTCGAATATATTTATCAAGTAATTCAACATACTCCTCAGATGTCAGAAGAAAAATCCTTTCGTGCAGAACTAATTGATGCAACTAATCAGCTGAATGTGCAGAAGATAATTCAGGATATGAAAAGGGCTAAAAGTAAACTTCAAGTTTCTTCGTTTTTGCAAAATACCGGCAGTTGCCGCCGATAGGCAATGTTAAAATGGGATTGGTATGGCCAAAGTCAAGTCCGTAGATGATTGGCAATTTTCCTAATTTAGGATTGTTATCAATGAATTTTTTTATTTTTTCTGCATTTATGCAAGACGATTTTTTAAAACGCCCGATTATAATTGCCTGTACGTCATTGAAAAAGGGCATTTGGGTTAATTGGGTCAGTTGTCGCTCAAAGAAGAAGTCCGGTCCGTTTCCTCCGTCCATTGTCCGTATATGGTCATCTTCTTCCAGCAATAAAACAATTTTTTCGGCTTGGGGGAAATATTGTGTTCCGCATAACAATGCAAAAGAGGACAGATTTCCACCGATTAATGTTCCGGCAAAGTCCTTGAGATTAAAATGCGACATATTTTCTTTTGGATAGTTTGTCAGCCATCTGTCATCACTCCAAGACTTGCTATATGGGACTTTTAGGTATTTGTTGTGCAATAACTTCAAAAGACAATCGCAGGAGAAATCATTTGTATTGTCTGGGAATGTTGCAAATTGGGTAAAAACAGGTCCCAAAAAAGTTACTTGTCCTGTTTTGGCATAAATTGCATTGCACATGACCGTAATATCGGACATACCACAAAAGTGTTTGGGGTTATTCCTAATTAAATTCCAATCAATATAATCGAGTAATTGATTGCAGTTGAAGCCTCCGGAATAAGCCATAATGATGTCTGTTTGCGAATTTTTGTATGCAGCATGTAGGTCAGAGATTCTGCTTTCAATAGACGTCGCTAGCCCATTTGTTGGTGCTTGGGCGAAAAATTCGGAGAAAATGATAGGATTGAAATGTTTTTGTAGTTCAGAAACCGCTTTGTCTTTGATTTCTTTTTTCAAGAAATATGCTGATTTAGATGGTGAAATAAGGTATAGCCCACTCATTTTTCCTCCATTTCTTTCAGGATTGCTTCGTATAAAGGTTTGACTTCAGAAAAATTAAAATCTAAATTCCCCCAATAGTATATCTTAGGGGTATTGATTGATAATAAAATTCCGGCTTCTTTAATTCGTGAAAAAGCTTTCTGGTATCTTCCTATTGTACCATATTCTGTCCCGATTACACCTTCTAATAATAAATGAGCTTGAAATAGTTGCCTTTTTATCCTCATTTTGAAATTGTAAATATTTGTAGGGACATTACAGAAGTCTTGCCCATCAATTAAAACATTTCTTACATACATTACTATTCCTTCACGTATTGTCATATCAGTATGTAAAAAAGATTTGCTTAATATTGAATCATCAATTTTTTTTACTCCTTTTAGATTATCTTCTCCAAATATCATAAATGAGATTTTACAAATAGAGGTGTTCAAATTCTGTTTAAGCTCATCAATATTGAAAACATCATAATATGCAAAGAAACTTCCTTTAACTATAATATTAAAATCTATGTCTCTTATTTTTGAATTGGGATTATATCCATAGCTTCCTCCTACAGAAATGTGCAATATTTCTAAATTTGGATATTTATTATAAATATGTGAATAAATGTAGGGAAGGTTTCTTTTTAAATTATTTATACGTGTCTCAATGAGCTTTAATTGTTTATTTGATAATAGTTGCAAAAATATATTTCTATGAATTTGTTGTTGAAATGAAATTTTGTTAGTTTTTTCTGATAAAAGTACAATTGGTGCTTTTATTGTTTGGTATGATCCTATTTCAAAATCTTTTCTAATCATCATAATTATATGATAAAAATAAAAAGAATTTTGTCAATTAACATTTTCTTTTTATGCTTTCAAGGAGAATATCTATTGAATATTAGGCGTATATATTTTTATTAATTTTATGCTCTGCTTATGAAAGATTTTCTTTTATAAGCAGATTTTTTTGTAAATTGTCCTTTTATCTTTTAACTTTGAGGTTCATTCTTTGTTCAAAGGGAGTAAAGCCGTATTTTTCGTAAAATTTATATGCCGCGGCATTTTTGTTGAACACGCCAAGTCTTATTTCGTCAATCTCTTTTTTAACGCAAATGTCGTACAGGGCATTCATGAGTTTTTGGCCGACGCCTTGGGATCTTGAGTTTTTTTGAACTCCAAAATTGGCAATATGAGCAACATTTGCTCCTATTAAATAAGGCGCATATTTGATTTCGGCCAGCAGATATCCGCAAATGTTGCGGTTGTCTTCTGCGACCAAGGCGATCATCTTGTCGTTTTCAAGCGAATTAATAAAGCCTATTTGTTCAAAGGCATCATCTTGTTTTGTAAAATATCCATTGAGAATATCTATATGGTGTTGCCTGACTTCACGGCATAACTCCAAAACCTGAGGTAAGTCTTCTTGGGAAAAATTTCTGATTTTCATTTGCTTTTGACCTGTAAAAAAGTGAGTATTTGTTGTGTTGTTTGCAGAGGTGTTTGTATGCTGTTGTCTATGATTAAGTCAGCGAATTTTGAGTTGTGGTGTCCCTGTTGATACATTTGTTTTATTCTGTTTTTTTCTTGGTCATTTAAAATGCGTTTTCCTCTGTTCTGCAGGCAGATTTCCAACTGAGGAGCCAAGTTAATGTTAATGAATTTTGTCGTTTCGTCCTCCCATTGTTTCCATTCCGTATAGGTTTTTTCTGTTAAGGGATAGGCGAAAATGATGTTTTCATATTGTTGTTTTTGTTTTTCTTGTTCAATTATGTATTTTAGACGTTTAAGCCGTTCTTGCCATCCTTCTTGCATGTTCAATCCCTTGGCTTTTTGTTCGTCATCCGACAATAGATTATCAACTTCAATGAATAATGAAGATCGGAGTTGATCTGCTAATATCTTTGAAACAGTCGTTTTGCCGGCGTTGATCGGACCGTTGATATTTATTATTTTCATTTTTCACCTCTAAGTAATTAGATCTTAGAAAAAGAAAAAAATCAATGGCTTTTTTTTAGCAGGCATGATAAACGACTTTTTAGAAGGTCAGTTTTTAGAAAAGCGGGAGCGGGGAGAGAATATGCCGGATTTGATCAATGAGCGGTGCGGTTGGGCCGGAACGGACGAACTATACGTGAAATATCATGACGAAGAATGGGGAAAGCATATCAGTGACGACAAAAGCTTGTTTGAATTTCTGGTGCTTGAAAGCGCTCAGGCGGGGTTGTCTTGGATAACGATCCTCAGAAAACGCGAGGGTTATCGCGAGGCCTTTTGCCGCTTTGAGGTTGAAAAAGTGGCGCAGATGACGGCAGAGGATGTTGAGCGCCTGATGCATTTTGACGGTATTGTTAAAAATCGCCTGAAGATCGAAAGCACTATTGTAAACGCCAAATGTTTTATGAAAATTCAAAAAGAATATGGTTGTTTTTATGACTATGTCTTGTCCTTTTTTCCCAACGGGTGTCCGATTGTTCATCACTTCAAATGCTTATCGCAGGTTCCGGCGACGTCTCGGGAGTCAGATGCCATGAGCAAGGATATGAAAAAACGCGGTTTTAAATTCTTTGGCTCGACGATTTGTTATGCTTTTTTGCAGGCTACCGGTTTTATTGACGATCATTTGGATGGATGTCGTTGTAAGACTAAGTCTTGATCGTGGCGATAATTTCTTTCAAAGTTGCAAAAGTTGTGATATGATAATTTTATATTTGTCAAGTCAGGGTTTTTGTGATGAATTTTGAAAAGTTAAACGAAACCAATTGTCGCTTTAGCGATATTCAAAATAACGACAAGATTTTGATCGGCGGTTCATTTTTGGGCAAGCTTGATTTGGCCGTTACGGCTGATCTTGATAAATTTGAACGTTTTTTTCAAACGGTCGAAAAAAATGCGCTGAGCTTTGAAAACAACGAAGGCATGAAAGCATGGCTGCATCAAGTTGCTCCGAGTTTTGATATGAAGACATTTGCTCATATGTATGCTTTTGATAATATTTTGCGGAAAATGTATCCTGATTTGTCTTCCAATATTTCAAAACGACACGGTTTTTATGATACGGAGGGAAGCAAAACTTTATCTCAGTCTTTTGAAGCGGGCGTTTGCCAATGTGCCGAAATAGCTGTTTTGGCTCAGGCGTATTTTCAGAAACATGGTTTTGATACAAAATATTTTGGCGGTGAGCTCCTGCGTTTGCCCAGTGAGGAATTTGGTGAAGCTCATAGCTTTATTTCCTTAAAAACCAAAGAGGGAGAGGATTTTTTTTATGATCCGGCTAATCCTACGGCCTATTCCGGTGTATATTTGCCCAGAATATCTTCCATAGAGGCAACCCCGGCTCAGAAGAAGCAGTTTGAAAACAAAATCCATACTCAGAGCGAAAGAAGAAATTGCGCATTTTTAGAAGCCAAAGACATCATAACAAAATCCAGTTGGTATTATGGTTGCGGTGACGGTGCGAATATCTTTCCCTCCTTTATCATTTCTAGAAATCAAAGCCCGTCTCCGCAAGCACGAGAGCGCGACAGTTAGTTTGCGGGAAAATCGGGACGGTCGGGTATTTTTTGCGGAAAGTAAAAGACGTTTACTTTTTGTAAAATTCCAATATAATGAAAGTAAAATAAAAATTATTGTATCATTTAAATTTTTATAAAATTATGAAAAAGAAGTTTTTGGCATTGGTCATGCTCATTAGTGTGGGTGTGGCTTTGACGAGTTGCAGTTGGTTTGAAATTCCTGCAAATGCGGAGCGTCTTGGAGCCGGGTATATTCAATATGACAAAGGCGTTTATTTTGTTGAAATAGATTCTTTGTGTTTTGTTCCTGATTTTGTATATGCGAACAGCTCCGGTCGGGATGGAAAGAATAGAATGGATGCTGTTGACGGGATGTTGGTTACGTGTTTTCGTCTGCATGGAAATCAGCAAGTCGATTTTATTGCCGGGGATCACAGTGCAGAATATCTTGAAACGTATTTTACAACCAATTATACGTTAATAGTTATTTTTGTTGTTATTTTGGAGCTTTTGTGTTTAGCAGTACTTTGGTCAGAGCTCAAAAGAAAAGTTGTGCATACGGATTAGATGTGTTTATGCGGTAATCGGTTAGAAACAGCCATTTAGTTTGCTTCGGGTATTTGAGTTGTCACCTTCACTTTGCATTGGTCACTCTCGTTTGTTTATTAATGATTTTGTGCATCACCAATAAAAAAAGCGCCATTTAGGCGCTTTTTTATTGGTGATACTTAATTTACGGCTTGCGAGCCTATTTGAACTATGCCTTAATTTCTCGCGCTTTAGAATTATCAACTTCCAAAGTAATATATTCTGGCGGAATGTAACCTTTTGTTAAAACTAACATATAATGTTTAATTGTCGCCCATGGAGAAAGCTTTTTATATTCTTCTTTCTCGCATAAATGCCAATCACATGGCTCCAAATTAATATCATCAATGTTTTCGATTTTATAAATATTTTCAAAACTTGCATCTGTTAGGGCTGTTTGGCGCAAATCTTTACAATAAACAGCTTCCACAATGCCATCAGCAATAAGTTGATTAAGGTCAAAAGAAATAACATCAGCATGGTGAACGAGGTAGTTCAAATACGGATGCTCATAATTTTCTACCGGAGCAATCTCTTTAATAACACAAATTGAACGCAATCTTCCCTCAAAGGTTTGCTCCAAATAAGCTAAAATATCCTCGTCATTTTCAGATTTTGCACTATGCCTGTGTGTTCGTAAAATATTTTTGCAATGGTCACTATTTCTATCAAACATCGCAAGAGATTTGTATCCTTGTTGTTTGATTTTATCAAATGCATAGGTGTATAAATAGACTTTCATAAGCACTCCTAATACCATTTATTTCAATAATAATCTTATAGTATTATAAAATCAATAAATTTATAACTTATTGAAAAATAAAGAAATGCTTGTAAATGAGTTTATGAAAGTTTCTCAAAATGCAATTTTGAAATTTATAATATTTGAACTCTCTAAGCCTTGGCTTGCACTGGGGATGTTTAACTCATGGTTTACGGACAATATCTACGTCTTTAAAACTATAAAGGGATGAAGAAAATCATCCCTTTATAGTTGCTAGATATGCTCTGCTGCGGCAATAGCTTTTTGTTCATCAAGCAGATAATCTTCAGCGTGCCAAAATATATCCCATACAATAGGAATATATTGCAACACAGCTTTAAGTTTTTTTAAACCGCTAATTCTCTGCTTGATTAAAAAACGATTACGCAGGATAGCATCTGCCTTCTTAACCTCCTCATCAGGCTCAAACGGTTTACGTAAAAACTTACCGTCATAAATCTCAAAACGACGAACCAAGGAGGCAAACAAATGTAATGCCACACGTCCGTTGCCAGCAATTTGGAAATTATACCAGTGCAACGTTTCTTTAACTGTTTCCTCAATTACAAACAAATCATAATCAAGGTTAAAGCAACCGTGTTTTTCCGGTTCTTCATTACACTGAAAATCAGCGCTTTGTTTGAAGACCATAGCCAAGCGTTGCGTTGAAATAACCAATGCCTTTTTACCTTGAGCCATTTTCGAAATAGCTTGCAGGTTTTCCGTTGTATTTCGTCCTTTATCAAGAACGATAATTTCATGTTCTGGAATGCCTAAAGCCATCGCCACTCGTTTCAGCCTCATAGCCTCGCTTTCTTTTTTCAAGTCAGCAGACTTTTTCCCTCTGACTTTAAGAGAAAAACGCATCACCGCAAAAGCTGTCGCCAAAAGTCCTTCTCCGCCAACAACTACAAGCTTTGTTGCCGGATTAATTTTCTTGACTTTTTTATAAACAGTTACAGACTTCAACATCGCAGTAATGTCGTCATCATACACGACCATATAGTCGTAGCTTTGATTTTCATCAAATGTTGACGCTACAGCATAAAATCGATTGATAATTTCTGCTGCTTCAAAAAACTCATTCTTCATAATTCGTTATTTTTATTGTTATACATAAAATCTTATTAATTGAATTATTACAAAGAGTCATTTTACCTAAGCCATAAGAGCCGTTTATAAAACATCCATAATAATTCAGTATAGAATTATAATATATCACAAAAATAAATATACTTCAATATTAAAATTTTGTCATTTAGACAAAATAATTGACTAACAAATTATTGAAAAATAAAGGATTACCAGTAAACGAGTTCATAAAAACTTACCAAAATTAGAAATAAAAAAAAATGAACATTGCGCCGCTACGAAAGCTAACGCTTTCTGCTTGCGCGAACAACTAACCTTTGCCGCGGCTAAAGCCTAGCAAAGCTAAGAGAAGTTTTGAACTCGGTTAAATGCTTGATTTATAAAAGCAAAACGGCAGGTTTTATACCTGCCGTTTGCATTGGTGATCCCAGCGAGAGCTGTCTTCAGGCATAAAAGCCTTCGTTCCACGGCGCTCACCAGCAATGCTGACCGGCGTTCTTTCGCCCGCCTTTCGCTTGTAGTCAAACTCGCTTCCCGCGAGTTTGCGTCTCTATGACTTCGTCATTAAAAATGAAAAAAGCACCGTAAAGGCGCTTTTTTCATTTTTAATGGTGATCCCAGTGCTGTGAAATAAAATCTTGCCTTGAATGGCAAGATTTTATGAGCCAAGCAATGAGACTTATTGAGCTGGCGAGTGAATGCGAAGCACAGCGAAATGTAGTCGGAATTGAGTAGTCTCGCTAGATCAACAAAAAAGCCACTCTTTTTGAGAGTGGCTTGCATTGGTGATCCCAGCGAGACTCGAACTCGCGTTACCGCCGTGAGAGGGCGATGTCCTAGGCCACTAGACGATGGGACCCTGAATACATGTCTTCAATAATCTATATTTTTTTAATTTGCAAGTCTTTTTTTATCATTCGTTCAGGCTAATCGTCTTTTTATTATGCCAAGCCGTCGGAAAAGTTCGGTCACTTGAGGTTAAGAGGCTTCTGTTTAGGACCGGTTGTCGGAGAGGGCCTCTCGGTCTTCTTTCAACGCTTGGTATAAATTAAAGCTGCCGCCGAGGATGTAAATGTTGTCAAATCCCCGATTGGCCAAAAGATGGGCCCCGTTATTGGCGGCATAACCGCGATTGCAATACAAAACGACTTTTTTGTCATGCGGAATTGAGTCCAGATTATGCCGCAGGGCGCCGAAAGGAATGTTTACGGCTCCGGCGATGTGATCGGTTTTGAAGGATTCCAGCGGTCGGACGTCGATGATCATGACTTTTCCTTCTTTTTGCAATTGTTCCATTTCGCTGATTTCCATTATTTTTTCTGTTCCGGAAAGTATTCCTTCCGCTGCCGAACCCAAAATGTTGATGATGTCTTTGGCTTCGGCAAAAGGAGGAGCATAACAGATTTCGGCAGTGGTGAGATTTTCGACGCGACTGCCGGTACTGATGAAGGCGGAGACAACGTCAAGTCTTTTGTCGATGCCGTGAGCGCCGATCCCCTGAATGCCGAAAAGGCGTCCCTCTTTGGAAAAAAGCAATTTGAACAGCATTAAGGCGGCGTTTTCAAAAACTTGAGAATTGGACCAGGCCCAGGCATAAACTTTGCGGTAGTCGATTTTGGCCTCTTTGAGACATTTTTCATGGCAGCCGACGGCGCCTGAAGTTAAATTGAAAACTTGAGTGACGGCCGTACCGATCGGAGCGGGCAGGCGACTTTTTTTGCCGGTGATGTGATCAGCGGCTATTCGGGCCTCCTTGATGGCTAAACCGGCATGGGCCATGCGTTGGGGACGTCCGGTGATGAAGTTGGTTTGTTCAATGTTGTCGCCGATGGCGTAGATGTTTTTGTCATTGGTTTGCATATATTCGTTGACGATGATGCCGCCGCTGTCGCCTACCTTGAGGTTGGCGGTAATCGGCAGGAGCAGGTCCGGTTTGACGCCGGTGGCAATAATAGCAATGTCAAATTCGTGTTCGCTGCCGTCGTCAAGCCAGGCTTTGAATTCGCCAAATTTAGCAATTTTACGGTTGAGAAAGAGCTTTATGCCTTGATGACGGAGCTCGTTGTTGACCAAAGCGGCCATCTCCGGATCAAGATAGGGCAAGACGTGAGACGAGGCTTCGACAACCGTTACCTCCATACCGATTTGTCTCAGGGCTTCGGCCGTTTCGATCCCGGTGTCGCCGCCGCCGAGGATCAGGGCTTTCTTGGCATCGTTGTAACGGATGAATTCCTTGATTTTTAGGACGGATTCCAAGGTTTTTATGGTGAATATCCCTTCACCGAGAATGCCTTCGATGTCCGGGCGCAGTTGTTGGGCACCAAGCGCTAGGATCAGTTTGTCGTAAGCGACTTCATATTGGTTGTTGACGGTGATTTTTCCGGCTTTGCGGTCAAGGGAGGTGACTTCGCTGTCAAGATGCGCTTCGATATTGTATTTGGCTTTAAGTGCCGGCGCGTCGATGCCGATCAGGTCGCTTTTGAGTTTGATGCGTCCGGAAAGGTAATAAGGCAAAATGCAGTTGACGACGCCAAGTTCGGCGGTTTTTTCATAGATGACGATTTCGGCGTTTTCATCCATGCGCCGTAATCTGGTTGCTGCGGCAAGGCCGGCTGTTCCGCCGCCGATAATGACTGTTTTCATGCAAAGGCTCCTTTGGGTTGTTTCTTGCCTTTATAAATAAGTGTCTTTGGGGGAAATTTAAGAGGGGAGTGATATTTTTCTGTTGACTTGCGGCTAAAAATCTTTTATAAACCGGATAAGTTCAGTGGGTTTTCCATTTGAAAAATGCTTGAAACTTATACACGCCAAGGCGTGCCGCCAGTCAGCGAGGGTTCGCACACTGGCGTGCAATAGTATGTAGGGAAATAAAGTTTGTTTGACAGTTTGTCGGAAAAGTTAGCCTCGGTTTTTGCCAAGATCACCTCGCGCGGGGTGTTGAGTGAAAAAGATATTGACGAGACGATGCGCGAAATTCGCCTGGCGCTTTTGGAGGCCGATGTTTCGCTGTCGGTGGCCAAGGAATTTATCAGCCAAGTGAAAAACCAGGCTTTGGGCGAGAAGGTCGTGCGTTCGATCCAACCGGGGCAGATGGTGGTGAAGATTGTTCACGACGAACTGGTGAAATTGTTGGGAGCGGACAGCGCCGGGCTTAATTTTAACGTCGTGCCTCCGGCCGTAATTTTGATGGTTGGGCTGCAAGGCTCGGGAAAGACTACTAGCGCTGCCAAAATCGGCCGCCTTTTGGCTGTAAAACAGCATAAAAAGGTGCTTCTGGCTTCCCTTGATGTCTATCGTCCGGCAGCGCAAGAACAATTGTCGCAGTTGGCCGGTAAATGTAGTTGCGCAAGTCTGCCGATCGTTTCCGGTGAAAAACCGCTGGAGATTACCAGGCGGGCGTTGGATTTTGCCCGTAAAGGCGGTTATGACGTCGTGATTTTGGATTCGGCGGGGCGGCTCCATCTGGACCAAGAGTTGATGGACGAAGTTGTCGCGGTGAAGAAGCTGGCACAGCCTGCGGAAACGTTGTTGGTGGCCGATGCGATGATCGGTCAGGACGCTTGTACGGTGGCCGAGGCTTTTAACAGCCAGGTCGGTGTCAGCGGGATTGTGCTGACGCGTATCGACGGTTCGTCACGCGCGGGGGCGGCTTTGTCGATGAAGATGGTTTCCGGTGCGCCGATCAAGTTTCTCGGGACCGGCGAAAAGGTTGACGAGATCGAAGAGTTTCATCCTGACCGTTTGGCCGGTCGGATTTTGGGGCAGGGCGATGTGGTTTCTTTGGTCGAAAAGGCCATGGAAAAGGTCGACAAGGAAGAGGCGGCCAAAACTGCGGAAAAAATGATGAAGGGCCGGTTTGATCTGGAAGACATGCTGGCGCAGTTAAGACAGGTTCAGAAATTGGGCAGTATGGGAAACATTTTGGGAATGATCCCTGGTTTGTCCAAATTCAAAAATCAGATGGGAGATGCCGCTCTCGGCGACCAACTGATTAAAAAACAAGAGGCGATTATCCTTTCGATGACCAAGAACGAAAGGCGTAATCCCGACGTCATCAAAGCCTCCCGCAAGAAGAGAATTGCGGCCGGGGCCGGCGTTGAAGTTCACGAGGTCAACAAACTGCTCAAGGCTTATGAGCAGATGGCGACTTTGATGAAAAAGATGGGTCGGGGCGGCGGAGTGAAAAATCTGCTGAATCCGACTATGTTGAAAAATTCTCCGTTGGGCAAGTTGTCCGGCGGGTTTGGCGGCAAATTTCCCTTTTAGGGGTTTGCCAAAGTTTAATAACGAAAGGAAAATATAAAAATGGCAGTACGTATCAGATTATCTCGCGGCGGTTCCAAAAAACGGCCGTTTTACCGGATTGTTGCAGCGGACCAGAGAGCTCCGCGCGACGGTCGGTTTATTGAAAAACTCGGTTTGTACAATCCGATGTTGCCTCAGGATCATGCCGACAGATTGTCCGTGAACGAGGAAAGAGTGAAATATTGGTTATCTCAGGGCGCAACGCCGACCGAAAGACTGGAAAAAATCTTTTCGACTTTGGGGTTGGTCGCTAAGCCGGTTTTGAAAAACCAGCCGATTAAATCTGCTCCGAAAGCGAAAGCTCAGGAAAGAATGAAGGAAAAGGCCGAAAAAGCCGCTGCCGCCGCTGAGGCTGCCGCTGCCGAAGCTTCTTCTTCCGAAGCCTCTGCCGAAGCTTAATCGATAATTGTAAATTCGGACCGGGATTTGGCGATGGAAAATAAAGACAGGATTTGTTTGGGCGCGATTGTCGGCGTGCACGGCATCAGAGGCGAAGTGAAGGTTAAAAGCTTTACCGAAAATGAGCGTGACATTGCCGCTTACGGCGAAGTGGAGGATAAATCCGGCCTGAGAAAATTCCAGCTGAAAATCGTCGGTCATTCCAAAGAATTATTGCGGGTTAAAATTGCGGGGGTAGATGACCGCAACCAGGCCGAGGAACTGATCGGAACAGGTTTTTATGTTTCAAAGTCCGTTCTCCCGGCATTGGCGGAAGAAGAATTTTATCATGCCGACCTGATTGGTTTGGCGGTGAAGGATTCTGCTTCCGGGACGGAGATCGGGAAAGTCGAGGGGCTGTATAATTTCGGCGCCGGCGATTTGATCGACATCCGTCTTAAAGGCAAAAAATCTACGGAAATGCTGCCTTTTAATCGGCAATATGTTCCGGAAATCAATATTAAAGACGGTTATATTATTGTGACCTCGTTAGAGGACTTTGCGGAAGATCAGACCAATGAGAGTTCCGATGCAGGTTAAAATTTTCACGATTTTTCCGGAAATGTTTCCCGGTTTTCTCGGGTTTTCGTTGACGGGAAAGGCTTTAAGCGAGGGAATTTGGACCTGTCAGACCGTAAATATCCGTGACTATGCCTTTGACAAGCATGGATCGGTGGATGATACGCCTGCAGGCGGCGGCGCGGGGATGATTATGCGTCCCGACGTGCTGGGAGCCGCATTGGCGGCCGAGTGTCATCAAGGAGGACGGCTGATCTATATGTCTCCGCGCGGTGTGCCCCTGACCCAGAAACTGGTTAAGGAGCTGAGCCGGGAGGAGCGTCTGAACATTATCTGCGGAAGATTTGAAGGTGTGGACCAGAGAGTTCTGGACGCCTACAATGTCGAGGAAATCAGCATCGGGGATTATATTCTGACCGGCGGCGAACAGGCGGCTCAGATCATGCTTGATGCGGTCATCCGCTTACTGCCGGGGGTGCTCGGCAATGAAGAGTCGACCAAGGAAGAGAGTTTTGAAGACGATCTTCTGGAACATCCGCAATATACCAAGCCTGCCTTGTGGCAGGGACGGGAAGTCCCGTCGGTTTTGCTTTCCGGGCACCATGAGCGTATTGCGCAGTGGCGTCGGGAGCAGGCTGTCGAGGTTACCGCAAGCCGGCGTCCGGATTTATTGAAAAAATATCTTGATTCTAAAAAGGTTTAGATATATAAACGAACAAAATATTTATAAAGGGTAAAACTAATGAACATTATTGAAAATTTAGAAAAAGAGCAGATTGCAAAGCTCACCGAAGGTAAAAACGTTCCTAGTTTTAAGCCTGGCGATACCTTGAAGGTTCACACCAAAGTTAAAGAAGGTGACAGAGAGCGTATCCAGGTTTATGAAGGCGTTTGCATCGCTCGCAAAAATGACGGTTTGAATTCTTCTTTCACGGTCAGAAAGATTTCTTTCGGCGAAGGTGTGGAGCGCGTTTTCCCGCTGTATTCTCCGAATGTGGCCAAAATTGAAGTTGCCCGTATCGGTAAAGTTCGTCGTGCAAAATTGTACTTCTTGCGGGCTCTGCGCGGTCGTTCGGCCCGTATTGCCGACGATTTGGTCGCTGCGGCCAAGGCTCGTGAAGAAGCTAAGAACGCGGACTAAATCAGAAGTTCTTAAAAAAACCCCGCCGGTTGCGGGGTTTTTTTTGTGGAGAAAATCTTAGAATGAAAAGTCGTGGAAAAATCCGGGAATGAAAAACTCAGTCGAGGCTTACAAAAAATCCCCGGCAGAACCGGGGATTTTGCAGAGGATTTTCTTCCTGTCATTCCTTAGCTTGAGCCGGCGTCTTGACAAGAGAAACTGCAATGCCGGTAAAGATGATGCTGAAGGTAATAACCAGTGAATGCCAGGATTGGATTTCAATACCAAGCAAAGGCAGGAAGATTTTGGAGCCAATGAACACCAGAATGATGGCCAAAGCCGGCTTAAGATAAATGAAACGGCTGACCGCTGCGGCCAAAAGGAAGTAGAGTGACCGCAGACCCAAAATGGCGAAAATGTTACTGGTGTAGATGACGAATATGTTTTGAGTGATCAGAAAAATTGCAGGAATCGAATCGACGGCAAAAATGACGTCCATGAGTTCTATGACCAACAAGGCAAAGAACAGCGGCGTGATGTAATGTTTGCCGTTTTTGACGACGAAGAAATGTTCGCCGTTGATTTCGCGGGTGACGTGGAACTTCTTTTCAATAAATTTAAATAGTCTGCTGTCGGTAAGGCTTTCTTCCTTTTCTTTGACCATGAGCATTTTAGCGCCGGTATAGATGAGGAAGACCGAGAAAAGATAGAGGATCCAGTGGAAATTTGACACCAGGCTGGCGCCGAGCAAAATCATGACCGCGCGCATGACAATGGCGCCGAGAACGCCCCAGAACAAGACGCGATGCTGATATATCCGCGGAATGTTCAGGCTGGTGAAGATGAGGGAGATGACAAAGATGTTGTCCATAGACAGGCTGAATTCCACCAGATAGCCGGTATAAAAGAGCATTCCGGTATCCAAGCCTTTTTCATAAATGACAAAGGCGCCGAACAGCAAGGCAATCAGCATATAACTGAGGCAGATGCGCAAAGTGCTGCTGATTTTAGGTTCCTCGGCATGGCGGTGGAAGACGAAGAGGTCAAGAAACAGCAATGTGGTGACGATAAGTCCGAAAATCACCCACATCCAAGAAGTGGACAGGACCGGATGATTTGTAAGCAAATTGTTCAAGTTTTCCATGAAAATCCCATTTTAAGCAAAGTTATAACCTAAAAAAGGTGTAAAACATCGCAGCAGGGACGTCAAGGAGTATTTGCGGTTATGCAAAGACTTTCACCCGGGTTTCCAACGGCAAGAAGGTTTTGGGCTCCGGCTTTTGGACGATGCCGCCGAAGGGCATTTGCGCGATCAGTTTCCAGCTTTCGGGAAGTTTCCAGGTTTGTTGCACTGCTTGGTCAATAAGGGGATTGTAATGTTGCAGGGAGGCGCCGAGGCCGCGGTTTTCCAGGGCTGTCCAGACGATGAACTGCAACATGCCGTTGGATTGTTCCGACCAAAGCGGAAATTTGTCTTGATAAAGCGGGAATTTTTGCTGTAAGCCGGTTACTGTTTCCTGATCTTCAAAATAAAGAACGGATCCGTAACCGTTTCTAAAAGCTTGAATTTTTTCTTTCGTGGCAGGAAAACGTTCCGGCGGCGTTACTTTTTGGAGCGCTTCTTCTACAATATTCCAAAGACGGCGATGTTCCCGGCCGAAGAGAATGATGACGCGCCCGCTTTGCGAATTGAAAGCCGAGGGACAATATTTGACGGCGGTTTCAATGAGGGCGGTAATTTCCGTTTCACTCAGCGGTGATTGGTTATTAATGGCATAAAAGGAACGGCGGTTGCTTACGGTTTTGAGAAAATCAGTCATGACAGGCTCCTAAAAAGTTTAACCTTTGTATGAATTTATACGTTTAAGTTTCTTATTTCAAGTTTTGAAATCAAGCTACGCAACTTTGGATGATACTTTTCCGTCTATATAGACTGATACAATGTCAATAAATGTTGACAAAATGTTGTTTGATCTTGGGAATTGTGATATACTGAGTATATTAAGATCCAGGAGAGATTTGAGATGAGCAACAGTATCAGTTTAACCGCCTCGATGCGATCAAACTTACTCAGCCTGCAGAATATTGCGGGACAGGTTGATCTTACTCAAAATCGTCTTTCGACCGGATTGAAAGTCAATTCTGCGATTGACAATCCTTCTTCTTATTACACTGCTGTTTCCTTGAACAACCGCGCCAGTGACTTGTCGGCATTGCTGGACTCGATGGCACAAGGGATCCAAACCATCAAAGCGGCAACGGAAGGTTTGGAAGCCGGGGCCAAATTGTTGGAACAAGCTTCGGCCACGGCGACGCAGGCTTTGGAGACGGTGAACGTTCCGGCCAAGTCCTGGTTTGAGGAACAAGAAGGTGTGGCAGCGGTGGTTTCGACCAAAGAAGAACTGTTGGCGGCGATCGATAGCGGCAAGAAAGGTGACATCGTCATTTACGGTCAAATTGACATGGGCAATACCGCCATTACCTTGCAAGAAGGGCAAAATTTGAGAGGAATAGATCATTATGGATATTTTGAACAAAATGGCGAGGCTTTTTCAATTTTGAACTTTGAATTTGATACGGTTGATACAGTGATAACGGTTTCAGATAATAATATTTTTTCTGATTTTCATTTGAATTTTAGTACAAAAAAATTTGTTGCAGGTTCTATTATTAAAGCAGCTGACATGCAAAAGCGAATTACTTTTGAAAATATGAACTTTTATGCTACAAACATCGATAATACGGATATTCAATCAGAACGCTCATCTTTTATTAATTCAGGTACTGTGACATTTAAGGGAAGTAATTATTTTAAGGGCAAAAATCTAACTTATCTGACGGAAAAAAGCAGAATTGATCTGTATGATGATGCAGTTGTAAATCTTGACAGTAATCGTTACGGTTTGCACAGTTCTTACACAGCTCTTTACGGCAGTAGCCGATTGAACCTCAAAACGGAACGATATGCCGTTTATGGTGGTACTATTACAACTTCCGATAATTCGGAAGTAAATATCAGCGGTATAGATTTTTTGATGATGGAAATTACGATGACGCTAAACGATTCCTCAAATGTCAACATCTATGGAGAAGGAGCTGATGTGATTTTGGGATTGTTCAGCATGCATTTTAATTCTTCCTCTTCCCGATTAACTATTGATGCTCAGCGGCCTTTTCGGTTGTCTAACATCCATAATTTAACTGCAGTTAAGGGGGCTACCATACAGCTTTTAAATGGGACTTGGAGAGCGGAAGAAGATATAACGGAAGTGGAAATTACATCACCATATGAGCCACCGCTTGCTAAATACTCTGATGAAAAAAGCGATCTAAAAGGTAAAATGGAAAAGCTTTTTCTTACTTCTTTTGATGGAGAGATTTCGGAAAATCGTTCGAAAGAAACTTATGACTTACGCTATGGCGAGATTATCAAACAATATGACTCTTTGATTAAGGACAGCTCATATAAGGGAATTAATCTCTTGCGGGAGCAGGATTTGACGGTGACTTTTAATGAAAACCGTTCGGCGCAGCTTTCTGTGCAAGGCAAAGACGCTTCGGCCCAAGCTTTGGGACTGGTGACCACCGATTGGCAAAACCAAGGTGATGTGGTCAAATCAATCCAAGAACTGACCGAAGCCTTGACTCAAATTCGGCAGATGTCATCCGAACTGGGCAACTATTATTCCATTGTTACTACGCGGGAAAACTTCACGCAAAACCTAATCAATGTTCTGACCGAAGGCGCCGACAAGCTGACCTTGGCGGATATGAACGAAGAATCGGCCAATATGCTGGCCTTGCAAACCCGGCAGCAATTGGCGGTCAATTCGCTGTCTTTAGCCTCACAAGCCTCGCAGTCGATTTTGAAGTTGTTTTAAAAAAAAAGACCGGAAAATAACCGGTCTTGTTGCTTTGCCGCAGATTTTTATTTCTGAGGTTTGCTGACGGTGTCGACGTCAATTTCAACAGAGCTCCAGCCTTTGTCGATTTCTCCTTGAATTTCAACGACTTCATCGGGGCCGACGGTTAAGCCGTTCCAATCTTCGTCGTCGATTTCAATGTTGATGGTGCCGGTTTCGTCGCTGAAGACGTAGATTTCATCGCCGATTTTTTTCTGAATATTGCCGCGAAGGATGACGAAAGTGTCGTCGCTTAAGCCTTTGGCCTGTTCAACGGTGATGATTTCGACGCTGGGGCCGGTAAAGCCGCCGGCGTTTTGCGCCAGAGCAGCGCCGGACATTGCTAAGGCCGTCAGGCCGAACATTGAGGCTGCAAGCAGGTTTTTCATGGATTTTCTCCTTTTGTTGTGAATACGGAAGTTTGTTGCAGATTATAATGTAATGGCGGACGGCGTTTTTACAAGAGCGGAGCTGTTAATTGTCGCGGCGGGGATTGACTCCTGGGGATTATGATGGTAGGACTGCAAATAAGTCTGACTTGTCATGGGTTTATGTTTTATGTTTCATTTTATTCAAAAGATCAAAAGTTCCAACGTTATTGTCAATTATTCCAAAATGTATCCGTTTGTTCGGCCGTATCTGACGCGGGCGATCTTGGCTATTTTGATTACCATTCCCGTCGGCGGTATGGACGCGATCATCGCTTGGGCCCTGAAGCCTTATATGGATGTCGTGCTGATTGAGAAAAACGTGTCGGCGACGGTTTATCTGCCGCTTTTGATCATTGCGTTCAGCCTGGTGCAGAGTATTTTGAATTATCTGGCGGGTTATTTGAACGGTTGGGTCGGTCGCAAGATCAACAACGAACTGCAGATTACGCTTTATGAAAAGTTGGTGACTTATGACGCGGCTTTTTTTGACAAGAACACCTCGGGGTATATTTTTCAGCGTTTTGCCGGTGACGTGGCTTCGGCTTGTACGGGGTTGCTTACCAATATCAAGGATTTTACAACGCGTATCTTCTCTTCTTTGGCCTTGGTTGGCGTGTTGATTTACAATTCTTGGCAATTGTCTTTGGTGGCAATCGTGTTTTTAATCGGGGCTTTTTTGCCGACGCTTAAAATCAGAAAGAGAATCAAAAACATCGTGACGCAAACGGTGACCATCGGCGGCGAGTTGACGACCTATTATAACGAGACGTATCAGGGAAACCGCATCATCGCCTCTTATAACCTGGCCAAAATTCAGGCGGACAAGTTTCGCGACGTTTTGACCAAAAGTTTCAAGTTGGGGACGAAGATGGTGCAAAGAACCGGTTTTTTGTCGCCTTTTATGCATTTTGCCATTTCCTTGGGAATTGCCTTCGTGATTTGGTACGGCAGCTATTTGATCGTGACAAAGCAGATTACGCCGGGAAACTTCGTCTCCTTCATTACCGCCCTGGTGATGTTGTATAATCCAGTGAAGTCCATTGGCAACAAGTTTAACGCCGTTCAGGTCTCGTTGATGGCGATGGACCGCGTGTTTGAATTACTGGAGCAGAATCCGGCGATTGTTAATCCGCAAAATGCTAAACCGCTGAAAGAAGTGCGGCAGGGGATTGAGTTTAGGGACGTTAATTTTGAATATGTCGAAGGCAAGCCAGTGTTGAAAAACATTAACCTGAAGGTCAAAATGGGCGAAACGACGGCTTTTGTCGGAAATTCCGGCGGCGGAAAAACGACGTTGGTCAACCTGTTGCCGCGGTTTTATGACGTTAAGTCCGGTGCGGTGCTGATTGACGGAACGGACGTGCGGGAAATCGACTTGTATGATTTGCGTGACAAGATTGCGGTGGTGTTTCAGGACAATTTCTTGTTTTCCGGTACGATCCGCGAAAATATTTTGCTCGGCAAGCCGGGGGCCAGTGAAGAAGAAATTTGGGCCGCAGTGCGTTCCTCCTGTCTGGAGGACTTTGTCAAAGGCTTGGAACAGGGGCTTGATACGGAGATCGGCGAACGCGGCGTTTTGCTTTCCGGCGGTCAGAAACAGCGAATTGCCATTGCCAGAGCTTTTGTGAAAAACGCTCCGATCGTGATTTTGGACGAGGCGACGTCGGCTTTGGACAACAAGTCCGAACGCGTGGTGCAGGAAGCAATTGAAAACCTGATGGCCAACCGGACGGTTTTGGTGATTGCGCACCGGTTGTCGACCGTGCGGAACGCCGACAAGATCGTGGTGGTCAATGACGGTGAGCTGGTGGAAAGCGGGACGCATGACGAGCTGATTGCCAAAGAAGGCGGTATTTATGCCTCCTTATACAATACGCAGCTGAAATAAGAATAGGCGAATCAAGATGATTATTGTCAGCGTGGCTCGGAATTTGGAAATGTATGAACGGCTGGTGAAGAACAACAAATTTAACCGGGCGGCTGGCGCGCATTTTTGTTTGTTTGACAATAATGAGGAGAATATCGGCATAGCCGCGCGCTATAACAGCTTTTTAGATGCTTTTGACTATCGACAGTCGGAATGGTTGGTCTTTTGCCATGAAGATTGGGAAGTTCAGGAAGCCTGGGGCAAAAAGTTGGAGAAGCTTGATCCAGGGTGTCTTTACGGCGTGATCGGGACGGCGGTAAGCTTCAAACCGCCGCGGTGCGACGTGGCCATTTGGGGCAGGATCCGCCAAAGCCGAAAGGACGGCAGCGAGAGGACCTCTTTCGGGCGTCGGACCTTTGGTCTTAAGGAAGTCGGAACTTTTGACTGCCAATGCCTGATCGTACATTCCACTCTGGTGGAAAAATATCATCTGCGTTTTGACGAGACTTTTCAATTTGATTTTTACGCGGAAGATTTTTGTATCAATGCCCGGGAAAATTTCAATATTCCGTCATATGTTTTGCCGTTGAAATGTCAGCATTATTCTTTCGGAACACTCGGCGCTTCTTATTTTGCGGCGCTGGATTATGCCAAAAGCAAATGGCTCCGGGCCAGGGAAGGCTATGGCAACACCTGCGGTTATGAGCTGATCGGTAAAGGGGCGGCGGAGAAATGGCGGTTTAAAAAGAAGTTTGATCCGTTGGCTTTTGTTTGTGGGTGTTTCTGGCAGAGAAAAAAGCGCCGGGACGGCAGCGAAGTCTTTAAAATCCTGCGCATACCGGTCTGGAGGAGGAAAGGACATGCCTAAAGTCAGCGTCATTGTGCCGGTTTATAAGGCAGAAGCGACGATCCGCCGGTGCTTGGACAGTTTGCTGGCGCAGAGTATCGGCGATTTGGAGGTCATTTGCGTTGATGACTGTTCGCCGGACTCTTCTGCGGAAATTATTGAAAAAGAATATGTTGAACAAGGAAAGGCGGTAAAATTGCTGCGCAACAAGGTCAACCGCGGTCCTGCAGGATCCAGAAACGTGGCTTTGACGATTGCGAAGGGCGAGTTTGTCGGCTATATGGATGCCGATGACACGGCGGAAAGCGATTTTTACGAGAGGCTTTATGTCGCGGCGGTCGACGATGCGGCGGATATGGCGATGGGGTGTCTGCGTTACATCAGCAACAGCGCGACGGTGTGTGAAAAGCTCAAAAAGGAAACGGCGGAAGGACGGGAAGCCAAGCTTGCCTGCCTGCCCAACGGCGCCATGACAAACAAGATCGTGCGGCGGGAGTTGCTGTCGGAACATGGTTTGGCTTTTCCCGAGGATATTTATTTTGAAGATAACGAAATGTTGATTCGTGCGGCGGAGAGGGCTAATAAAATTGTTTTAGTACCGGAGTGCTATTATAATTATTTTCTCGGCAAGCAGTCTCGCAGCCTGAATGAAAACTTTAAAGTTGCCAGGAAAGACGATGCCTTGAAAATGGCTCGGCGTTTGAGTGAGAGGGCGCGCAAGCACAGGTATAGCGATGCAGAAAAGCAGGCTTTGGCGGATTTTATCGTCCGCAGCTTTCTCGGCAGCAACGCTTATGAGCATCCTTCGGCCAAGACGGAGATCAAGCGGTTGTGGGAAGATGACGCGCCGATGCGGACGCTTTTGTTGAAAAGTTTTCGACATTATAAGAAAAAAAGACTGCGGCAAAAGCTTTTGAAAAAGTTGATCAAAGTTTGCAGCTTGTTTGTTCCGTTGAAAAGCTGGCGCAAGAAACTGCGGCAGATTTATCATTAAAGCGGGGATTATTTTTTGACCGGTGTTTCCCGGTTCCAGTTGATGTTTGTCTTATAAACGGTTGCGGGATTGCCGCCGATCAGACTTCCCGGCTGCGGAAATTTTCCGGTGACGACGCTGCCGAAACTGACGACGGAATTTTCCGCCAGTTGAACGTTTTTGCCGATTTTGACGTCTTTGGCAATCCAGACGTGATTGCCGATGGTAATGCCTTGGGCGAAGTTGGTGATCTCTTTTTTGTCGTTGAGCATTGAATGTCCGTCGGTGCCCCAAAATTCTACGCCGTCGGCTACGAGACAATCGTTTCCCATGTTGAAGGCGGTGGCTTTTTCGCCCAAGATCATGAAAAAGCTGCCCAGGGCGCAGCGTTCTCCGATATTTACCGCACAGTCGTCGACGGAGAGGAAATATTGGCCGATGGTGATTGCTGATTTGTCGTTTATGGCGGTTTTGGAGCCGATGCGAATGACGTTGTTGTTGCCGTAGATAAGG
Source organism: uncultured Alphaproteobacteria bacterium (assembly GCA_934254925.1). GTDB lineage: Bacteria > Pseudomonadota > Alphaproteobacteria > RF32 > CAG-239 > CAKQMD01. The sequence continues at coordinate 103,175 of CAKQMD010000002.1, forward strand.
ATAGTCAGCTTGGAGATTGTTGCGTTTGGCGCGATTTCGATTTTGTTGTCGTTGCCGTATATTTTGAGTTTTATGTTTTTGTCTTTGATGAGTTGAGGGTCGAAAACATTGTTTTGTCCCCGAATTTTGATTTTGTTTTTCTTTAGTGCTTTCGATAGTGCTTTTATCAGCATTTTAAACTCCTGGTTAAACGACATAAATATATGTTGCATTTTTTCTTTATTTCAATAGTATTAATAAAAAAATTTTTTATTAGGCCTCAAATGTCGAGATTTACTGTTATCATGCCTGTTTATAACACCCCGGAATCCTATCTTCGCGAGGCGATGGAAAGCGTGTTTGCCCAAACGGAGGGCGATTGGGAACTGGTGGTGATAGACGACGGTTCGACTCGCGACGTTCAAAGTGTCGTCAAGAGTTATGATGACGAAAGAATCAGGTATATCCGGCAAGAGAATCGGGGATTGAGCGGTGCGCGCAATCGCGGCATTAGCGAGGCCGTTGGCGATTATCTGCTGTTTTTGGATGCTGATGACAAAATGGCCGATAACCTGTTGGCAACGGCGGCATGTTCGCTTGAAAAATACGGGGCGAGCGATCTGATGTTTTTTCCGGTGACGAGTTTCAGCGAGCAGACAGGAGAGGTGACGACGTTTGACGATTTGGCCTTGGCGGCAGGGAAGGACATCATTTTTCCGGCGGAGATGAAGGAGCGTTTGTTTGATTATTGTCAAACGGCTTGGAGCAAGGTTTTTCGGCGAGATTTTTTGCTTGAAAACAATTTGTTTTTTCAGGAAGGGATTATTTTTGAAGATACGGAATTTTTCTTCCGTTATTTGTGTCGTGCGGACAAAATTTTGATTTTGCACGGGACGACCTATTTCTATCGGGTGGATGTGCAAAATTCGATTATCGCCAACAAGGACCGGCGGCATTTTGACATTTTGAAAGTCTTTGCCGGCGTGGAAAAGACGCTCAGGGACTGCGGTTGGTTTGAGGCGGTGAAAAAGGACTTTTATCGTTCTAAGATCGGCTGCATTTTATGGCGCTTTTCAGAAATCGACAGCCGTTTCCGCCTGGCGTTCGGTTCCCTGATTGCCAAAGAGTTTCGGGCGATGAATTTGACACGGGACGATTTGGCGGCCTGCGACGCCAAAACCCGAAAGGCTTATTTCATGATGCGGCGACGCCGTTATAAGCTTTGTTTGTGGGCGGCGGCGTTTAAGAACTTGTTTTATGAAAAACGGAAGACAAAGGATTTTAAATTTTATCGCGTTTTGGGACTAAGCTTTAAAAAGGCGCGAAAAGACAACAAAGGAAAGGATGCCTGAGATGAAGGTCGGGATCTTGTTTATTGCCACCGGGCGGTATGTGGTATTTTGGGAGGATTTTTATCGTTCCTGCGAAAAGTATTTTTTGCCCGGGCACGAGAAGACGTATTTTTTGTTTACGGACGCCGAAAATCTGTCGGTCGGCGATAATGTGCGGGTCGTGGCGCATCGGTTTCGCGGTTGGCCGGAAGAAACCCTGATGCGCTTTGACACTTTTTTGGCGGTGGAATCGGAACTGGCCGAGACAGATTATCTGTATTTTATCAACGGAACGATGGTGCCGCGCCGGGTTGTCGGAGAAGAGATTTTTCCCACGGAAGAGCAGGGACTGACGGTGACATTGCATCCGTGCTTTTATAAGTTGCCGCTGGAGGCTTACACTTATGATCGGCAAAAGAAGTCTCGGGCTTATATTGCTCCCGGGGAAGGAAAATATTATTTTATGGGCGGGTTCAACGGCGGCAGAACGGCGGATTTTTTGAAGCTGATCAGAGATCTTGACGCTGCGACCAAAGCCGATTATGCCAAAGGAATCATCGCTTTGTGGCATGACGAAAGCCATTTGAATAAATATATGCTGGATAAAAATCCGCTGATTTTGTCTCCGGCGTACGGTTTTCCCGAAGGGATGCCGTTTAACCAGGAAAACCTTCGGGAATTTGCCGACAATTATAAGATGCTGATCAAAGACAAGTCGAATCCGGCCTACGGCGGGCATGACTGGCTGCGAGGGCTGGTAGAGCATCCTAACGAAAAAGCGCCGGTCAAAAAGAAGAAAAAAACGCTGAAAGAAAAACTGAAAAAATGTTGGAATAAGGTGATGAGGCATGGCTGAAATTTCTGTCCTCATGCCGGTTTACAATACGCCGGAAGAATATCTGCGCGAGGCGATTAAGAGCGTTTTGTGGCAGACGTTTAGAGATTGGGAGCTGATTGTCGTTAACGACGGGTCGACAAACAATGCCGGAGACGTAATCAAAAGCTATGATGATCCGCGCATCAGATTTTTTGAAAATGACGGCAACAAAGGGTTGGATTATACGCGAAACAGGTTGTTGGACTTGGCTCAAAGCCCTTATTTGGCCATGTTGGACAGCGATGATCGGGCTTTGCCGCAAAGATTGGAAAAGCAATATGCCTTTATGGAAGCGAATCCGGAAATCGGTGTTTGCGGCAGTTGGTTTGAGTATTTCCCCCAAAAACATCTTATGGCTATGCCGGTTGAGGACAGGGATATTCGGTTTGCCATGCTGCTGGAGTTTAATCCGCTGGGCAATTCTACGGTTATGTTGCGGCGGCGTATCCTTGAAGAAAATCGTCTGCGTTATGAGCACAAGATGAAAGTTGCCGAAGACTACAAACTTTGGCTTGATCTGCTTGATAAGACGCAATTCCATAATCTGCCGGAAGTGTTGGTGGATTACCGCATTCACGGAAGTAATATTTCTTTGGTCAGCGACAGCGCTATGAAAGAGGCCGGAGAGAAGGCCAGAACAGAAGTTTGTTGTCGGGTTTTTGGGCCGGAATATGCAGATGTTTTGCGCGTAGAAGACAAAGTGAAAAACGGCGAAAAAATTTCCTTGCAAGATCTGCAGCAATTGGAAAGGGGCCTGAGACGGCTTTATGAGGTTTCCGTGCAACGTTTCGGAAAACACAATCTGGACCGTTATCGTCGACTTTACAAAAAGGTTTTGCGAACCTGCCGCCGCGGGCCGGGGTATTCGGCGTTGTTGTGGCGGAGTCCGCTTAACCGCGTGTTCAAGTTAGGGCTTGGATTTAAGATTTTGACGCATTTTAAACAAATAACAGGTGACAAATGAAAATCGTAAAATTGATGGGTGGAATGGGCAACCAGATGTTTCAATACGCCTTTGGACAGATGCTGGGTGCCGACGTGAAGTATGATTATTCCTGGTTTGAGGAAGTGAAAAAAGGCAATCGCGGCACCATTCGCGATTATGAGCTCGGGGTGTTTAGCCTGACGGCGCCGGCGGCCACGGAGGAGGAAGTCCGAAATTGTCTGAACGAAAAAACGGTGGTTTGCAGACTGCCGGGGTTTCTCCGACGGTTGTTGGGCAAAAAGAAAAAACAAGTCCTTTCAAACCGACGCGGCGAAAAACAGACCAACGTTTATGAACCGGACCTCTTATTGGCGGAGGGTGACGTCTATTATGAAGGGTATTTTCAATGCGAAAAGTATTTTGCTGATCACAGAGGGCAAATTTTGCGTGATTTTTCCCTGAAAGTGCCGTTGAATGAGGCCAACGAGAAAATGCTGGAAAAGATCCGCAGTTGTCAATCCGTCAGCCTGCACGTGCGGCGCGGGGACTATACTCAGGCGGACAATGTGCGTTTTCACGGTTTGTGCAGTTTGGATTATTACCGCGACGCTATTGATTACGTGGCCTCAAAAGTCGAACGTCCGGAATTTTTTCTGTTTTCCGACGACGTAGATTGGGTTAAGGACAATCTGAAAATTGCCTATCCTTATACCGTGGTGGACATCAATGACGGAGCGACGGCTTATTTTGATCTGGAATGCATGAAAAACTGCAAACACAACATCATTGCCAATTCTTCCTTCTCTTGGTGGGGAGCCTGGCTGAACGAGAATCCCGAAAAGATCGTCGTTGCGCCGCAGCGGTGGTTCGCGGGGGCGAGAAGTGTTGACGTGGTGCCGGAAAGCTGGAAAAAAATCTGAGTTGACATCAGTGCTTTTGTCTTATATACCTGACAGCAAACTTGCTGGAATGTACAAAAGAGGAAGCCATGGGATTAAAAAAGCGACTCGTGATGCTGTTGAAAGGTCAATCCGCCGCAGACTATTATAAAAACAGATGGTTTGACAAATGCTGGAAAGAATTTAGAGAAGCGGTTCACGGTCAACGCTTTGTCCTGCGGGAGGAAGACCAGTGGCGTTGTCTGGACGACAATACCGGCAGCACGGGGTTTGATCCCCATTATCTGTATCATCCGGCTTGGGCGGCCAGATGTGTGCGGAAGATTAATCCGGCCAAACATATTGACATTTCTTCCAAGCTCGATTTTGTAACGATTACCTCGGCTTTTGTTCCCGTTGAGTTTTATGACTTTCGTCCGGCGGATGTTCATCTTGACGGGCTTGCGTGTCGGGCGGCTGACCTGAATGCGCTGCCTTTTGCCGACAACAGCGTCGAATCTTTGTCTTGCATGCATGTGGTGGAGCATATCGGACTTGGGCGCTACGGAGACGCCATCGACTATGACGGCGACCTGAAAGCGATTGCCGAGTTGAAACGGGTTGTGGCTCCGGGCGGAAGTTTGCTGTTTGTGGTGCCGATGGGGCGGGAAGCCAAGATCCAGTACAATGCGCACCGAATCTATACCTATGACATGGTGAAAGAATTGTTCGACGACATGGAGATTGTTGAATTTGCTTTTATCCGTTATCAAAACCACGGCGAAGAAACTTTTTATCCGCAGGCGGATCGCGCCGTTACCTTAACGGAGGACTATGGTTGCGGTTGTTTCTGGTTTCGGAAAAAATGAGCTTGCGTCGAAAGCGGCGGTGAAAAATTTCTTTTTTGTTTGACTATGGCATTGGTCTATAATACCTTGGGAGCAACTTTGTTGACTTTATAAGCAAGAGGTATGCGATGACGGACAATGTCTCCTTTTTTATTCCGGCGTATAACTGTGCCGAAACGGTTGAAGCGGCGGTTGATTCAATTATGGAAAGCAATTTTGAAGACGGAGACGAAGTGGTGATCGTCAACGATGCTTCAACCGACGATACGGCCGAGGTTTTGAAAAAGCTGCAGAAGAAATATGCCGACAAAAAGCTGATCGTGCTTTGTAACGAGGTGAATATGGGTGCGCCCGGAACACGCAACAAGGCGATTGAGCATTGTCGCAATGACCTGTTGTTTTGTCTGGATGCCGACAATGCTTTGGAGAAGCGGTCGATTAAGCCGTTGAAGGCCTTTATGCGCAAACACAAGGCCGATGCGGCGGTTTTTGGCGAAATCCGTTATTTTCTGAACGGGACGCCCAAAGAGCAGACGACGCATGTTTGGCGGTATAAGGAGCCTTTGTACGAAGCGGCGGACTGTTTGGCCGGGCTGAAGTTTCCCGGTGCCAGCGGGAATTATCTGTTTACCAAGGAAAGCTGGCACAAGATCCGGGGATATTTGCCGCATCTTTTGAGCAGCGACACTTGGGCTTTTGGTTTCAGACAGTTGATGAGCGGTGCCAAAATGGTGGTGTTGAAGGACACTTATTATTTTCATCGTTATGGGACGAACTCCAATTGGGTGCGTCACGGCGGAGAAAACATTTCGGTCAGAATTTTCGGCGTTTTGGCGCCGTATATCGATCAGATCAAAGACGCCGACGTGCGTTATATGACCGGACGGGGTCGGCATTGTTGGTTTGAGCGTTTGGAGGAACGTCCGATCCGTTTGAAGACCAAAGCCGATTTTGCCCGGGAGAAAAAGATTGCCGAGTTTAAGGCAAAGGCCAAGAAGAATTTCTTCAAAACCCTGGCCAAGCTGACGCCGGTGAAATCTTGGCGGAAAAGGCTGCGCGGTTTTTATAAATAATATTTGGCCATCAAACGTCATTGGATGTTGACAAAAAGAGCCCTCAAAGCTAGGTTGTGATGTAGATCGCAACCTTTTTTTGAGCCTTAAAATGAAAATATATCAGTTAAACGTTGATAAAAAGTTTCAAATCAGACAGAAAGCGCATAATTATCCGCCGCACAGTGCCTATTGCGGTGTCGAAATCGAATTTTACGATTGGTTACAGCGGCATCCGGACTTGTTGACGGATGATCCGCGGCAGGCGGACAGGCATTATCTGCCGGTCTTCTGGACAAATTGGCATATCGCTCACCAATATGGCAAGGAAGGGCGCGAAGAGCTGGCGGCGGAGCTGAAGAGGGTGATGATCGACCCTGCAAAAACCTTTACTTTGTGCCAATATGCGGACGGTCCGCTGGTTGCGACCGGAGCGATCGAGGTTTATCTTTCCAGCCGCGGCGGAGAACAAGGACGGGACATGCCGTTGTTGTGTGCGCCTCATTTGTTTGAGAAGAAGAAAAGAGTGCGCCGTTTTTTGGCCGGTTTCGTCGGCCGGATGGATACGCATCCGCTGCGCGCGGAGCTTTCTCGGCTGACGGCGGAAGATGGGGATTTTCGGTTTACCGACGGTTATGTCAGCGAAAGGTTTTTCATCGAGGACTGTTTGCAAAGTTATGCTGCTTTGTGCCCGCGCGGGTTCGGCGGCGGATCTTATCGGTTTTTTGAGGCCATGCAGCTGGGGGTGGTGCCGGTACATATCGGCAATACGGATATACGGCCGTTTAAAGAGCTTGTTCCCTGGGAGGAGATGTCTTTTTATTTTGCTACGCCGGCCGAGGCCGTCGCAGTTTTGAAAAACACGCCGAAAGATCTGCTGGCGGCCATGGGGCAAAAAGCCCGGAACTTTTGGTACGGGTATTTTTATGACGGACGTTGGTGCGGTTTGCTGGTCAAGGAGCAGGCGCAAGCGGTCGGAAAAGACTATGAACCCGAGGCTCCCGGCGTTTATGACCTGTCGAAAATCGACAATCCGCCCTTTTGGCGGACGGAAAAGGGGCGGCTTTTGCTCAAAGGCTTGAACAAGATTATGTTTGTCAAAAAATATCGAAAAAAGATAAAGCAGTTTTTGGCAGAAAAGTAAGGGTTGAGCCGGAAGTTTTCCCATACGAGTTATATCTTCATGACGGGGCGCGTTGACAAAAAAACTCCTTTTTATATCTTTTCCCGCAGAATGACGAACTGTGGGAAAAAAGATGACGAAGGTGATCAGACTAACGGGCGGATTGGGAAATCAGCTGTTTCAATATGCTTTTTCCAAACAATTGCAGGATGAGGTTTTTTTTGACCTCAGCGGTTATGAAACGGATGACAAGCGCCGTTATGAGCTGGGGCACTTTTGCTGTTGCGTAAAGGCGGCGTCGCCTGAACTTTTGGAGGGTTTTAAGGATCGTTACGTCAGACGGCGGATCCCCAAATTGTTGCGGCAGGTGCTGGGGCTTTCCAAATATATCGTCCATTCCAGCCGAGTTTGCGAGAAGAGCAGTTTGGTTTATGATCCGGAATTGGCTCGGCGCGAGGGGGATTGTTATTATCTGGGCTTTTTTCAGAGTGAAAAATATTTTTGCGCTTATCGACGGGAACTGCTGCGGGATTTTGCCTTACGCGACGAATTAGACGAGGCCAACTTAGAGTTTTTGCGGCAGATCAGGAGTTGCAACAGCGTTTCCCTGCATGTCAGGCGCGGAGATTATGTGACTTTGGCGGATATTTACGGTTTGTGTGACGTCCAGTATTATCGGCGAGCGGCCGCTTATGTGGCGGGCTTGGTCAAAGATCCGGTGTTTTTTGTTTTTTCGGACGACATCCCTTGGGCAAAGGAAAATCTGCGGTTGGATTATCCGACGGTTTTTGTCGACGTCAACGACGACGGGCGAGCTCATTTTGATTTGGAACTGCTAAAAAACTGCAAGCATAACGTTATTGCCAATTCCTCTTTTTCCTGGTGGGGTGCCTGGCTCAATGAAAATCCCGAAAAAATCGTCGTGGCGCCAAAGGTTTGGCTGAAGGCCTATGCCCATGAAAAAAGCGATACTGTTCCCGATGCCTGGGTTCAATTGTAGGAAAGTTTTGTACATCTGCGTGTCATAAATATTTGACTAAGTTTGGCGAAAATGTCATACTCCCCGGTGAGGAAAATGCCGCAGGGAGTTGACATGAAATTTTTTAGAATTGAAGACAAGATTTATAAAAAGAATATTATCCTTTTGGGGGTGATTAAGTTTTCTTATCGCCCCAAGGTTAAGATTGAAGACTTTTACATCAACAAGTTTCTGACCGCCTGCAAAATTTTCTTTTTCAAAGATTGCGGCGTTAACCGGGAGATGCGGCCGCAGCGCTTGATCATATCGTTGACTTCTTATCCGCCGAAGATCAAAGACACGGTTTATGCGGTCTATTCTTTGTTGCGTCAAAGCCTTAAGCCCGACGAAGTTGTCTTGTGGTTGGCGGAAGAGCAGTTTCCCAACCGGGAAAAGGATCTGCCGCGGCGGCTGTTGGCTTTGCGGCGTAACGGTTTGAGCATTCGCTGGTGCCGTGATCTAAAGTCTTATAAAAAACTGATTCCGGCTTTGAAAGAGTATCCCGACGCTTTGATAGCCACGGCGGACGACGACATCTTTTATGACCGCGATTGGCTGAAGATCTTATATGAACAGGAAAGAAAGACGCCGCAGTATCTCAACTGTCATCGGGCGCATCAGATAACGTTTGATGGGGACAAAATCAACAATTACGGTGCTTGGAACTGGAACGTGCCGTCCAGCGAGGCTTCTTTTTTGAATTTCTGTACCTCGGGCGCCGGCGTGTTGTGGAGCCGCAACAAACTTGATCCACTGGTGACGGACGAAGCGGCGTTTTTTGAGCTTTGTCCTTATGCCGACGACATTTGGTTTTGGAGTATGGCGGTTTTGGCCGGGAAGCGAATCAAGGTGGCGGAAAACAACATTTCGCGGCTGTTGATGATTAATCCGCGGAAGAAACGCTTCAAGTTTCCCTCCCTGGGGAGCAAAAATATCGGCGAAAATATGAACGATGTGCAGCTTGCTGCGGTTTGCCGAGCTTTTCCCGAAGTATGGGCGCGTTTGCGCGAGGACGCCGAACAGTAATTTTGACAAAATTGTTTATAAGCCGATCAAAATATTTTGACTAAATTGGCAGGGGATGCCATACTCATCAAGCTTTGGTTGAGGAGAAAAGTTTGATGACAATTTGGCCGACGGAAAAATTTTTGCAGCCGGTGAAAAAATGGAAGCAAAAAAGAAAAGAAAAATTGTGGGGGAAGATCAAGGTTAAGGCGGATCAGGCCGAAACGGCCTATCAACAAGGCTTGAGGCTGATCAGGGAAGCGGCGCCTTTTTTGGGACGGCGCTGTTTTGAGGAAAGTTTTGACCGGCGGTTTATTCGGGAGTTTTTGGAAGAAAACCGTGCATTGATCGGCGGTGATGTTTTGGAGTTTGGCGGCAATTGCCATTATTGCGACGATTTTCCTTGTCAGAAGAGAGTAATCTTTTCATATGTCGGTGACAAGGAGCGTTATCCCGATGCCGATTTTTACGGCGATTTGATGGATGAAAAGTTATTACCGGCACAAAAATTTGATTGTATTTTTTGTACGCAGGTCTTAATGTATATGGATCATCTGGAGACGGCCGTGGCACATTTGAAAAAAATGCTGAAACCCGGTGGGCATCTGCTGGTGACGGTTAACGGACCGGTTTATGTTGATCGGCCGGGGAATTATAGCAGCTTTTTTTCTAAAAAGTGGTTGGAAGCCAGATTGGTTAAGGTTTTTGGTGCTGACGGCGTGAAAAGTTGCGAAGGTCGGGGAAATTTCGATTATGCCGTGCGATCTTTGCTGCAATTGCGCAGTGACGCCCAAAAAGTGGAAAATGACGATAATTATCCGGTGATCATTACCGCGGTGTGTCATAATATGAAAGGATAACAAATATGGAAGAGTTTTGTTTTGGGACGAAGGATAGATGCCTGTTGGTGGCACCTCATCCCGATGACGAAGTCATCGGTTGTGGCGGAACTCTTCTGAAATATTCAAACAACTTTGACGTGGTGGTTTTGGCAAGTTCCGGCGTGGGAAAGACTTCTGACTTGGCCATGGCGATGATGAAAACCAGAATCGCTGAGTTTGAAGAGGTCATGAAAAAACTCGGTATTCGTCGTCATTGGATTTTCGAGACTTTCGGCAATCCGCCGATGTTTGATCAGATCAGACGTTTGACGGAGGCTTATTGCGCGGCGCTGAAAACGGCGGAATATGACTATATTTTTCTGCCGCATGAAGATGATGGGCATCCGGAGCATCAGTTGATCAGCCGCGAAATTATGCGGAAGGTGATCCGGCGGAACGGGTTTAAGTCCGGTGCCAAAATCTGTTTTTATGAAATCTGGTCTCCCTTAGCGCAGCCGACGCATTGGGAAAACATTTCTAAACAGGCGGAAGAGAAGAAAAAGCTGATTCGCATGTATCCGTCGCAGTTGAAGGGCGTGGATTATGTGTCGCGGATTTTGGCGCTCAACCATTATCGGGCTATTCGCGAGGATTATGCCTATGCTGAAGCTTTTCGTGTTGTTCCGGTCGAGGCTTATCTGGAAGGGGACAAGAAGACCGGCGCTTTGGCTTATTTTAAAAAAGGATGGAAAGAGTTTGCCAAGTTGTTGTATTCCCGTGAGCGTTCGGACGAAAGGAGAATCCTGCGACTGGGCGGCCTTAAGATCAGTTATCCGTTGAGCCTGAGCGACAAACGGCGCCGCCGGCCGAAATATACGACGATCATCATGACGCCGCGGGAGCAGGAAATGTTGAAAAAATATGTTGCTCCGGCTGAAAATTATTTGGAATTCGGTGCCGGCGGGTCGACTTATTTTACGCTGATGCATTCGCAGGCGAAGATCACAACGGTCGAATCTGATGCCGGTTGGCTGAACAAGATGCGGGAATATCGCATTATTCGCGAGGCGGAAAAAAACGGACGTCTGCAGTTGCGGCATGCCGACATCGGTCCCGTTTCTCTTTGGGGCAAGCCGGTCGATCCGTCAAAAGATGAAAAGTTTCCGGCTTATTCAAGCAAGGTTTTTGAGGACATTGACGGTCAAAAGCTGGACGTGGTTTTGGTGGATGGGCGTTTTCGCGTAGCTTGCATTTTGCAGACGATGTTGCACGCGTCTCCCAAGACGCTGATTATCGTGCATGATTTCTGGGCCAGAGAACATTATTATCCCGTTTTGGAGTTTTTGGATTGCGTTGACAAAATCGATTCAATGGCCGTCTTTACCGTTAAGCCGAATGTCAACCGTGCCCAATTGACGACGCTTTGGGAACAATATTGCAAAGATTGGCGATAAACCGTTTTTAACGCCGCAGTTTTTGCTGCCAGAGGTCGGGTTTGAAGCCAGCCAGCACAAAGTCCGATGCAACGAGCAGCGGCCGTTTGACTAACATGCCGTTGCCGGCCAAAACTTCATATTGTTCCTCGTCGCTTAAGTTCGGCAGCCGCTCTTTTAGATTTTGTGCCTTATAAACCAAGCCGCTGGTATTGAAAAAGCTTTTCAGCGGCAGGCCGCTTTTTTGATGCCATTGACGAAGTTCCGCCACCGTGGGATTTTGTTCGACGATATGGCGGGCTTCATAAATGATGCCGTGGTCATCCAACCATTTTTTTGCCTTTTGGCAGGTAGAGCATTTGGGATATTCCAAAAACAACAGTTTTTCCATGAGCGTTCCTTTCTTTTTAATCAATTTTAACGAGAATTGGTTAAAGTATGGTATATTCTGATTTGGAGATTATATCTTAGGCAAGTATTTTTAAGGAGGACGAGATGAGCGGCATTTTAGCTTTCGACATCGGCGGGACGAAAATTTCCTGGGCCGTGATCAATGAACAAGGGAAAATCGTTCGTGGGCCTGAGAAGGAAAAAACGCCGCCCAGCAAGGAGGGAATTGAGGCTTTGCTGCGGCGGGTGATTGCAAGTTATGAGGCCGAGGCGGAAGGTGTGGCGATTTCCACGGCGGGGACGGTGGATCATGACAACCGGCGGATCACCGGTTCGATCGGCAATCTGCCTAAGGGATACGGCGATATAGACTTTCAGAATCTGTCCGTCAAGCCGGTTATGGTCGAAAATGACGCCAATGCCGCCATGTGGGCCGAATATAAGGTCGGGAACGCCAAAGGAAAAAATGATGCCGTGATGTTGACGCTGGGGACGGGGGTCGGCGTGGGGATTATTGCCGAGGGAAAGCTCTTGAAGGGGAAATCCGGCGCTGCGGGAGAGGTGCATTTCCCTGTACGGCAGGATCATCGGCGTTTATGCGGCTGCGGGCATTATGACTGCCTGGAAATCTACATGTCGGGGCGGGCGCTTAACCTCAATGCTAAGGAGGCCTATCATGATGAGGCGGCAACAAGCTATGATGTGATCGAAGGATTGAAAAATGGCGATCCCCCCGCGGTTGCGGCTTTTGACAAATGGCAGAAATATGTTCTGGACGGCATCGTCATTTTTGCAACGGTTTTTGATCCGGAAGTGATTTTGCTTGGCGGTTCAATGGCAAAATTCATCGATTATAAGCGGCTGGAGGAGGAAGCCAACCGCCGAATCGTCTCTTCGCCGTTTTCCTTGCGGCCGGCGGCTTTTGAAAACGACGCCGGACTTATCGGTGCCGGGCTGCTGGCTTTTGAAAAGCTTAAAGGTTAAAGAGGTCAGCATAAGCCAGAGAAACGCCGATCATTAGGTTGCTGCCGTATTTGTTGCTTTCGCGATCCTGAGCCTGAAAATAAGTCAAGTAGGGGGCCAGGCTGAAAGTATCGGTGATTTTGACGTCCATGCGGGTGGTGACGTTGAATTCGTATTTGAAGTCCGTGCCCTGATAAGAGCTGAAGTACAGAAGGTTGCGGAAATAGCTTTCGAGCTGGAATTTGACGCCTTCTCGCAGCGGGTATTCGGCTTTGATGCCTATTTCATAACCAGTTTTGGTGTTGGTTTTGGAATAGGTCATGTCATATTCTTCCACCAAGGCGGCATAGAGTTCTTTGATATAAGGGCCGTTGAAGAGTTTGAGACCTCCCATGCCGCGCAAGATTTTGGCCCGCGGCGCATCGGCATTGGCGGTGAATTCCGTTTGGTAGGCAAGGCTGGCAAAGGGACCGACGTCGGCATCGGCATAGCGCCACATTTTACGAGAATAGTCGCTGGTCAGCAAGATCTTGTCGGCGTTTTCGTTGCTGGAATTTTCACCGTCCGCCGGTTTGAGATGAGTTTTGCCGTATTCCATGAACAGGCTGTTGTTCCATTGATAATTAGGCTGTTCGTATTCAAGTACGAAGTCAAAGACGCCTTTGACAACGCTTTCGCTGTCAGAGCTTAATTTGGAATTGGGGGAATTTTGGTAGTCCTTGGCGTTGGAGACGCTGGTTGACGAGAGTTCCAGCGCCACCCGTTTGAAATTGGCGCGGAGGTTTGAGGCTGTCGGGGCGTCTTCCGCCGCGTGGACGGGAAGGGCGATGATCAGGGAAAATAACAGCGGAAAGATCGTTTTGTTCATGTGCGGGCTCCTGCTCCAAAGTTTTGCTTTTTTTGAAATTGTCCTAGACTTAATATCTAGATTCCGAAAAAACAAGGCCGGGGAAACCGCGGCGGCGGATTTTTGCATAAAATGAAAAATAAGGGTTGACAAGGCGGTTAAGAAATATTATTAAATACAAGAATTTTGACGGCGGGTTAGCTCAGTCGGTAGAGCGGAGGAATCATAATCCTTGTGTCGTGGGTTCGAATCCCTCACCCGCTACCATTAAAAACCCACGGCAGTGGGCTTTTTTTATGCTGGAAAATGGAATCAGGTGTCAAGCATTTTTTTGTTTGTGTGCACATTTTTCGATAGCAGAGTCCGATTTATAGAGATTCCCTTTTTACAAAAAGCAATTTATATTGGCATTATCTCTAAATTAGAAAAAAATTATAAAAGGGGAACCAAGATGAGCAACTATATTATCTTTAAGGAAGGACTTAACCAGTTTGACTCCCGAAAGCAGTTGGCGCAAAAAATCCGTTCTGCCTTTGCGACTCTGGAAGATGCCATGGAGCAGATGAATTGCAACGAGTCTTTGTTTATGATGAGTTTGGCCCACGAAACGTTCAAAAATTCTTTCTACGGATCGGCAACGGGCAATGAACAACGTTACAAAGTGACGCTTCATTAAGCTGTGGCTGAAAAAGGCAATAAAAAAGACGTCAACAGACGTCTTTTTTATTGCCTTTTTCAGCGGTTAGTTTCCCGGTTTGGGCAAAGGGGTCGGACCGCCGGCCTTAGGCAGAGGAACAGGACCGCCAGCTTTGGGTAAGGGAGTCGGACCTCCGGTTTTGGGCAAGGGAACAGGTCCTGCTGTGCCTTCCTGCGCTGGGGCTTTGGGGGTTACCGCCGCCGGTTCCGCCGGAATGCCGCTATCGGTTAAGTTGTTGATCAGGCGATGGCTGACTTTGTCTCCGACCTTGATGTTGTGGAGCGCAACTTGGCCGCCGTTGATTTCAATGACTGCCCGCACGGGTTCCGGGGAGGGTAGGTGTTTTTCCGACATGGGTTCGGCTTTTTCGACAATGCCGGCGATTGTTCCGTCAGGAGCGACGAACAGCATGTCCAGGGGAATCTTGGTGTCTTTCATCCACATGATGACGGGACGCACCGGGTTGATGTTGAAGATCATGCCGTTGTTTTGCGGCATGCTGTCTCTGTCCATGAGGCCTTTTTCCATCTGCTGCGGGGTGATGGCTGATTCCACCATGTATTTGACGACGCCGTTTTGTGTGGTGATGGTCAATTCCGAAAGGTTTTTCGGCTCTTCCTTTTGTGAGCAGGCACAAAGGACGCAGAGGACGAGAAGATATTTGGCATATTTGATCATGTTATTTATCCTTTTTTGTGGCAGAGAGTTTTCTCGGCTGCCATTTTGAGACGACGACGGGCCCGTTTTGCGACAACAAGATTTTCTTGGCGTTGCTTTGCGAGACGTCGGTTGATTTTATGATACCGGCATTTGCGGAAAAATCGGCAACTAAACTCAGAATATCAACAATATTTTTGTTGCCGACGACATAATTGTCCTTATATCCGCGGGAGCTTTTGATGATTTCGGTTAATTCCGATAAGTTCAACAGCGCGTATTTTTTCCAGATTTTTTCCAGAAAAAGCGTGATCTTTTCATCCAGCCGCGGGGAGGCCATCAGCGGCCGCCCGAAGTCCAAAAAATGACCGAGCGTCGGTTCGCTGAAGCCGTTTTCGTCGGCAATAAAACAGGCCGGGGCCAGATAGCGACGGTCATGCTCCAGGGCATAGTGAAGCTGCGCCAAAAACAACAGGTGCTGGACCTTGCGGTCATCCAGGTACCAACCGTCTTTTTCGGCTTTTTTGAAAAACCAGTTGGCAATGTCAAGAGCAGAATCCGCGGCAGGAATATTCATGTCTTTTCTCCTTGTCTGCCCGAATTATAATACAAATATTCTTAAAAACAAATATTTTAAATGATAAAACTGTTTTTAATTGCTTTTTGTTCTTGTGTTATAGATTTTATTATTATATCTATAAAGAAGACTAATTGTTTTGATAGGGTTTAAGAGAATGTTTTGGCTGAAAAATTTGAGATCCGGGGGCATGGTTTTGGCAACCGTCGTCCTGTTAAGCGCTTGTTCAACAGTTGTTTTTCCTGAGATTACCGAAGAAGATCAGGCAAATACCGGCGGAGAAATCGTCCAGGAAGAAAATAACTTTGAGGCGGAAGATAAGGTCTTGAAACCCATGCCGGAGGAGGGAAAAAGCCTGAAGGCCGATCAGGAGCATGTGGCTTATGAGGGCGAGGACGAGGCTTTGCGGGACAATGTTGATCTGACCGAGTTGGCCGAAAGCGACGACGATATTGATCCTGCCGAAGTGACACCGGTGATCAAAGCCGATATTGACGGTGATACCCAGAGCGAAGAGATTGTCGCGCCGGTTACGGCGTCTTCACAAGCGGCGGAAGATGATGACGTTCCCAGCGTGACCTATCGTTTGGACACTTTTTATTTCGCCAACGGCAGCGCGGTGCTTGATTCTAAGTATAATGCCCAAATCCGTCAGATCGTGAAGGCCGCCAAGCAGGACAATGCCATGATTAAGGTGGTGGGGTATGCCTCCAGCCGGACGCGGAATACCGATATTGTTTCTCATAAATTGGCTAACTTCAACATTTCTTTGCAGCGGGCGCAGAGTGTGGCCGCCGCTTTGCGGAGAGCCGGGCTGAAAGCCGACCGGATCGAGGTTGAGGCTTTGTCGGACACGGCACCGATGTATAAGGAAGTGATGCCGGAAGGCGAGCGTCTGAATCGCCGCGCAGAAGTGTATATTTCTTATTAACCCCTGCCGGTGACAAGGGGGTAGCCTGTGGAAGCCGAATTGGAAAACCGTCCCTCTTTAGGCGGCAATTTATGGAAGATTTTGCCGACGGACGAGCGCAGTGCCGAGCTGATTTCGCAAAAATACGGTTTGCCGCTGCTGGTGGCTTCCGTTTTGGCGCATCGCGGTGTGGCAGAAAACGATGTGCTCAATTTTATTGATCCGCGTCTGCAAAGGCTGATGCCTGATCCTTATTCGCTCAAAGACATGGGTAAAGCCGCCAAGCGTATTGCTGTTGCTGTAAAAGAAAATCAGAAAATCGGCATTATCGGAGATTATGACGTAGACGGCGCCACGTCTTCTTCCGTGTTGCGTTTGTATTTGGAAAGCGTCGGCTTGCAGCCGGAAGTGCATATCCCAGAAAGGGACGAAGGCTACGGTCCGAGCATTGCCGCGGTTGACGAGTTTTTGCGGCTTGGCGTTCAGTTGTTGGTGACGACCGATTGCGGCACGACGGCGTTTGAGGTTTTGAATTATGCCTCCTCTCAGGGGTTGGACGTGGTGGTTTTGGATCATCATGAGGCAGAAGCGCGCTTGCCCGAGGTTTATGCGGTGGTTAATCCCAAGCGTTTGGACGAAGAATCGGCTGGTTATCTCAAATACATGGCGGCGGTCGGTGTGGTGTTTATGACGGTGGTGGCCGTCAATCGAGAATTGCGGGAGCAGGGTTTCTTTGCTTCGCGGTTGGAGCCAAATTTGATGAATATGCTGGATTTGGTGGCTTTGGGAACCGTTTGCGACGTGGTGCCGCTGCGGGGACTGAATCGCGCTTATGTGCGACAAGGGCTTAAAGTTATGGCTATGCAACAAAATCCCGGTGTTAAAGCTCTGATTGCCAAGGCTGGTATCAGCGAAGCGCCCTCGGCTTTCCATCTTGGATATGTCTTAGGGCCGCGTATCAACGCTTGCGGCCGGGTCGGCGAGGCACAGCTCGGGCATCGCCTGTTGTGTTGCCGCAACGGTTTGGAGGCTGACCTGCTGGCTGACAAGCTGGACGAGTTTAACGGTCAGCGCAAAGATATTGAGGCCTATGTTTTGCTGAAGGCTATGGAGATTTTGGAGGGAACGCCGCAAACCTATCCCATCGCTTTTGTTGCCGGAAAAGACTGGCATCAGGGGGTGGTCGGCATTGTGGCGGGAAAATTGAAAGAACGCTATAATTTGCCTTCTTTTGTCATGTCGATTGAGGCGGACGAGGTCAAAGGCTCGGCCCGCTCCATCCCCGAGGTTGATCTCGGCGCTTTGGTGATTGCCGCCAAGGAAAAAGGCCTGCTGACCAAAGGCGGCGGGCATAACATGGCGGCCGGTTTTTCCCTGCAGGAAGATAAGATAGAGGATTTTCGCCGTTTCGCCGGGGAATATGTGCGTGAGAAAATCGGCGGAGAAGCCATCCTCCCGGTGTTGGAAGTCGACGGTGTCTTGAATGCTTCCGGCGTTACCGTCGAATTGGCGGACATGTTGGAAAAACTTGAGCCTTTCGGTGCCGGGAACAGCGAGCCGAAGCTGATGCTGAAACAAGTGCGGGTCAGCAAATCTTCCTTGGTCGGCAGCGGTCATGTGCGCTGTTACCTCAGCGGCGACAGCGGCGCTTCCGTCAAGGCCATGGCTTTTCGCTCGGCGGACAATGATATCGGCCAAGCCCTATTGACGGCCCGCGGCGAGTATTTTGATGTTTTGGGCGTGGTGCGCAAAGACAATTGGATGGGACGAAATTCGGTACAGTTTATTATTGATGATCTGCGCAGAGCAGGGTAATGGGAACAAAAAAATGACGGATGCAAAAGTTAAGATCAGAGCCATCAATATCAAAAGAATCCGCCTGGAGCGGGAAAAAGCGGTTTTTATGAAATTGGGCGCGAAAATCCGGGCTTATCTGTTTACCGGAATTTTGGTGACGGCGCCGGTGGCCATCACTTTTTACATGGCTTACAAGTTTATTTTCTGGGTCGATAGAATCGTTAATCAGGTCTTGCCGCCGCAGTATAAATTTGACAATATCTTGCCTTTTACCATTCCCGGGTTAGGTTTGATCGTTCTGATTGTCGCTTTGATCGTGGTTGGCATGTTTGCCGCCGGTTTCTTGGGAAAATTCTTTCTCAAACTCGGGGAGTGGATCGTTTATAAAATGCCCCTGGTTTCCAGCATCTACTCTCTTCTGAAGCAAATTTTCGAAACTTTTCTTTCCAATAAATCCCAAGCTTTCAGCAAAGTGGTGTTGCTGGAATATCCGCGCAAGGGAATTTGGATCCTCGGTTTCGTGAGCTCTGACACCAAAGGTGAAGTGCGGGGACGCTTTGACGAAGAAATGCTCAACGTTTTTATTCCGACAACACCAAACCCGACTTCCGGTTTTTTGATCTTCGTGCCTAAGAAAGATACCGTCGAATTGCAAATGAGCGTGGAAGAGGGAATTAAGTTTGTGATTTCCGGCGGATTGGTCGAGCCTAAGCTTGCTTCGCGCGGGAAGAAATGATATTCGTTTCTGACGGTTGTGCCGTCTCTTATCTTTGTCCGACTTTTCTTTGTTTACCTTCTTGACGGCTGCGCCGCTTTTCCCCCTACGCGGGGGGCGTCGGCCACCGACCGGAGGGAAAGACTCTCCGTACGTCTTCTTCCTGCCGCGGTCCTGCTTCTTCTTTTTGCCCCTCTCTCCCTTGTTCCTTTCACCAATTCTCTCTCTTTTTTCTCTTTGCCCTCACTCTCTCCACCATCCCTCTCCCTGCCGCGGTCTTGCTTCTTTCTTTGTTCAACTTGTCTTTGTTTACCTTCTTAACGGCTGCGCCGCTTCTCCCCCTACGCGGGGAGCGCCGGCCACCGGCCGGTGGGGTAATTCTCCATGCGTCCTCTCCCTGCCATAACCTACTTCCACTTTTTGCTCCTCTCTCCCTCGTTCCTTTCACCAATTCTCTCTCTTTTTTCTCTTTGCCCTCACTCTCTCCACCATCCCTCTCCCTGCCGCGGTCTTG
>CAKQMD010000003.1 GCA_934254925.1 uncultured Alphaproteobacteria bacterium
CTCACGCTTGCCGACATGAACGAAGAATCGGCCAACATGCTGGCTCTGCAAACCAGGCAACAATTGGCGGTCAATTCCCTGTCGCTTGCTTCTCAGGCCAGCCAATCGATTCTTAAATTGTTTTGATTTTTTCCGCAATAAAGCCGGCAGCGTCAAGTCTTTGTTTGGGCTGAAATTCTTTGGCGTCTGCTGCCTCCAAGGCACAGGCGTAATTTCCGGCCAACAGGCTGTCGACAAAGCGATGATGTTTAGGAAACAGCCAATTCTCGCCGCGGAAGATCAAAACGGGTTTTCCCGTGCCGCAAGCTTCGCTGCACATGGAAACCGTATCGCCGGTAACGATGATTTGATCGGCGCAGGCCAAAAAGCCCATATAAGGATTCTCTTTGTTTTCTCCCCACCAAAAAGTATAAGAAGGGATGTCTTTCAGGGCATTTTTCAAAATCTTTTCCGCTGCAGCGCCTGTGCGACGGGAGGAAGTGATCAACAAGGCCCCGCCGACGTCGTTTTTAAATTGCAAGACTTCTTGCGCCAGCCGTTTGGCATTTTCTTCGGAAAAGGGGCGGTCTTTAATGGCGCCGCCGATGATCAGCGTTGTCAGCGGCCGCGGCAAATCGGCAAAAACCGGCGCCCAGCGGGCTTCGGCTTCGTTCAGAGCTTTAGCTGTCGTGCGGTGAGGACAACCGGTAATATAAACCGCCCGATTCCCGACTTTTTTATGCCGGTCATGCTCGGGTATAATTAACAAATCAAAGTCTTTCAAACCGCATTTTCCTGGATGCATCAGCTGAATAATCTTGCTTTTGCCTTTGGATTTTTTTTTGATCCAACGGGCAATCGGCGCCGTCCGGCGGCTGATGGACAAGATCAGGTCGGGAAAAGGAGCGTTGAAATCGTCGCTGGCCTTTTTGTTGAGCCCGACCAGAGAGGCCCCTTTGAAAATGTTCGGTAACCGCGCCAAACGGGTATAGACGATGTTTTTTTCCTCAATGTCATAAGTGTCGTCGAGCGCTGCAATAATGCCGCGGGCTTGTCCCACGCTTCCCTTGCGGTCATCCATCAAGGTCCAGATAGTTTTTTTCATGTTTGATAACTCAAAAAATTAATGGTAATGCGATTCGAATATGTTTAGTATATATTTAATCGACGCAAACACAACAACTTAATCGATTTTTCAGCGGGGGTTTCATGAAATATATTGCCTTTTTTGCCGTTTGGGCTGTTTATGCGCTGTTTCCCATTTCTGCCAACGCACAGTTTACCGCTCAAAATGACGCCAAATACCTTGCCACTTTAAAAGCGGTGGTAAATTACAAGATCAATGACGAAGAACATTTGAATGATGTTGAATCTTTGCGGCAGAATCAAAGGTTTAATCAACAATTGCAAAGAATGTTGAACAAACTGGACAACCGGCGAACCAAAAACTCGACCAACCGGCAGGTTCTGCAGATCTTGGAAAAGGCCGGCGAAGACATATACAAGCTTTTGGATTAATTATTGTTTAAGGAAAAACTGTTATTTTAATTTCAAACAAACTTAAAAGGACCGGCCCATGGTTGAACTTGCCTCTTTTCCTGAAGTGAAAGCGCCGCTTTACGAACATCTCCTGCAAATGCGCGATAAAGTGGTTGAAATAAAGTCTGCCGGAGCTTCCGGCTATGTTTATGTTGAAGGGATCACCCCGCCTCGGCTGATTCTTGAACAAGAAAAAGACACCTTGTCGTCGCCGGCTCCGAAAAGCCTGAAGGAGAAGCTTTTATGAAAAAGTTCTTTGTTTTGCTGTTGCTGGGACTGACGGCGGCTTGTACTGCCGTAACAACCGATTCTCCGCAGGAAGAGGTTTTGTATTTCAACCCCGACTTTAACAAATATGCCCAAAACGTAACCGTGGTAAAGGCTGATGCCGTCGAAGTTGTTTATGAATACAAAAATATTCGCGTTGACGAATTAGCCGCTTTGGCCGCGCTTTATTGTCAGGAACAAAACGATCGACGTGCCCGTCTTTACGAAATCACTCTGCACAAGAACAACGCCCGTCGTGCCACGTTTGTTTGCGAGAATTATTAAGCTTGCAAAGGCCGTTGCTGCTGCCTATATAAATGTGAGAGCATTTTAACCTTTTTGAAGATGAAAAAATGGATAAAAATTTATATCATGTTTTAGGAGTTTCCAAAGACGCCGGCGAGGCCGAAATCAAATCCGCATATCGCAAATTGGCGCGCAAATATCATCCCGACGTCAACAAGGACAATCCGCAGGCAGCCGACAAGTTTAAAGAAATTTCCGCGGCTTATGATATTTTGGGCGATAAGGAAAAAAGAAAAAAATATGATAACAATGAAATAGATTCTGAAGGAAAACCGACGGGCTTTGGCGCCGGATTCGGCGGTGGAACCAGCGGCAGCGGCGGTTATTATCGCTATAGCGGCGGCAATCCTTTTGGTAGTGGCCGCGCCGAAAGTTTTGATTTTTCCTCAATCTTTGGTGAAGATATTTTTTCCCAATTTAGCGGCGGCGCTTCCGGTGGCGGGTTTCAGGGCTTTGGCGGCAGTGCACGACGTCCCCGCAAGGGTGAGGATATTGCCTATACCATGAAGCTTGATTTCCTGGCGGCAGCGCGAGGAGAAGACCAAACCGTGTCCATCAACGGCAAGAGCATCAGCGTCAAAATTCCTGCCGGGACGACGGATGGCCAAACTTTACGCCTCAAAGGCTTGGGGCAGCCGAGTTTTAACGGTGGTCCGGCCGGCGATGTGCTGATTACCATGAATGTCGGAAAGCATCCTTATTTTACGGCGGACGGACTCAATATCCTTCTAGATCTGCCGATCAGCATGAAGGAGGCCGTCCTCGGCGCCAAAGTGACGGTTCCTACCATTTCCGGCAAAGTGGCGGTGACTATTCCTCCTTATTCTTCCGGCGGGGAAAAACTGCGCCTGAAAGGCAAGGGGATTAAAAGCAAACAAAGCCAAGGCGACGAAATTGTCACCTTGAAAATCGTGGCGCCAAAAAACAAAAACGCCGCTTTGGAACAAGCCTTTGCTGCAATGCCTGATGAAAACGTACGGAGTTTTTAATGCTGTTGGACGCCCTCAAAGACTTTAGTTGGTACAACGAACCTGAGGATGTCCGTTTTAACGATTCCGGCATGGAAGTTACCACGCATGCCTGCACAGATTTTTGGCAATCTGCCGCTCATAAATTTCATCGCGACAACGCCCATTTCTTTTTCACACCCTGCCCGGGAGATTTCAAAATACAGGTGCAGTGGCGTTTTGAAGACCTTTCTCCCGGAGATCAGGCGGGGATCATGCTGCGCCGAGACAACCTTAATTGGTTTAAAGGAGCGGTCGTCAAAGAGAAAAACGGCCGTTTTGCCGTCGCATCTTCGCTGACGCGCAACGGTTATTCCGATTGGAGTTCTTTTGAGCTGGTACAGTCGCCGGTGAACCTGAGCTTCAGCCTTCAAAATCGCGGTGGAGATTGTCGTTGCGGTTTTTCCTTTGCCGGGCAGGAAGCGCGTTTGCTGCGTTTATTTTATCTTGACGGAGACTTAAAGGCCGGCGCTTATTTGGCCGGTCCGGAAAATTCTTTTTCGGCCGTTTTGAGCCGCTTGGATTTTACCCCTCTTAAATAAGGAGAAGTCAATGCTTAAATTATGTTTAGCCTTGTTATCAATCTTGACCATGGAGACGGCGATGGCTGCAGAGATTCAAAAACTTCCCGCCCCGGAGACAACCGGAGGCAAGCCGCTGATGTCCGCATTGTCCGAACGACGTTCGACAAAGGAGTTTGCGGCCGATAAAAGCATAGATGACCAAACTTTGAGCGAAATCCTTTGGGCGGCGTACGGCGTCAATCGTCCGGACGGCCGACGGACGATACCCACCGCCATGAATGAACAAAATTTACAAATTTACGTGCTCAAAGCTGATGGTGCCTGGCTTTATGAGGCGACGGACAATTCTCTGCGGCAAATCACAGAAAAAGATCTTCGCCCCTTGCTTAACGCGCAAAGCTATATGGCTGCGGCGCCGCTGAGTTTGGTATATGCCGCCAAACCGGATCGATTTGGTGCCATGCATGCCGGGTCGGCTTATCAAAATGTCGGATTATACGCGGCTTCCCGCGGGTTAGGCAACGTTGTTCGTGCCTATTATGATCAAGAGGCTCTGGCCAAAGCCTTGGAGCTTCCGACGGATAATGTTCTCATATCTCAAACGCTGGGTTGGCCCAAATAGTTGTTTATCCTCCTAAACTACAAAGGAATTAGATCATGACAATATTGAACGCCACATTAAAAAAACGCCATTTTTGGCTTTATATAATCGCTGTCGTCGCTTCTTTGGGCGGTCTCCTGTCCGGCTTTGATACCGGGGTCATTTCCGGAGCGCTGTTGTTTATCAACGAAACCTGGAACATGACGCCGCTCGAGCAGGGATGGATAACCAGTTCGGCGCTTGTCGGCGCGGTGATCGGTGCGGCTTTCAATGGCTTTCTGTCGGATTTTTACGGTCGCAAAAAGATCATCGTTGCCACCGGTATCATTTTTGCATTAGGCTCTGTGATGTGCGCTTATGCCGCGTCTCCCTTGGGACTGATGCTCTCCCGTCTGGTGATTGGCTTGGCCGTCGGAATGGTTAACTTTGTCGTGCCGCTCTATTTGTCAGAAATTGCGCCGCAAAAGATTCGCGGCATGTTGGTTTCTTTGTTTCAGCTGGCAATCACCGCCGGCATTTTGTTTTCCTATCTCATCAACCGGGTTTTTGCCAATGCCGAATTCAACTGGCGTTGGATGCTCGGCGCCGGGCTGATTCCGGCTCTGATTCTTTTGGTTGGAATTGCTTTCCTCGGAGATACCCCGCGTTGGCTGATCAGCAAAAGGCGCGAAAAGGAGGCCAAAGAGATTTTCTTAAAAATCAATCCTGAAGACGACGTCAAAAAGCACATTGCCGAAATCCGCTCAACGATAGAAACTTCAACGGGACAGCAGGGGCCGAAATTTCAAAAATGGATGCTGATGCCTGTTTTTGTAGGCATTGGCATGATGTTTATGCAGATTTGTGTCGGCATCAACACGATCATTTATTACAGCCCCACAATTTTCAAATTTGCCGGTTTCAACTCAAACATCAGCGCAATTTATGCCACCATCGGCATTGGTGTCGTAAACTTTTTTATGACCTTGGTTGCCATTGCCTTTGCAGACCGTTGGGGTCGCAAGCCACTGTTATACGTGGGGTTGTGGGGAATCCTCGTTGCCCTGAGCGGTTTGGGCACGGCTTTTTATTTTGCCGATTGGCTGGGCGAAAATTTAAGATGGATAGCCGTTGGCAGCCTGTTGTTGTACATCGCCTGTTTTGCCATGAGCCTCGGCCCGATCGGCTGGATCATGGTTTCAGAAATTCTGCCGTTGAAAATCAGGGGTTTTGCCATGAGCCTGTGCACAGCGGCCAATTTTGGCTTTAACTTTGTTGTGGTTTTGAGCTTTTTGCCGTTGGTCAATTCGATCGGCGAAGCCTATACCTTCTGGATTTATGCAGCAATAGCCGTTTTGTGCCTGTTCTTTACCTATTTCTTCGTTCCCGAGACCAAGGGAATTTCTTTGGAGCAAATTGAAAGAAACTGGCAAAACAAAGTTCCCGCCCGCAAATTTTAGCGAAATGAAAAAATCCCGGAAAATCAATCCGGGATTTTTTGACTGACGTCAGCTTATTCCTCTGAGTTGCAGCCGGCATAAGCCGTCTTGATGCTGACACCGTTTAAATGGCCGATCGTTTCGGCAAGCTTGTTAATAACCTCCAGCGGCGCGTCTAAGACAATGCTGATGACGTGAAGGTTTTTTGCACGATAAGGCAGGCCCATCCGCCCAATGATATAGGTGTTGTGTTCATGCAGAATTTTGTTCAGTTCGGGAACTGAAGCCATGTTTTCGACAATGATACCGACAATTGCCACTTTTGTTTCCATAAGCACTCTCCTTGTAACTGATTAGTACCTTTAATATAAAGGCAAAAACGGCAAAAATCAATTATTGTTGTTTTATTGGTAGAAAAAATGAAAAAACACTTGACTTAGAGTTAACTCTAAAAAATATACTTCTGTCTGTAAACAAACTTTTATAGGTGTTAAATGAGATTTTTAAAATATTTACTGGTTGCAAATTTGTTACTTGCTGCAACAACTGCCGTGGCGGCGGAAAAGGAGGAGGTCATGACCAGGGAACAACGTGCGGGACAAACTTACGAAGAGCTGTTTGTCGCTCCGAGGACGCCAAGTCCGACAGATCCGGAATTTATGGATATTTTGCAAAAGCTTATTTTCGGCGAAGTGTTTTACATCGGCGATTTGGACAATAAGAACCGTGAGCTGATCACCGTTGTTTCTCTGACGACGCTGCAAACCCTGCCGCAGCTAAAAGCTCATATCAATGTGGCTCTTAACGTCGGAAACACGCCGCTTGAAATCAGGGAAGCCATTTATGGCTGCGCGCCATTCATCGGGTTTCCGCGAACGCTGAATGCCGTTGCTGTCTTTAACGAGGTTATGCAAGAAAGAGGCGTCAAGTTGCCGCTGGAAGAAGCTGCCGGTGTTACGGAAGAAGACCGCTTTGCCAAAGGAGAGGAAATCCAAAAGCATCTTTATGGTGATGAAGTCAAACAAGCAATGCAGACTTTACCCGGTGTTTATAAGAATGCTGTTCCCCGGTTGCTGACGGATTTCTGCTTCGGTGATTTTTATACCCGCAAAGGCTTGTCTCTCCGACAACGGGAACTGTTGTCTTTGGTCGTTTTGACGGCTTTGGGCGCCGAAAAGCAGCTCAAGGCTCATATCATTGGCAATCTAAAAGCAGGCAACGACAAACAGACCATGCTGGCAGCCATGGTTCAGACCGCGCCTTACGTTGGCCTGCCCAATGTCATGAATGCCGTCAACCTGATAAAAAATGCCGATGAAAACAATTATCGGACGATTTATGAATAAAGAAGCGGTGAAATGAACAGCGGAAATTTTTTGAAGGCGACTTTGGCCGCGTTTTAACGTTGCCTGCCGACCGGTCTGTAAGCCGTGCGCTAATCTTGTCAAATCGGAGAAAAACATGTTGATGTGGTATATCATTCTTGCTCTTGTAATCTTGTCGACCGTTGGCGGGTTGCTTTATCTAGCCGGTCGCTTGGCAAAATTTTCCCTGCCCGACAAAATGGCTCGCGGCGCTTCCAATCGTCAAAAAATTGTCAACCTGTCCGTTGTTTTGTTGGTTTTTGGTACCGTAGCCTGGGCGTTAAATTTGATGAATGCGGTTGTTTGTCTGCTGCATTTTGTGTTTTTTTGGCTGTTGTGCGATGCCTTGTTTGGGATTGTCCTGCACGTTAGAAAAAAATCTTTCAAGCGCTATTATGCCGGTTATGCCGCCGTTATTCTGAGCTTGGCATCCCTTGCCGCCGGTTGGTATTTTGACCATCATGTTTGGGCGACGTCTTATGCTTTGTCTGCCGATAAAAAAGTAAATGATCTGCGAATTGTCCTATTTGCCGATTCCCATATCGGCACAACGTTTGATGCCGCGGGTTTTGCCAAACATATTGAAGAAATGCGGAAACAAAAGCCGGATCTTGTTGTGGTTGTCGGAGATTTTGTTGATGACGGGACAACCCGAGAAGAAATGATTGCTGCCAGCCGTGCTTTGGGAACGCTTAAAACCCCATATGGCGTCTATTTTGCCTTCGGCAATCATGACAAAGGCTATCATAATCCGGCAGCCAGAGGTTTTACCGGCGCGGACCTGATTGACGAATTGGCAAAAAACGGGGTCAAAGTTCTGCAAGACGAAGCGACGCTTGTTGCAAAAGATTTTTATATTCTCGGCCGCAAAGATTTTTCGGAAAAATTAAAAGGCAGCATCCGAGCGGAAATGAAAGATTTGGTCAAAAGCTTGGATAAGGATAAGTTTATCATCGTATTGGACCATCAGCCCAACGACTACGCCAATCAGGCCGCTGCCGAGGTTGATCTTGTTCTTTCCGGCCATACGCATGGCGGTCAGCTCTTTCCGCTAAACAAAATCGGGGAGTGGATCGGAGCCAATGACAAAACTTATGGCCATGAGCGCCGCCGACTGACGGATTTCATTGTCACTTCCGGCCTTTCCGATTGGGCCATCAAATTCAAAACCGGTACCAAGTCGGAATTTGTTGTCATTGATATAAAAGGAAAATAAGGCAATATTTTAGGAGGGAGCAGATCCCTCTGCTGCGTTTTTCTGCAACAAAACCCGTCCTTGTGCCGGGTTTTGTTGCAAATGGCGGATAGAGAGGGATTCGAACCCTCGGTACCCTTTAGGGGTACACACGATTTCCAATCGTGCGCCTTCGACCACTCGGCCATCTATCCATTCAAACATCCTCTTTATTAGATTTTAAAATCGGATTTGGCAAGAGTTTTTTTTAATTGATGCCTGTTTTTTGCAATTAAATCGACGATTCCGGGTTCTGAAACCGCGGAAACCGCCGCGCTGTTTTTAATCAAATCCTCTTGATAACTGATTATGATCATTTTTTTGTCCTGACTCCATCGGACCAGTTCCTGCCGGCAAAATTGACTGACGCTTTCTTCCTGCTGCGAACAGGAGGCTTTGTTGTTTAGATAGCTTTTGATCAACAGCCAGCCTCCCGGTTTGAGCGCCTGATAGATTTTTTCCATAATTGCGTTCCGCGCGTTTTTTTCCAAAAACTGCAAAATATTCAATGCCAGGATAACCTCATATTGTCCGCTGAAGTCAAAATTCAAAATATCGCCTTCTACCCAGCGAATATTGGAATGCTGCGGCCTTTGCGGTGGCAAAATTTCATCAAGAGCCGTAACCTTAAACCCCTTGTCGGCCAGAAAAAGGCTGTTGGCACCGTTGCCGCAGCCCAGATCCAATGCCCGACCCGGAGCGGAAAATTTTTCGGCGTATTTTTGCAGCAAAGGTGAGACTTGGTCAAAAGACGTCATGGCGGATTCCTTGTTTTTATTTCCGTTAAATATAGTCTTTTGTTGCCGAAATCCATCATGGCCGACAAAATTTTTAAAAGATTTAAGGGAAAGCCGCCAAACAAAAAGATGGCGTCTCCGAGAGGACTCGAACCTCCTGCCCACAGTTTAGGAAACTGTTGCTCTATCCTGATGAGCTACGGAGACACCTGCGCTGTTGTTATACTGAACTCTGCCGCTTTTTGCAAGAACTAATTGCTGTCGGCGATTTTTTGCAAAAACCGGATCTGAATATCGGCGATTTTTTTCACCGAGTCAATCTCGACGTATTCATTGTCGGCATGCATGCCGTCGCCGCTTCCGGAATGCATGATAACGGTTGATCCTTTGACGGCAAAAGCCCGAGAATCCGTTGCGCCGCCGATATGCTCAAAGTCAATTTTTTGCCCGAGGATTTCTTCGGCAAGTTTTTTGTAATTCAAAATATGGGGATTTTCCTCATCCATGACCACCGGCGTGCTGACGGAAACGATTTCATAATGCACGCCTTTGGGGCAGCAACGTTCAAGCTTATTCTTCAATTCCTCGACGTTTGAATCTTCCGTCAGCCGAAAGTCAAGCAAAGCTTCAGCCCGAGCGGCAATAATATTGGAGACTTCACCGCCGCTCATTTTTGCCACATGCACCGTGTCAACCCAGGTATTTGCCGGTGCGCCGCTTTCCAGCGAATAATAAGGATAAATTTTACGCAGATTGGTCAGCGCCTCCAACAACAACTGGTTGGCGTCGATTCCTTCCCAAGGGGTTGATCCGTGCGCGGCTTTTCCCTCGGCAATGATTTTAACAAAAACCGGATTCTTGCACTTGGTGACAATACTCAAAATATTACCGCCGACATCGTTATCAAGGACGATTTTCGCCTTCAAATCAGAATTTTCTTGCAAAAAGGCTTCGGTTCCCTTGCTACCTTTTTCTTCATCGCTGGACAAGATGATACCGAATTTAAGATTCAGCTTGTTTTTTAAAACATATTCCATGGAATGAAGCGCTACGGCGGCAAAAGACTTCATGTCCAACGCGCCGCGGCCGTAAAGGCACCCGTTTTCGATAACAGGCTCAAACATCTTGTCTGCGGCCGGAACCACATCCAAATGCCCGAGAACGAGCACGTCGAAATCTTTGACGTCCTGATTGCGGATGAAAATGACCGGAGCCAGCCCCTCGCGGCTGAAAATGTCGACATAGGCTTTAGACCCCTTGAACAGGTTGCGGCAAAAAGTCATGCATTTGTTGATTTCTTGGCAATTTCCCGTTTCGGTGCGAAATTTCATCAGATTTTGTGCAAGGCTGATAACATCCATATTTTTCTGCTTTCAAAAATTAAACAAGTTTTTACGTTTAGTCAGTATATTTAATCATAATTAGCCAAAAGAAAATAAGAAAATGTTAAAAGGAAAGATCATGCGCATAATTTTTTTCAGTCTGCTTAGTTTTGTCGTTGGTATTTCCGGCGCTTTGGCTCAAAACGGTGACGATGGCGGAGAAACCGGCCTGGCATTGCCGCGCTTTGTTTCCATGCGGTCCAATCATATCAATGCCCGTTCCGGACCCGGCGCCCGTTACCCGATCGAATGGGTTTACATGCAGGAAGGAATGCCGGTTGAGATTATTGCCGAGTTTGAACTTTGGCGCAAAATCAAGGATTGGCAGGGGTCTGAATCTTGGGTGCATAAGTCGATGCTGAATGGCAAACGCATGGTCAGAGTTGTCACACCCGGCGAAAATAATCTTTATGACAAACCGGATTTTGAAAGCGGTATCATTGCCCGGGTGGAAGACGGCGTCGTCGGCGAAGTCGTCAAATGTCCCAAAGGCAGCGATTTCTGCCGGGTCAGTTTTCCGCGTATTGAAGGCTGGATACCCCGCCGCGACCTCTATGGCGTTTATTCGCACGAGATCCTGGACTGACAAATTTCCCCTTTCCGTTTTGCGTCAAAATTGAAAGGGCTTTTTTTTGCTTAAAATTTAATAACTTGATTTTGCGGAAATTTCATATCCCGTATAACCGTCAACCACGGAATTGGCAAAGGCAAAATCGGTGGAGTTGACCGCGTGAATACGATATAAGGTTTCTCCTTGTTCGACTTTGTCACCGACTTTTTTTAACAAGTCGAGACCGGCGCCGGGATATTGGTTCGCACCGGCCAAAACGCCGATCTTGTTGATGCGGGCGTTGTCGATGCTTTCTACCACGCCGGCAACGCTGGCGACAATGTCTCGAGTCAGATGACCAAGCTTTGGCTGCGGTGCTTTTCCTTGGGCGTGAATAATGTTATTCATGGCTTCCAGCGCCCGGCCGGAATTGAGGATTTCTTTGGCGACATGGTATCCTTGCCCGCCGCGCAGCTTGGGGTCAAATTCCAAAATCCGTCCGGCCAAAAAGAGAGATTTTTCCCGCAGGTCTTGCGGAGCATCGTCCTTATTGCGCAAAATCTTCATAATGTCCCGGGCTTCCAGGACTGCGCCGATACCGTTGCCGATCGGCTCGCTGCCGTCGGTAATGACCGCGTCAATTTCAATCGACAACATGTCTCCGACATATTCAATCAGCTTCCGCAGGCGCATGGCTTCATTGGTGCTTTTGATCCGCGAATTGGGTCCCACCGGAATGTCAATCACCAAATGCGTTACCCCGGCCGCCAGTTTGATGGCCAGGATGGAAGCGGTAACGTGCTGCTGCTGGGTGATGCCGATATGCCGTTCGACAGAGGAAACCAACTTGTTAGCCTCCGCAATGTTAAGAGAATTATAGCAAACTACAGCGCCACGGTTTTCCGCAATGACCTTTCGGAGCTGATTTTCATCCAGATCAACGTTTGCCAAAACGCTCATCGTGTCAGCGACGCCGGCGCAAGAGGTCAGGGAACGAGAAGCCGTTTTGGGCATGGGCAATCCATAGGCGGCGACGATGGCCGTAATGATAATATCGGTTTTGTTGCCCGGAACACCGCCCAAACAATGATGGTCAACGACAATGCTCTCGTTGTCCCAGTGGATGATGTTGTCACCGACCAAGGCTTCGGTCAGGGCCAAAACCTCGGAAGCGGTCATAAAAGCGCCGGAAGCTACCAAAAAAGAGGCAATATCCATGTTGGAATAGCGTCTGGCGGCAATATCGTTGATAATGGCGCTGTATTCGCCCGAGCTCAAAATATTTCCGGCAATTTTTCTTTTGATCGAAGCCAAACTGGGTGGCGGTGGAGAAAGCGTCAACGAAACGTTGGTTCCTTCCGGCAGGTTAATCAGTTGAAAAGCTTCGCTGTTTAGGGCCAGTTCGTTGGGTTTGACCAATTTGGGATCGTCCACCACCTGCAAAAAGGCGTAAATCGGACGAATGCCGCCGTGGATCTCCACTTTGGTCAGAAACTTGAGATCATCGACTTTATAGGCAATGCAGTCCCTGTGAATATATGCCAGATTTTCGTTAAAGGAACTGATTGGTAAATGTTTTAGGTTTAACATCGTCCGCACCTGCTTTCACAAGATTAGGCTGATTATGACAGTTTTTTATTTAATATTGGTTAACGCCTTTTTCCGTTTGTTCGGATTATTTTTTCATCTGCGGAGCAAATATTTCGACGATTCTTTCATAAATTCCCTTTTTGAAGGCGATAATATGATTCGGCGCGTCTTGAATGTCGGCCCATTTCCAATCGTCGAACTCCGGTTCGCGGGTCGCGATGTTTATTTCTGAATCATCGCCGTAAAAATAAAACAAGACCCAATGCTGTTCTTGGCCGATGTTTTGACGGCCTCTGGCTTTTAACTTGGCATAAATTTCGTCGGGAAACTTATATTTGAAAGTGCCGGGAGCCACTGCCATTAGCGTTACGGAAGTGACGGAGGTCTCTTCCCAAAGTTCGCGCCTTGCCGCCTCCAAGAGGTCTTCTCCGGGATCAATGCCGCCTTGCGGAAACTGCCAACCGTCGTCACTGTAGCCTTTTCTTTTGCACAACAAAACCTTAAGGTTTTTGTTATAAACGACGATTCCCACATTCTGACGATATTCTTCGCTCATTATTCTACTACCGTATTGGAAACCGGGACTAAGGCAAAAGGCTTTTCAAAGGCCTGTTCCTTGTTTTCTTCATATGGCAAAGGTTTGGAAAAGGTTTTAAACCAATCGCTCAAAGCCTTGATCACCACCGGCTTTGGTTCGACGGCCAACAAAACGACACCGCGTTGCCGGGCGATTTCTTCCGCTTCGTCGAAAATTGCCTGCAAATTCTTTGCCGAAAAATCGTCATAAATGACCAGATCGGCTTTTTTTCGAGCCAACCCCGGAACTTTAATCGCTGCGATTCCGTCTTCGTCGGTCCCGTCGACAATCAGCAAACCTCTGTTTTTAAGCTCTTCCAAAATTTGCCGGATTCTTTCCCTGCTGTCGTCTGCGGCCATTCCCGGATTAACCAGCATCCCGCCGATTGGCGCTTCAACCGACAAAGCCTTTTTCAGCCGCAGCAGATTTTCTTCCTGGCTGTTGGTAATGTTCATGGATAACGGGCCGGTGTCGGCCTGCAGATAATTTTTGGACGGAAGAATCAGATCCATATAGGTTTCATGCCCTTTTTTTCTGGCCTTGATAATGTCTTCTTTAAGATTGAGGCCATAAGGCGTAAAGGAAATCGAAACTTCCGGAGGCAAGGCGTTGATGATATATTCGTCTCCGGCGGAATCAAAGCCCATGCTTTTAATGATCACCGCGATTTTATAAAAATTCGGTGCGACGTTAACCAGGTTGCCGTACTCGCTCCACGGTCTTTTGCCGGAGGATGATATTTGCGGCAACACCAAATCTCCTTTTCTTTCCAGTAAGGCTTCGTCGGCATAAGGATTCGTCAAAGAATACTGCACATCGGCTGCTTCCAACTTGCTGAGCAGCGGAATGGCGTTAAACAGCTCAATGCCGCTAAGGACTTTTTCTTCCTGTGTGGCATCAGGGTCGGCTTCCAACAGATTAATGGTTTTAACTTCATTGGGAGAGGAAACCTTTTTCACCGGGATTTTGTCAGGCAAAGTCAAAATGAATTTCGGGGGTTGGTTTTTTTGATCAAACATAAGTTTGTCGACTTTTGACAGATAGATCGGCTCGCTTTTCTTTTTGGCAAAATAATAGCCGACGCCAAACACAACGCCAAAGGAAACAAATCCCGCGATAATAAGAAATCCCATCTGTTTAAAGTATTTGAACAAATAGCGCTCCTATTGTTTTGGGCTGTTGTAAATGCCCAAGGCTTTGACCAGGTCAATGGCTCGCGACAGCTGATAGTCTTTCAAAGTGTCTTCGTCTTTCTGTGCAGCGGCTTCTTTGGCCTGATTGTTATCTATGGTTTCATTTTTCAGGGCATTGGAAAGTTCGGCTTCGCTTCTCTCAAAATCATTGGTGATTTCTTCCACTTTGGCCGGATGCACCTCAACGTCGGGAACAATGCCCGTTGCCTGAATGGAACGTCCGGACGGCGTATAGTAACGAGCCGTCGTCAGACGCATAGCGCCGTATTTTCCGAGCGGAATAACCGTCTGGACAGAACCTTTGCCAAAGGATTTTTCTCCGAGAATAATGGCTCTCTTATGGTCTTGCAAAGCACCGGCGACAATTTCCGAAGCCGAGGCCGACCCGTCGTTAATCAAAACCACGATCGGCAAACCGTTAATAATGTCGCCTTCTTTGGCGGTATATTTGACGGTGTCTTCCTCATTGCGCGAACGGGTAGAAACGATCTCTCCCTGATTCAGGAAAAGGTCCGAAACGTTAACCGCTTGGTCCAGCAGGCCGCCCGGATTGTTTCTTACGTCCAAAACCACGCCTTTCAGGTTGCCTTTCGCTTCTTTGCGCGCTTTTTGAATGGCTTTTTCAATCATCTTGTCAACGTCTTCGCTGAAAGAGGTGATCCGCACATAGGCGACGTCTCCGGCCTTAAGGTCACTTTTCACGGATTGGATTTTGATTTCTTCCCTTTTCAACGTAACGTCAAACGGCTTCTCGTTGATCCGTCGAATGGTAAGCTTGACTTTTGACCCGATTTTACCGCGCATTTTGTCAACAGCGTCGTTCAGACTGAGACCGACGACTTGCTCGCCGTTAATATGCGTAATGTAATCTCCAGGTTTTAAGCCTGCTTCAAATGCCGGCGTATCGTCAATCGGCGAAACCACTTTGACCACACCGTTTTCCATGGTCACCTCAATACCCAGGCCGCCGAATTTTCCCTTTGTTTGCTCGTTCATGTATTTAAAGCTCTGGTCGTCCAAATAGCTGGAATGGGGGTCAAGGGAGCTCAACATGCCGTTGATGGCAGCTTCGATAAGTTTTTTGTCCTCGACTTCTTCCACATAGGAAATCTTGGCCCTTTCCATGACTTCGCCGAACAAATCAAGCATTTCATAAGTGTTGACCTCTTCTTTAGGGGCTTTTTGAGCGGCATTGGCCGGCAAGATTCCGAGCATTGTTAATGCGATGATGATTGTGGCAGTTTTTGTAGACATATTTCCGTTCCCCTAAATTTAATTGACCATCCACGACAAAGGATTAATCGGCTGATTGTCCTTGCGTAACTCGACATAAAGCTTGGCTTCTCCGTCTGTGGGCATCAAACCCACAGGTTCTCCGGCCAAAAGCATTTGTCCGATCTCAACGTCCATGTTTTCCAATCCGGCCAAAAGGGTGAGATAACCTTTGCCGTGTTCAATAATAATCAGATTGCCGTATCCTCTGAACGGTCCGGCAAAAATCACCGAACCGTCAAACGGCGAAATCACCTGCGCCTGGTTGCGGGTTTTGATAATAATTCCTTTGGAGATGACGCCTTTGACCTTTTCTTCTCCGTAAGAGGTCAAAATCGCTCCCCGCGCTGGCAAAGGCAATTTCCCCTTCGCCTTGACGAAAGCTTCTCCGATTTCTTTTATAACCTCTGGTTCAAATTTAATCAAGTCGGCAGTTTTATGCTGTTCAAGGTTTTGTTGTTCGGCCTTTTTTTGTTCTTCTTTAGCCTTTTGCTCAGCCAAGCGCCGCCGTTCTTCTTCCTGCTTTCTTTGCCGTTCAAGCCGCTGTTTTTCGAGTTTGCCCAACAAATCGCGCAAATCCTGGGCTTGTCCGGCCAAACGGTCGACGTTTTTTTTCGTCTGGGCAGACTTGATCTCAACGGCATTGCGGATGCGTGATTTTTTTTGCACCAGGGTTTTCATTTTCTCATGTTCTTTTTCAAGCAGGCGCTTTTGTGTCGAAATCTGCTTGACCTGAGCTTCGACTTTCTTTTTTTTGTTTTCGATGGCTTCCAGTTCTTTGCGGATGCGGCTGGCGTTTTCTTCCAAAAAGGGCACTGTTTCCCGTAGCAACATGGCGCTACGGATAATCTCGACCGGAGTCAGCGGCTGAACGAACAAGGCTTCCGTCGGTTTCAGGGCCAGGTTTTGCAGTGCTGCCAATGTCCTGATCAGATTATCGTCTTCGGTCTTAAAACCGAGCTGCGCCGCTTGCAGTTCTTCTTCCAGCTGCTTCAGCCGAACCTCCATCTGCGACAGTTTTTCCTCGTTGTTTTGAATGAGTTTGGCGGCTTTGACCATCTCCTGGCTGACTTCGTTGAGCTCCAGGTTGATCTGCATGGCTTGGGCCTGCAGGCGCCGATGTTCGTTGGTCTGTTCTTCGACCTTTTTTTCCATCAACTCCAGATCTTTTTTGGAGACGTTGGCCGCACAAACCGCTTCCGCAGCCGTCAGGGCGGCGGAGAAAAGCAAAAAAATCAATGCGGCCGGTCGTCTCATCCTTTTATTTCTTGATCAACAGTGAATTGCCGTTCATCTCTTTTGGTTTTTCAATCCCCAACAAATCCAGCATCGTTGGTGCCAAATCCGCCAACTTGCCGTCTTTGAGACCGCTAACGCCGTGTTGGTCGTTGACCAAGATGGCCGGGACCTTGCCGACGGTATGAGCGGTGTAAGGCTGCCCGGTTTTTTCGTCGACCATTTTTTCGGCATTGCCGTGATCGGCGGTAATAATCATTTCTCCGCCGACGTCTTTAATGGCTTTTTCCACTTTTCCCAAGCAGTCGTCGACGGCGGCAACGGCTTTCAACGCCGCTTCCATGATACCGGTATGGCCGACCATGTCGCCGTTGGCATAGTTGCAGATGATCACGTCGTAACGTTTTTCTTCAATGGCCTTGACCAATTGTTCCGTCACTTCGTAAACGCTCATCTCCGGCTTCAGGTCATAAGTGGCAACCTTGGGGCTGGCAATCAGGATTCTTTCCTCGCCTTTGAACTCCCGTTCCTCGCCGCCGTTGAAAAAGAAGGTCACATGGGCATATTTTTCGGTTTCGGCAATACGCAGCTGAGTCAGGCCGTGATCGGCAATAACTTCGCCGAAAATGTTTTTCAAGGCTTCGGGAGCGAAAATCGTTTTCATAAAGCGATTATGATCGACGGAATATTCGGTCAAACCGACGGCGTCCGAAAGTTTCAAAACCTTTTTGCGGGCAAAGCCGTTAAAGTCTTTGTCGGCCAAGGCATAAAGAATTTCACGGGCGCGGTCGGCGCGGAAGTTTGCCATCAAAATGGCGTCGTCGTCCTCGATTCCCTGATATTGGCCTATAACGCAGGGAACCACGAACTCGTCGTTGACTCCCGCGGCATAAGAGGCTTCGATGGCTTCCCCAACTGTGGCGTAGCGTTTGCCTTCGGCAAAGGCCATATTGTTGTACGCGGCTTCGACGCGATCCCAGCGCTTGTCACGGTCCATAGCGTAAAAGCGGCCGGCGATGGTGGCGATTTTAACGTTTTTGCAGTCTTTTACCGCCGCTTCAAACTCTTGCAGATATCCGGCGGCCGAAGTCGGCGGCGTGTCCCGTCCGTCAAGGAAGGCATGCACCCAAACCCGAATGCCTTTGTCGTTGAGAAGCTTGGCCAAAGCGACGATATGCTCTTGCGAAGAATGCACGCCGCCCGGAGACATCAAGCCCATCAAATGGCAAGCTTTGCCGTTTTTCTTCAAAATCTCGATTAATTCTGTTAAAACCGGATTTTGTTGGATGGATCCGTCTTTGATCGCCTGGTCGATGCGCGGCAGATCCTGCATCACCACGCGGCCGGCGCCGATGTTCATGTGTCCGACTTCCGAGTTACCCATTTGCCCTTCCGGGAGCCCCACTGCCAAGCCGTAGGTTTCGATCAAAGAATGCGGATTTTCTTGATACATCCGGTGCCAATTGGGCGTATGTCCCATTTCAATGGCGTTGTCTTTTTTCTCGGCCCGATAACCCCAGCCGTCCAGAATCATCAACAGTAACGGTTTTTGTCTCATCTTTTTTCCTCTTTCTTAAAAAATTTTTGTTGTCGTAATTATATATAATAAAAGATTTTAGAAAAGCACTAATTTTGCCTTTTGCGGTCTAATTTTTATTCTTGTGCTGCCAGCATGATTTTTTTCCAAATTTCTGCCGGCAGATTTGCTCCCGAAACGCCTTTCATCGGCGAATTGTTGTCGTTGCCGAGCCAAACGACGACGGTATAAGCGTCGGAATAACCGGCGAACCAGGCGTCGCGGTTGTCTTGGGACGTTCCGGTCTTTCCCGCGGCAAAGAAGGGCAAACGCGCTTTTTTTCCTGTTCCGTCGCTAATGACTTTTTCCAGCATTTTGCTCAAAGTTTCAATGTCTTCTTCTGCCACCGCCTGATTGTCGTAGTCGATTCCCCGTTGATAGAGTTGATACCCGTCTCTGGTGTAAACTTCGCGAATGCCATATGGCCACACGACGCGTCCGCCGTTGGCGATTGTCGTATAAGCCGTGGCCAGGTCGATGATCTTGACTTCCGAACTGCCCAAAGCCAGGGCCGGAGAATTGTCCAAAGGCGTGGTGATGCCCATTTTTCGCGCATTGCTGATGATTTTTCCGCGCGAAATCTGCTCGGACAAGTTGATGGTCGCCAAATTGAGCGAATGGGTGAGGGCGTATTCCAACGTTACCTCGCCGTGATATTTTTTGTCGGCGTTGGCCGGTTTCCAGCCGTTGATCTCCAACGGTCCGTCAATAATCTTGTCGTTCGGGCGCCAACCCTGCTGCAGGGCGGTCAGATAGACAAAAGGCTTGAAGGCGGATCCCGGTTGCCGCAAAGCCTGGGTGGCGCGGTTAAACTGACTGTGTTGATAATCGATGCCGCCGACCATGGCCTTGACCGCGCCGGTCCTGTCCATAACGATCACCGCCCCTTGGGTGACGTTTTTGTTTCTGTTGGCTTTGAGCGTTTCGCTCAAAATCCGGTAAGCAGCTTCCTGAATGTGTTGATCCAGAGTTGTCGCCACGTAAATGTCGTTGTCGCGTTCGCCGATATAGGCGTTGACTTCGTTATAAACCCAATCGGCAAAATAGTTGGCCTTCTCCACGCGGGAAGGTTTTTCTGGGCCGATTCTCATTTTCAGGGCTTTTTCTTTTTCGTCCTTGCTGATGCAGCGGTTGTCGACCATGTTTTGCAGCACGACTTTGGCCCTGGCCACGGCTCTTTCCTCCGAGGCCCGCGGATTGTAACGCGACGGCGCCTTCAACATGCCGGCGATGATAGCCGCTTCAAGCAAATTGAGGTCACGCGAAGATTTTTGAAAATATTTTTGACTGGCCGCTTCAATGCCGTAAGTGCCGGCGCCGAGATAAACTCTGTTCAGATAAAGCGTTAAGATCTGTTCTTTGCTGAATTTGTGCTCCAACCAAAACGCCAGCATCAATTCCTGGGTTTTACGCTTGAGGTTTTTGTTTGGTGTCAGAAACAAGTTTTTTGCCACCTGTTGGGTAATGGTACTGCCGCCCTGCACGTATCGTCCGGCAAACAAATTGGCCAACATGGCCCGCCCGAAGGAAATGGGATCAAAACCGAAATGGTCGTAAAAACGGCGGTCTTCGTTTGAGATGATCGCTTCCGTGACGTATTTGGGCATTTCATCTTGGTGTACAACTTCGGAATAGACGCTGCCGAAAGATTTTATTTCGTTGCCGTTTTCGGCAATCAGCGTCGTTGACGGTTGGCGGGTACGGGCAACCGCTTCGTTGATGTCCGGCAGCGTTAAAGCGCAATAACCGAGATACATGAGCAAAGTTATCACCAGCAAGGCAAAAAAATTATAGATAAGGTGCCGATTCGCAACCCGTTGTTTTGACTCTTTTTTTCTGCTTCTTTTTGTTTTTTTCTTAGCTTTGGCCACGATTTCCGTCCATTTGTTACTTGCCTCGAGTCGCAAGATGATTTATAA
This sequence comes from uncultured Alphaproteobacteria bacterium, assembly GCA_934254925.1. Lineage (GTDB taxonomy): Bacteria > Pseudomonadota > Alphaproteobacteria > RF32 > CAG-239 > CAKQMD01. Next base: position 20,272 of record CAKQMD010000003.1, read on the forward strand.
CATTTTCATAATTTATCACCAATAAGTTAAGGAACATTTTATGAGCCGGGTTTCGATTGATCTTTCTGCAAAACTTCATCATCAGCTTGCCGAAATTGCCGACAGACGGGGAATCGGCATGGAAGAATGCCTGCTCAACGCTTTGAAGGCTTATGCCGAACAAGAGGCAGACGTTTATAAAACGGATCTTTGCGCCGTTGACAATTTGGAACGGGCATTTTTTCTTTCGGTCGCCGAATAAGGGTTAATCATTGAGGCCGCGCTGTCTTGCCGCGAAACCTCCGTTGTTAAGGCCGTCGCGATGTTGCTTTTCAAACAGGCGTCGCGGTTGTAGACGATAAAAGTTATTGTCCTTTGTCAAGCCGTTTTCAAACCAAAATCTTTCCGCACGAACGATTTCATAAGTTTTCATTTTGTTATTTTTGTAGATAATTTGCTGTGCGATGCGTTCTCTGCTAACGCTTTTGATGATTTTTTCAAAATCAAGTGCTGCCGGATTAACCAGAATATGTTTGCCGCGAACTTCTATGTTTTGCTGATAAAGTTCCAAGATGTCCTGCGGCCGACGGCAAGGATCCCGCAAGGCGTAACTGAAGAAAATGTCAATAAGATTTGCTTTAAATTCTTCGCGAACCATTACCGGGTAATTATGGCGGGTTGCCAAAGGAGATAGAGCCGTTTTGGCGATAACGTTGAGCTTGAGGTTTTTCAGCCAGCGGAACTGTTCGGCACAAAACGGCACATTCGACCAAATGCCTTCGTTGTTGGTCTTTTTGTACATAGCTTGCTTTACCTGTTCCAGTTCTGCCTTCATCAGAGTGTCTCCGGCTGTTGAACTGAAGTGAATATAGCATATTTTTTTGCCTCCGTCTATGTAAAAAAGCAAGATATTTCTTGGTCAAAAAGGTTTTTTTGTATATATTAAAAACAAATTGCAAAAAAGGAGGCCGCGATGGCAAAAAAAGTGTGTTTGATAGACGGATCCGGATATATCTTTCGGGCGTTTTACGGCTTGCCGCCGCTGACGGCTCCCGACGGAACGCCGGTTAATGCCGTTTATGGCTTTACTAATATGTTTTTGAAGCTCACGTCAAAAATTCAATGCGACTATTGCCTGGTGCTGTTTGATGCCAAGCGTCAAAACTTTCGCAATGACATTTTTCCCGATTACAAAGGCACACGCAAAGAGATTCCCGAAGACCTGATTCCGCAGTTCCCTATTATCCGCGAGGCGGTGGAAGCCCTAAACCTCAATCATTTGGAGATGGAAGGTTATGAGGCCGATGACCTGATAGCTTCTTATGCGGCTTCGGCTGTGGCCGGTGGCATGGAAGTTGTGGTCGTTTCCGCAGATAAGGACCTGATGCAGCTGATTCGCCCCGGCGTTGAATATTATGACCCGATGAAAGACAAGTTTTTTACCCCTGAAGACGTCAGGGAAAAATTCGGCGTTTATCCCGATCGGGTCGTGGACGTCCAGGCTTTGGCCGGCGATTCGACCGACAATATTCCCGGCGTTCCCGGAATCGGGCTTAAAACCGCCGCTCAATTGGTGGAGGAATATGGCTCCTTGGAAAGTGTTCTGACTCATGCGGCGGAGATCAAACAAAACAAGCGCCGCGAAGCGTTGTTGAACAACTTGGACCAGGCGCGGGTTTCCCTGCAATTGGTAACGTTGAAAGACGACGTCCCTCTGTCTCGGGAAATAACCGCCTTCGGCTGTGCCTGCCCCGAACACGAGAAGCTGATGTCCTTTGTCGACAAATACGCTTTTAACAATTTGCGTCCCAGACTTGAGAAATGGGAGATTGAACGGTGTTCAAACCTGACGGAAAGACGGACTGCGAACGCTGTATTTAAAAATTATGAACTGGTAACCGACGAAGCGGGACTGAAAAGCTGGGTAAAACGCATTACCGAGGCGCGGGCCTTCGCCTTTGATACCGAAACCACAGGTTTTAATCCGGTTTTTGACAAGATCGTCGGTTTTTCTTTGGCCGTGGCTCCCGGTCAAGCCTGCTATGTGCCGCTGAATCATCGTTCGGCCGCTGCGCATCCGGATTTGTTTGCCGCCGACCCGCAAGAAAAAATCCGCCAATTGGATCCTGCCGTGGTTGCCAAATGCCTCACACCGGTTTTTGCTTCCAAATCCATCTTAAAAATCGGTCATAACATCAAGTTTGATCTCCATTTTATGGGTCAAGTTTTGGGAAAAGACGTTCAAATTTTTCCTTTGGAAGACACTGCGATTCTTTCTTATGATCTGGACAGTTCCGAACACGGCCACAGCCTGGATGAGTTGGCAGCTTTGTTTTTGGATTATCAGACGATTCGTTATGAAGAAGTCTGCGGCAGCGGCAAAGACAAATGCACTTTTGATCTGGTGCCGTTGGACAAAGCCTTAGATTATGCGGCCGAGGATGCCGACATAACGCTGCGGCTCTATCAGCTGTTCAAACCACGGCTGCTCAGGGAGCGTCAGGTCGCCGTGTATGAAAATTTTGACCGGCCACTGATCTCCGTTCTTAAAAAGATGGAAGAAAGGGGCATTATGGTCAATGCGCCGGCTCTGGTCAGGCTAAGCGCGGATTTTGAAGGCCGCCTGCGTCAATATGAGGCGGAGATTTATCAGCTGGCCGGCGAAGAGTTCAACATTGGTTCGCCCAAGCAAATCGGCGCGATTTTGTTTGACAAGCAAGGCATAAAAGGCAAAAAGACGCCGACCGGTGCCTGGCAGACCGGCGCGGACGTTTTGGAACAATTGGCCGAAGACGGCAACCTTTTGGCACAAAAAATCCTCGACTGGCGAGCGGTAAGCAAGCTAAAGTCCACCTACAGCGATTCCTTGATCGAACTTCTGGACAAGGACAGCCGCGTTCATACCACCTTTTCGCAGATCGTAGCCAACACCGGACGCTTGGCGTCGTCTAACCCAAACTTGCAAAATATTCCCATTCGAACGGAGGAAGGCAAAAAAATCCGCGAATGTTTTGTCGCAAAACCCGGGCATAAGCTGATTTCCTGTGATTACAGTCAAGTAGAGCTGCGCTTGCTGGCCAGTATTGCCGACGTTAAGGGACTCAAACAGGCTTTTGCCGAAGGGGTTGACATTCACCGCGCTACCGCCTCCAAGGTTTTTGGCGTACCTTATGATCAGGTGTCGTCGGATCTCCGCCGTCATGCCAAGGCGATTAATTTTGGCATTGTCTACGGCATCTCGCAATACGGCTTGGCCAAACAGATCGGCGTCAGCAGCGACGAGGCCAAGGCTTATATCGATGCTTATTTTCAACAAATGCCGGAAATCAAAGCCTATATGGAAGAAACCGTCGCCTTCGCCCGCAAACACGGCTATGTTTTGACGCCGTTTGGGCGCAAATGTGCCATTGCCGGCATCAACGATAAAAACAAACGTATTGCCGCCAACGCCGAGAGGGCGGCGATCAATGCTCCGATCCAAGGCGGCGCTGCCGACATCATCAAACTGGCGATGAATAAAATCGGCGGCGTTTTGCAAGAGGCAGGGCTGAAGGCCGAAATGCTGTTGCAGGTTCATGACGAGTTGGTCTTTGAAGTTCCTGACGCTGAAGTCGAAGCCGCTTCGGCGCATATTAAACAAACTATGGAAACCATCGTCGATTATGAGGTTCCTCTGCTAGCGGAAGTCGGCGTCGGCGACAATTGGGCCGCTGCGCATTAATTAAAGGCTCTGTCCGCCTTTGTTTTTCAGGCCGAGCAAAACCTCCCAGGCGGCAACGTCTTTGTTTTGCAAGAACTTTGCTTCCAATTCATCGCGATACCGCTCTTCATAACGGGTTTGCGGCGCTTTGAAATACGTTAAGGCCGAGATTTCTGCCAAAAGGTTGCCGGACCAAAATTTCTTTTGTCTGTTTTCATAAAGTCGGTTGATTTCCGCTTTTTTGAACTCCTTTTCTTCCAAGGAGAGCGAAGAAGCCTCGATGGACTGCAGATAGGCGGCATGGCGTTTTTTGAGCTCGTCGCTTTGTGCCGTAATTTTGGGGTTTTGACGGCTTTGCGCCAGAATATAGGCGGCTTTGGGATCCGGTGCCGCGCGCAGCTGCCGGCAAAAGGCGTCAAACTCTGTTGGATCAAAGCTTTGTGCGCCGTAGGTCAAATCGGCAAATTTTAAGACTTCCGCAAACCACGGCTGTTGATAATCGCCGATTTGGTCGTGAAAAGTCCTTTTTTGCAAAAACTTTTTGCATATGTCGTCGGCCAGCAAAATCAATTTAAGGTCCGTCGTCGGAATGCCTCTTTTGCCGCTTTGCATGCTTTTCAGCAAATGAGCGTTGAATTGTTGCAAAAAGGCCGCAAGGTTTTCCGGCGTTTTTTCCGCGTCAAATGCCTCTAGAGCCTTTTTCAGCTTCGGCGGCGTTCCGCGGGGAATTTCCCGACCGACGGCGGTCATGTTTTGGTTGAGGCGCCGCAAAACATCAATCACTTTTTCCCCGCTTGGCCGATCTTCCCAAACGGTTTCCCGGTCATAAACGCTGCGGTTTGTATACTCGGGATAAAAGTCCAAATCCGCCGCATCATTGATGGTTTCCCGCAAAATGTCAGCCTTTTCGTCTCTCAGACGCTCAGGAGCGTTATAAAAGTCAACCATAGCCGCAATCACTTTTTCAACGTCGGGAACTTCGCGGTGGATGGCGTCGCGCAGACCGATCAATCCCATGCCGTCGATTTCAATGCCATCACGGCGGTTTTGTTCGCGACGCTGCATGTCGACGGCCGGCAATTCTTTGGACAACAAGGCCAGTTCGCACAGGTTTTCCGGGGTATAAGGATTGGACATCCGCTTCATTTCAAAACCGAAAAGACCGTAATATCCGGTTTTAATTTCATGATCACCGGCCAATTGCTCAATTTCAAAATTGTCTGCAGCCACGGCCGGAATCACCTTTTCTCGGATTCCGGTGGTGTCTAATTGCTGTTCGTTTTCATACAAGACGATCAGGGCTTTGCTGAACGCCGCCAGTTTTCCGCTGTCGGGAAATTCGCGGATTGCCGCGGTCATAATCGGCAAACGTAAGGGGAGGGACGCCGGCGTTGCGGCATAAATGTCCGCCAGCAATGAAAATTTTTCGGAAGGGCGCAATTGCGGTGTTGCCGTGACGGTGGTCAGATTTTTCTCGACGGCGGCAAGAAAAGCGGGGTCGGAAAGCAGGTCGGCCTTTTCTCCTTGTCGCATGGCATGGGCAAATCCGACCCGAAACAAGGCTTTTTCTTTATCGCTCAAATGCTGAAAATCGGGATTCTGAGCAAATTTTGCCGCTGTTTTCGCGGCCAAAGCCAGGTTTTTCGGTTCAAGACGGGCAATTTCGCAAAAACATTCGCGCCAGTAACCGAGTTGTCGGTTTTCTTCCAAAGAGCCGTCAAAAAGGCTTTTCAGTCCAAGGTGATGCGCCGTTTCGGCAAAGTCCCTCGTCATGGAAAACAAGTCGCTTTCTTTTCGCCGTGGGTGAATGGATCGGATCAGCATAACCGTTTTGGAAAATTGCGGAGATTGTAAAAATTTTTTGTAATCTTCTGTAAAAGGAGCCATTGCCGACCTCGTTTCGTTCTGTCTTTTTTCATTTTATCACAAAAAAGTTTTTTGTCTATAAATTATCCGGTTTTAAGCGAGAAACTATGCACAAAATTGGTGCAATTTTTGAATTATTGCTTGGTAAAAGAAAGATATTAGTATATATTTCAAACAACAAATTGTTGTACTGAAAAGGAAGAAAGAAAAAACATGAGTGAAGAGATGACCAGGGAAGAAATTCTCAAGGAAGAAGCTGAATATAATGCCGATTCGATTAAGGTTTTAAAAGGCCTGGACGCCGTGCGCAAACGCCCCGGCATGTATATCGGTGATACAGATGACGGGTCCGGCCTGCATCATATGATTTATGAGGTTTTGGACAACGCCATCGACGAGGCTTTGGCCGGTTACTGCGATAAAACCGAAGTGATTTTGAATCCCGACGGATCGGCGACAATTCGCGACAACGGCCGCGGCATCCCCGTCGGCATGCATAAGGAAGAAGGCGTTTCCGCTGCGGAAGTCATTATGACCGAACTTCATTCCGGCGGTAAGTTTGATAACAATTCCTATAAGGTTTCCGGCGGTCTGCACGGCGTGGGTGTTTCCGTGGTGAACGCGCTTTCCGTTTGGTTGAAACTGCGTATTTGGCGCGAGGACAAAGAGCACCTGGCCACCTTTTCGCACGGAAACGTCGTCGAGCATTTGAAAGTCGTCGGCGAAACACCGGGACGCCACGGTACGGAAGTTTCTTTCTTGCCGTCGCCGGAGACTTTTACCATGACGGAGTTTAGCTTTGAGACCCTTGAACGTGCCATTCGCGAAAAGGCGTTTTTGAACTCCGGCGTCTATCTGCGGCTGATTGACAATCGCGGAGCGGAACCCCGCGAAGTGGATTTTCACTATGAAGGAGGTCTGACCGCTTTCGTCAACCACATCAACAAGGCCAAGGCGCCGCTGCACGAAGAAGTCATCGCTTTTTCCGGCGAGAAAGACGACATGCAGGTTGATATTGCCATGCAATGGACCAACGCTTATAACGAAAGCATGCTCTGTTTCACCAATAACATTCCGCAAAAAGACGGCGGAACACATTTAGCCGGTTTTCGTGCCGCTTTGACGCGTACGCTTAACAACTACGTGACCGAAAACGGACTGCTCAAAAAAGAAAAAGTCGTCCTTTCGGGTGATGACATGCGCGAAGGCCTGACTTGTGTCATGTCTGTAAAGGTGCCGGATCCGAAGTTTTCGTCGCAAACCAAAGACAAACTGGTTTCTTCCGAAGTCCGCCCGGTCGTGGAAAGCATTGTCGGCGACAAGCTCAAGGAATGGTTGGACGAGCATCCCAACGAAGCACGGCTGATTGTCGGCAAAATTGTTGAAGCCGCTACCGCCCGCGAAGCTGCCCGTAAAGCCCGCGAATTGACCCGTCGAAAAGGTGTTTTGGATATCGCCTCTCTGCCCGGAAAACTGGCGGATTGCCAAGAAAAGGACCCGGCTTTGTCTGAAGTCTTCATCGTTGAGGGAGATTCCGCCGGCGGGTCCGCCAAACAGGGGCGTCATCGCCGCAATCAGGCCATTATGCCGTTGCGCGGAAAAATCCTCAATGTCGAACGCGCCCGCTTTGACAAGATGCTCAATTCCGCCGAAATCGGTACGATCATTACCGCACTGGGCACCGGCATCGGTCGTGACGATTTTAACGCCGACAAATGCCGCTACCACAAAATCATACTGATGGCCGATGCCGATGTCGACGGCAGCCACATTCGCACCTTGCTGTTGACCTTCTTTTATCGCCAAATGCCCGAATTGATCGAACGCGGATACGTCTACATTGCCCAGCCGCCGTTGTATAAGGCCAAACGCGGCAACTCCGTGCTGTATCTGAAGGATGACAATGAAATGGAAGACTATCTGATTCGCGGCGGTTGTGAAGACGCAGTGCTTCAGTTGGCCGACGGAGAACAGATCATGGGTCAGGATTTGATCAGCCTGGTGGAAAAAAACCGCAAGGTCCGGTCGTTGATCGGCTCTTTGAGCAAAAATTTCCCTGAAAAGATCGTTGAACAGATGGCAATCATGGGCTTTTTCAATCAGGAGCTTCTGAACGATGCCCCGGCGCTGCAGACGGCCTTGGAGAAGTTGGCCGAGCGCCTGGATACGCTTGAAGCTGAATATGACAAAGGCTGGAAGGCCGAGAAAGCTGAAGACGGCAGTTTGGTCTTTTTGCGCACGCTGCGCGGCGTTACCGAAAAGCATGTTTTTGATGTTTCCCTGCTGGAAAGCCAGGAAGGAAAAATCCTGAACGACATGCGCGAGACGCTGTGGGCGAACTTTGCCGCGCAAAGCCGTTTGATTTCTAAAAACGGCTTGGAAAAGAAGATCACCGGTCCGGTAACTTTTGTCGATGCCGTTATGGCTGCCGGCAAGAAAGGTATCTCCATTCAGCGCTATAAAGGTTTGGGCGAAATGAACCCCGAACAATTGTGGGAAACCACGTTGGATCCGGAAGCCCGTTCCTTGCTTCAGGTGAAGATAGATCATATGGAAGAAGCCGACGAAGTCTTTTCCACCCTGATGGGTGATGTGGTCGAGCCACGCAAGGAATTCATTCAGGACAATGCGCTGAACGTTGTCAATCTGGATATTTAGAAACAAAAAACTCAAAAACATCCCGAATTTTGTTCGGGATGTTTTTCTTTGCCTTTTATTAACCGGTTTTATGATTAATTATAAGAGTGTTTTACAAAAAAACGGGAAACCTTGATGATGTTGAAAAGATTTTTTCTCGCCGGCTTTTTCTTTTTGGCGGCATCGCCGCTTTGGGCGGCGGATTGGAGTTACGACTACTCCGGAAACCTGCAGGGCTTTTATGGCTATGGCGACTTAAGCAACCGTTTTCAAACCGGCCGCAGCCGCAATCATCAAAATGCCAAGGGAAACTTTTCCGTCAGTCTCAGCTATGATTCTGTTTTCAGCCTGAATATGGATTTGATGGCAGGAGTCAATCAGGAGCTTAAGGATTATAACCAAGGCGAATGGGGCGAAGAAATTTATGCCGTCGGCGATACAAAATACGGCCGTCTGATATTGGGACAAACCGCTAATATTGCCGAACAACTGAGTGTCGGCGCGCCGGACTTGGGCTTTAAAAACCGCGACATTGTCAATTTCATCCGCAATCCCAATTGGCAGCGCAACAAGGAGGGAACGCGTTTTGCCACGCTGAACGCCGCTTATGTCAATACTGACGGCGTTGCGACGAAAATCAGCTACATGACGCCGGAATTTTACAACACTTACGTCGGCTTTTCTTATGTGCCGGATATCTATAATCGCCGCGGTCTCGTCAGCCGTGAGGCGGATTATGAGCATGATGACGGCTATGTTGCCGGTCTGCAGCATTATCGGGAGATCGGACCGGTAGAATTGACGTTCAGCTTGGGATACGCCTTATATCATCGCGATGATCAAGAGTTTTCGGGAGGCTTGAGTCTAAACTACGGCAATTGGACGTTAGGCGGAGCATATCGCCGGACTTACGTCGACGGGACGGATTCCCCCCTTGCCGATTCCCGCGGACTTCCCGCATTTTTTGACGGCTACCGCGAGGGCTATGCTTGGGACGTCGGCTTGGGGTATGAATTTGGTCCTTACAAAGCGGCGTTAAGCTATTTTGCCTCGCGAGCCGACAACCAACCCAACAAGGACAACGTGGTGATGTTTTCCAACACATATCGCTACAACAAATGGCTTGAGTTTTATCTGATTGCCGCTCATGTTGACTTTAAGGGAGAAACTGCTAATCTGGAAGCTAATAACCAAGGCTATGCTTATGTCGCCGGGGTTAGCCTGGATTTTTAGGAAAAACGAATGCCCAATATTTTATTTTTGTCGGAAAAAGAAGCTTTTGCTGATGATTTGAGCGCTCAAATAGCGCTCTATGCGCCGGATTACACCGTTTTTCGGGAAGATGACGGTAAGACGATGTTTGATCTTCTGATTGTAGACGAGGATGTGGAGCAGGGCAAACGCCTGATACGCAATGCCGTTGCCGCGCCGATATTTTTGCTGACCTCGCTTTCCGCGACCGAGCTGGTAGAAGAGCGTTTTAATCATGTTTTGTTCAAGCCTTTTCGGCTGGAACAATTTTTGGATGAACTGCAATCCGGGATCAACCGTTATGAAAACAGTTCAGATGGCTATCTAAAATTTAACCGTTATATTCTCAAACCGGTGAAAAAGGAAATTTATAATCAGCGCAATAAAGAAACCGTCAAATTGACGGAAAAGGAAGTGGCGGTTATCAAATATCTCTACAAAGCCAAAGAAAGAATTGTCGGCAAAAACGAGTTGCTGCAGGAAGTCTGGGGATATAGCCCCGACGTGACGACGCATACGATCGAAACGCATATTTACCGTCTGCGGCAAAAAGTGGAACACGAAGATCCATCGGCCCAGTTGATCATGACTTATGAGGGCGGTTATAAGCTTAAAACAGTCTAAGGATTGACTGCGAAGCCTGAGAGGCTAAGGAAAGGGAATTGACCGCCAATTGTTGCCGGGTTTGCAGGGCCAGCATATTGGCCGATTCCTCGTTCATATCAGCTAAGGTTAATTTGTCGGCGCCCTCGGTGAGGACATTGATCAAGTTTTGGGTGAAATTCTCCCGCGTGGTGACGATAGAGTAATAGTTGCCGAGTTCGGAGCTCATCTGCCGGATCTGATTCAGAGCTTCGGTCAGTTCTTGAATTGACTTGACCACGTCTCCCTGATTTTGCCAATCAGTCGTCACCAACCCCAAAGTTTTGGCCGAAGCGTCTTTTCCTTGCACTGACAACTGTGCCGAACGGTTTTCATTAAACGTCACCGTCAAATCTTGCTCTCTTAGCAAGTTAATTCCTTTATAAGAGCTGTCTTTGATCAGCAAATCATATTGCTTAATAATCTCGCTGTACGGCTTGTCGGCAGTCTTTTTCTTATATGTCTGTTGAGTTGCTAAGTTATCCAACCAATTTAAATCCGGCTGTGTATATGTTTCTCCCTCAACTTTTTGATATTGTGGCGGAATTTCATTCTTCGTTGTTGTATGGTCAACATCTTCCAATAGTTGGTAAACTTGACCTTTGACGCTGATTTTGCTTCCCGCCGCGGCTTTTAACGTCGTAGAAGCGTTCAGAAGATAAGTGTCATTAACGTTAATTGCCGCTTCTGCAGAATTTATGATCAGATTTTTTACGCCCTGTACGGAGGCATTGTCAAGCCGACTTTGGTCATTGAGCGTCAGCGTGCCGCTGTTAACCCGCGTCCCATTTAGCAAAGTTGCTCCGTTGCAGGTAACATCACATGCGCCAAAAGCAGAAGAAGAGTTATGAACATTAACAACAGTATCATTAAATTCGCAGCGACTCAGCTCGAAAATTGTGTCATCGTTTTTTATATTTAGAACTGTTCCCGGATCGGTAACAACGTAACAATGCTGAAAAACTTTTCCTAAATGCGTTCCCGTAGGATCGTCCATGTAAAAATTGTTAATGCCTGAAATATTGATCACACGATCTGAATTATTGCCATTTAAATTACTTCCATAAATCAGTTTATCATAATTTCCTCTGTTTTCTATTTTAGAATAGAGGTCCAGGTTTTTCAGCGTTATTTTACTGTAATTATTGCCACTGATTAAAAAAGTGTCTTTCTTTTGAGCGTCCCCGGCCACATGAATACTCAAGTCGGAAATGCTTCCTGTCGAGAGTGTGACCATCCGCATTGAAGCCGCACCGGTCACGTCAAATTTGAGAGCCGAGAATTTGCCGCGTTCATTGTCGGCAATGCCGTAAGTGCCGATTCCGGTCAAATTTTGCCCTTCTTTGAGGGTAATTGTCGTGTTGCCCATATCAATCTGGCCATAAATGACGATGTCGCCTTTTTTGCCGGAATTAAGCGCGGCCAAGAGTTCTTCTTTGCTGGAAACCACCGCAGCCACGCCTTCTTGCTCTTCAAACCAAGACTTGGCGGGAATATGATTCGTTTCCAAAGCTTGGGTCGCCGTGGCGGCAGCTTGTTCCAACAAACTTGCCCCTGCCTGCAGACCCTCGGTCGCGGCTTTGATTGTCTGAATCCCTTGCGCCATGGAATCCAACAAGGCCGACAAGTCACTGGCCCGGTTGCTTAAAGAAACCGCGGTATAATAGGAAGAAGGGTTGTCGATTGCCGAATTGACTTTCAATCCGGTGGAGAGACGATTTTGCGTCAAGTCAACCTGTCCCGTAATATTTTGCAGGCTCAGCAAATTTGATCGCATTGAGGCGGTTAGACTGATGCTGTTCATTTCTCTCTCCTGAATTTCAATATATGCAGTATACTGCAAATCCCGAGAGTAAACGACGTTTTGTCAACAGCGATGTCAATGATTGGTTATTATTGTCTCAATTGCAGCGATCAAAATTAAAGCCATTTAAAATGAAAGAAGTCTCCGTATTAACGAAGACTTCTCAGGGGTTGCCAAATTTTTGGCCGCAGGAATGAAATAAATAATCGTTCAAAGACAATAATTATTTTTATTCGCCTTTTTTGATTTTGTCAATCAATTCTTTAACCGAAGGAATACCGTTGCGATACAAAGGATCTGTTGCAAAACGATAAACCTGGTGGCCGGCAAACAGCAAATGGTCTTTGACGCTGCCGCCGTGTCCGACTTCATACAACGTCTTGTGAATGCAATAAGAACGCGGATCCGGCAAACGTCCGGTCGTACCGTGAGCCTGAGACCAAGTGGAAAATTGGCATTGCGATAAACAGCCGACGCAGTTGGCCCGGTCCTCTTTCATTTGCTTCCAGTCTTCCGGCGTCATAAAAACCACCGTCTGATCCGGCGTTTCCTTAATCTCCGTTAGGCCGGCCTTGATCTGGTTCATGGCCTTTTCGCCGTCTTCGGGACGAATGAAAATGATTTTGCTTTCACTCATGTGCAACGGCTGCGAAAACTCGGCAGTTGCCTCATGAGAAAAGGCGATTTCTCCATTTTTGCGGGCAATCAGTTTTTCCAAAAAGGTGTTTTTGATAGCCGAAGAGAAAAAACCTGTCGGGCTGAATTTTTGCAAAATAACGTCGCCTTTTTTAACCTGCATCATCACTTTTTTCCAGGCGTCGCTGATCGGACTTTCTTTGGTGATCATCGGTCTGGTGCCGAATTGGAAAGCGATTTTGCCGATGTCCGGATTGTCGATGTAATCTTCCCAGTCTTTGAGCGCCCAGACGCCGCCGGCCAAAATGATCGGTTTTTCCTGCAGGCCGAGGTTGTTCATAACCCGTCGCAATTCCACCAAACGCATGTACGGCGTTTCCGGATGATTGGGGTCTTCGGCGTTGGACAAGCCGTTATGCCCCCCGGCCAGCCAAGGGTCTTCATAAACCACGCCGCCGAGATATTCGACAAACTTGTTGTAGGCACGCTTCCACAATACCTGAAAAGCCCGTGCCGAAGAAACGATCGGATAATAATAAACGCCGAATTTGGAAGCCAGTTCACCCAAGTGGTAAGGCAGACCGGCGCCGCAGGTCACGCCGTGAATAAGCCCCCGGGTCCTTTCCAGCACACCGGTCAGAATTCGTTGAGAATCCGCCAGCTCCCACAGCATATTCATGTGAATACGGCCGTTTCCGCCCGAAACCTCGTGTGCGACCTGAGCTTGAGCAACACCGCCCTTAATGGCATATTCCACCATTTCTTCATGCCGGTCTTTGCGTGCCTTTTTGAAAAATCTTTCTAAAATGACGTTCCCTGTCGAATCATAAAAATCCGGACTGACGCCGGAAAAGGTCCCGACGCAGTTTTCATGAGCCCAAGCGCCCGAACTGCGCCCGTCGCTTCCGTTGATGCCTTTTCCGCCCTCGATCAAAGGCAGAACCTCTTTCCCGGAAATCATGATTGGTTTTAATTCTTTCACTCTTTTTCCCTCTATATTAAATTTTAAGTTTTCATCAAACTCCGCAACAACATAACACAGAAATTCATGTTTGTGGAGAGTTTTTTACTTTTTTTGCCAACAAATAATTATTAATTGTCATTTTTTCAAGAGGTCAAGGTTGCGTAATAAAAATTAAAGTCTATAATTTGGCAAAAAACAACGGAGTGTGGCAATGCAGACAAACGTCTTCAAATTTTTGTGGAAATACCTGTCGAAGCTGAAGTTTTTGTTTTTCAGTGTCCTGCTGATGATCTCTTTGGGAGAAATCTGTACCCGGATTGCGCTTTATTACGGGGCGGAAATCGTCAACGTCATCTCGGTATCTGACAAAGACGCCTCTCTGCTGCGCCAGGCTTTGGCTTATGCCGGTCTTGCCGCCGTATTCCTTTTTGGCAAAGGTTTTCTGCTAAACGTTATGATTTTTCTGGAAGCGCGTTTCCTTCCCGTCTACATGAGCCGTATTGCCAAAGACTTGTTTGCTTATGCCCATAACCATTCCACGGCCTTTTTTGCCGAGGAGATGGCCGGGAATATTTCCGGCAAAATCAAAACCATCATTGACAGCAGTTACGGCATTTATTATCAGGTTTTGTGGGGCTTCATTTCGCCTCTGATTGCGCTTGGCACCAGTTTTTTGTTCATTTATCGCATCAATGTCGAGTTGTCGCTGATCATGCTGTTTTTAAATATTGCCCTGATCGTCGTCCTATGGTTTTTAAGCCGACGTTTGTCGCCTTATTCCGAGACGCGTGCCCGGGCCATGAGCGAGGCTAACGGCATTTTGGTCGACAGCATCACCAATTCCTCCCTGGTCAAAAACTTCAGCAATTACCTTTTTGAGAAGAAGCATTATTATGCAGCCATGAAAAAGGCTGCTCTGGCAGATCGTCGCGAAACCCGCCAATTTGCCGTCCTCTTCATTTCTCAGGGAACAATCCGTTCCACGCTGCAGGCCGTTTTTTATGCCCTGCCTTTGTGGTATTGGTACCAAGGCGAAATAAACGTCGCCCAATATGTGCTGATTCAGAGCCTTATCCTTACCCTGTCAAATATTTACAACAACATTTCCATGAATTTTCTGCAGTTTTTCAAGAACTACGGCGGCATTCGCGACGGGCTGATTTTGTTGTCAAAACCCTGTGAGGTCCTTGATTGTCCAGGCGCGGCGGAACTCCGTCCGAAAGAGGCTTCGGTTGATTTTTGCGATGTTTATTATCACTACAAAGGCAATAAGCCGCTGTTTGAAAATTTCAGCCTGCAAATCGCCGCCGGAGAAAAAATCGGTTTGGTCGGCCGTTCGGGGTCTGGAAAATCAACCTTGGTCAAATTGCTGTCGCGTTATTATGACGTGCAAAAGGGGGAAATCTTGCTGGGCGGCGTTAACGTCTCCCGCGTAACGCAGGATTCTTTGCGCCGGCAGATTGCCTTTATTCCTCAAGATCCCAGCCTGTTTAACCGCACGATCATGGAAAACATTCGCTACGGCAACCTCAAAGCCACGGACGATGAGGTGATTACCGCTGCTAAAAAAGCCTATTGTCATGATTTTATCATGGCTTTGCCGCACGGGTATCAAAGCAAGGTCGGCGAGCGCGGCGTCATGCTTTCAGGCGGGGAACGACAGCGGATTGCCATTGCCCGTGCCATTTTGAAGAATGCTCCGATTCTGGTGTTGGACGAGGCCACCTCAGCTTTGGACAGTGAGAGCGAAAAGTTCATTCAGGATTCGCTGAAAGAATTGATGAAAGGCAAAACTGTTATTGCCATCGCCCACCGTTTGTCGACCCTGCGCGAAATGGATCGGATCGTTGTCATGGATGCTGGACGCATTGTCGAAAGCGGCAGTCACAAGGCCCTGATTCGCAAAAAAGGCGCTTATTGCAGTTTCTACCGCATGCAGGCCGACGGTTTCTTAAAATCGGACCTTGCCGGTTAGGGGGCCAGCTGAAACAGGTTTTTGGGAATGTCGTTAATGGAGACCAAGGCAATGATGATGCAAATCAAGGCATAAACCTGCAGCATTTGCGCCAAGGCCCGGTTTTTAAGCGGCGGCAACCGATCTTCATAACGATGGATCAGGGTGTAAATCAGCAGCATCAGCCCGGTGGTGATAATCGCCTGTAACCCGAGACCGATCTTGGGAATCTCTTCCGCCCAAGGCTGCAGGATTTTATACAAGAAGGTAAAAAACAACATGTAAACGGCAATCAGTACTGCCGAGATTTTTTGCATCTTAGTGTCTATAGCGGCCTTTTCCAGCTTTTCCTTCTTGAGGTTTTCGACCGAAATCTGCGAAACCTCCATTCCGCGCACCATTTGCGGCGTTTCCTTTTGTTTTTTGATTCCCTGCATGTCGGTGCGAAACTTTTCTTCCGCAATGCACAAACCGCAGCCTTTGGCGGTGAAATAATCATGGTCGTGATTTTTTTTGCAGGGTTTGAGGTTGTGTAAGATCTTCCACAGATGGTCTTTCCATTCCTGAGCGCTCGGCCGCGTTGCGCCTTTGACAAAGGCCCTTTCAAACATTTCCAGGGTCTGCTTGTCAAAATATTCGTGAATACTGTAGGGGTGCGGCGCCTGGTAGCTGTCCGGCCACAATCCGTATGCGTAATGATATTGCTCAATACGGTTTTGAATGGTCAGCATGTCGCCGTCGCTTTTGCGCGGCACGCCGGAAAAAGGATGGATGCCGTTGTTGAGAAGCTTGAAGATGATGACTGCCAGGGCAAATTTGTCTTGTTCTTCGCCCATCTCGTCGCAGGTTTGGTCCATGCCTTCGGGGTAAATATATTCTTCGCTGACAAATTCCGCCGGATAACGGTTGTTGTTTTCGCCCTGGATGGAGAATCCGTCGCAGTCTACCATGGCAACCATCATCGATTCTTTGTAGACCGTAATGTTGGAGGGCTTCATGTCCACGATGTAATGGCCGCACTGATGCAGCGCCGCCGCCATGGAAGCAACGTTATAGGCGGCGAAAACCCGATAAGCGTATTTTTCCGGCAGTTTCAACTTCTTGCGAATGGCTTTTTGCATCAAATGGTCAAGAGAGACTGCCTCATCCATGTTGATCAAAGGCATCAGATAACCGACGCAAAAGCCTTTGTCGTCTTCCAGCAGCGCCGTCGGCCAGGCAATTTGCGGATATTCTACGCCGTTTTTGACTGCCGGCGGAAAGTTTGGTCGGTTGAGCAGCATGGCTTCCAGTTTTTTGCGGTTTGTCGCGCTTTTGTTCAAATTGTGAAAAATCTTGGCCACCACGCCCGGTTTACCTTCCTGACGATAAATTTTTCCGGCTGCGCCGCCGCGGTTGATCAATTCTCCGAGGCGGATTTTTTCAAAACTTCCGTCGGGATAAATGGCGTTGTAATAATTTTCGCTGGCGGTTTCTATCATAGTTTGACCCATAAAAGCGTTTTGTCGTCAGAATTGAGCTTTTGAGCCCGCGGCGTATTGAGCGTATTGCGCAGGGCCCGTTCGGATTTTGATTTAAGAGAGCTGTTGCAGAGAAAGTCATTGATCGGCGGAATAAAGCCTTTGTCGATTTCCTGGAAGTCGTTACAGAAGGAAAAATTCGTCAGCCCGTCGCTCATCAAAAACAGGTTTTTGGCGTTTTCAAATTCCGTAAACCGCAGATTTTCGAGCCATTCGTTTTGCGTATAAAAATAGGTCTCGCAGGAAAAACGGCCGTTTTCCGGCCGGGAAACGACAAAGTTGTCGCAGGCCTGGTCATAAATGGCAATCGCCGCGCCGTCGCCGATGTGGAAGAAAAGCCCCCGATTGTCGTGAACAACCGCCCCGACGACCGTTGCGGCAAAATGCTCAATATTTTCATCGTTTTTTCCGGCGTTGAGACGATGTAGGGAAAGCCTTTGCCGAGCGGTGGCAATGGCTTTGGTAACATAAACGCGCATATGGTTGAAGTCGGCATTTTTAAGCATGTTGCAGACGATTTCGCAGACGATTCTGGCGCCCACTTTGCCGTATCTGGCCGACCCGGCGCCGTCCGATACCACGGCGACAAAGTTTTTCCCCCGCGCATGCTGGTAACAATCCTGGCAGGCCAGGCCCATCGTGCTGTGCAGGGGGCCGGTGACGCTGGCGGCGGCCACTTTGATATGTGCCGTCTTACTCTTCATCCCAATCGCCTGTATCTTCGAGTAAGTCCGGAACGTTCGGAGCGGCTTTTGAGATGCAGGAAACGCTGCGGCTGAGCCAAAGGAAAAATTCGGTAAATTTCAAGCCGGTAAGTCTTTTCGGCGACATTAGCGAGAACTTTGCCAACTTGTCGAGATTGGCACCTTGAGTTCCCACCGCATGCACCACGACTTTTTTGTTTTTTTGCGCAAACCGGCATTTTTCCGCCACGATTTCCCAGTCATAATCCGTCGGTTCACCGTCGCTGATAAGAAAAATCCAGGGCCTTTTGGAAGTAATGCCGCAGCTGTCATAAAGACATTTCTGTTCTTCGATTTTTTGCAAAGCCAGTTCCATGGCCTTGCCCAGCGGGGTCAGTCCGCCGGCTTCCATGGTCGGCGCTTCAAAGTTCATGGCGTCAATCCAGTCCGAGGAAATGACCGCTTCGTCTTTTCCGAAAGCTTTGATGATCAGCAATTGCACGCGCGAACTGGCATCGATGTCTTCCTTAAGCTCTTTTTCCAAAGCTTTCAGACCGGCGTTCAGTTGTTTGATCGGTTCGCCGCGCATAGATCCGGAACAGTCCAGTACCAGGACACAGGGCGTTCTTTCGTTGGCGTTGTCGGCAAATTCCACATAAGGGATCATCTCCTCGCCGAAATTGTTTTCTTGCGCAACCATGTTTTTAGCCTCTTGTTGTTAACGACGCGGATAAATGTGCGGATAACCGCTTCCCGGCACCGGTTCGGGACGAGAGGTTTTTCCACAGGCACTTAATGACAAAAGCACTGCCAAAACTGCCGCAAACACACATATAGATTTCATAGCTTCATCCTTATCGCTTGTATCTCTGATATTTCTGTTTATATTATACGGATAAGAGTTAAGCAACAATTAAGAGGCCGGAAGCATGTTAAAAAAATATCTAACGGTTTTGGCTGCGTCGCTGCTGTTTTTTCCTTGTGCGGCTGCGGCGGAAAGCAATTTAAACATTTATGACCAACCGCGGGAACTCCCTTCCACGCCGATCACCCATGAATCCGGCAAAAAACTGAAAATGACCGATTTTCAGGGCGATTTTGTCATTCTGGTCATCTGGTCGCGCTATTGCGCTCCTTGCGTCAAGGAGTTGGACAATCTGCAAATTTTTGCCGACAAAGTCAAAGATGATCGGATTCGGGTGGTGTTGCTTTCCAAGACCAGCGAATGGAACAACCTGGACGAAGAACGCCGTTTTTTGAAGAAATATGACGCCGCCGGCTTGGAGATTTATAACGACGATCAAGGCAAATTGGCGGAGAACTTGGGTATCTTCCGCTTTCCCAATACGGTGCTGATCAATACCAAAGGGCAGGAGATCGGACGGATTCGCGGTTCCGTGGAATGGGACGATCCAGATGTTATCGACTATATCTACAAACTAAAGGCTCAACACGGATAAGCCATGAAGGACAAACAATACATCAGCTGGGAAGAGTTTCACCGTCACGTCAAACAATTGGCCGAAAAAATCAGAGAGGAAGGCGTTTATCGCCAAATCATCGCCGTCAGCCGCGGCGGTCTGCTTCCGGCCGGAACTTTGGCTTATGAATTAAACATCAGAAACTGCCAAAGCCTGAACATGGTCAGTTATGACGGTGCTGCCGCCCGTCGGGACGAAGACGTGGAAATTTTGGATACCGGCCTGCAGGCGGATGAACAAACGCTGATTGTCGATGACCTTTCCGACAGCGGCAGGACCTTTCGCCTGTTGCGTCGTTTGTATCCCAAGGCCCGTTACGTCACGGTTTACAGCAAACCTGCCGGCCGCAGCCAAGTGGATCTCTGCGCCGTCGAATTGCCAGACCGTTGGGTAGTTTTTCCTTGGGACGTCGAATAAGCCCCAAAAGTCAAATATCCGGGAAGAGGCTCATGCCGCGGCTCATGCGCGTCATCTGCATTTCTATGGACGTTGCCAGATTGAGGCGGCCGCTTTTGATAATGCCGCGTACCTGGTCGCCTTTTGTGGTGTCCGGATTGGCAAACAAAAAAGTGGTTGCCGGTTTTTTGATGGTGACCCCGGCCAAAACCTGGTGCAAAACGCCGAGCATGCCGCGGGAGAAGAGGTCATAAGCCAACTCTTCGCTCATGGAGGTTGAGGCAGCATATTTCACTACCGAGGTAATGGCATCGGTGACGTTGTTGGCATGAATCGTCGACAAAACCAAATGCCCGGATGTCGCCGCCCGCAGAACTTCGCTGGCGGTTTCCGGCGTCAGGATTTCGCCCACCAAGATATAACGCGGCTTGGAACGCAGGGCCGATTTTAAGGATTCGCCCCATTGGCCGTTTTCCGGCACGGTTTGCTTACAAAGTCCGAGGCCGCCTCGCAGCGAGTGATAAACGCCGTCCAACGGCTGTTCCGTCGGGTCTTCAATCGTGTAGGCGAAACCGCCTTCGGTATTAAGATATTCTTTCAGCAGACTGGAGATGGAAGTCGTTTTGCCTTGTCCTGTCGGTCCTGACCATAAGATCAAGCCGGAGGTGTTGCTCAGTGACAGCAGATAATGCGCCAATTCCGGCGGAAAACCGAGGGAACTGAAAGCCGGCACCTGCGGCGGCATTTTGCGGGCGCAATATTGAATACCGTAAATGCTTTTTGTTCGTTCAATGCGGTAAAACAGGCCTTCATACAAAATAGAGTAGCTGGGGTTTTCGCCGTCCCAGGTCTTTTCGAGCAGTTCGATGAACTCTTTCAGATCGTCCGGTTCGATAATTGCCAGGCCGTTCGGCGTCCTTTTGTCTGAAATAAACGCTTGTTTGTCCGGCGTAATATAAATGTCGGAAAAGACGATGTCGTTGATTTTTGCCATATTTCACCTCGAATCAAAAATTTTCTGAGTATAAGTCTAGCAAAACTATCTTAATAAAACTTAAAAGACGTTAAGATAACGCATCAACCAGTGACGCAGGAAAAAATGCCGCAGACTTTGTTGTTTTTGTTTATTGTCAGTTTAGAACCGCTGCTGATGCATTTGCAGTTGTTTCCGCATATCGATTTTGGCAGCGCTTATGCCTTTGTCGTTTATTTTCAGGCATTGTTGTTTTTCGGCTTTTTGCTGACGCTGCGGCGACGTTGGGGAATTACCTTTTTTGTTGCGGAAGCGTTGGTCTTTTGGCTGTTGTTGCTTTATCATCGTCATTTTGAAGATCCCCTGACGCTGACGATTGCGACGACGCAATTATATGAAGGGCTGACTTTTGCCGGCAAGAGCCCGCGGTCTTTATGGAATTGGCAGATCGGACTTGTATTGGTCGCGCTGCTGTTTAAAATCGTTTTCATGAAGCGTTGGTATCGCCCCTTATACCCGGCCGGTTTGTTTCGCTTGGTGTTTTTTGTGCCTTTTCTGGCCTTGGGCGTCGTCACTTTCCGCAACTTTCACCGTCAGCCGTTCTATAACATGGATTTTCGGATTTATGCTGCCAGTCTGGGGTATCCGCAAGCCTGGATTTATGAGGTCTTTACTACCCTGGACCGCAGCCTTCTGATCGACAAGACCGTGGAGGCCTCCGCCGAAACCCTTGAGACCTTGCCGCCGGAACTTCAAGGCTTGTCCCTGCCGAACAACGTTTATTTGATTCAGGTGGAAAGTTTTGACTACCAAGCTTTCAGCGCGCGGGTCAATCAGAAGCCGCTGATGCCTTTTTTGAACCAAATCGCCGATTCCGCGGTGGTCTACCACTTGACGGATGCGCCGCATTATGCCTCGTCCAACGTTGATTTTACGATTTTGACCGGCGCGACCAATTCCCGAGATTTTTACATGGTGATGTATTACCTGCATCCCTGGAAGGTTTATCGGGAAGTAGAAACCCTGCCGAAGATCATGCGACAAAAGGGCTATTATAACAGTTTTTACCATGGTTTTACCCGTCGTTTTTATGAGCGCGGCGTCAATTATGAACGAATGGCCTTTGATCGCCTTTATTTCAGTGAAGACCTGCCCATAACCGCAAAAGAAGGCAAATGGGGTTACCGTGATGCGGATCTTTTGTCCTTTGTGAGCGAAGACAACCGCAAAAATCCGGCGCCCAAGAAGTTCAATTTCATCATTACCGTCAGTTCACACGAACCTTTTGAAGTCGGCGAAATCCATCGGAAACCTTTTTCTCGTCCCGGAAATCGCCGAGAGCTCTATTATAACAGCATGAATTATGTGGACCAAGCGCTGCAACGTCTGATAACCCAAGCGCCGAACGATTCTTTGTTTATTGTTTATTCTGATCACGCGGCCGACGTTCTGGAAAAAGAAGACACGCTGCTGCTGATTTATGACAAACGCGCCACGCGCCCTCATCGCAGTACCTATAGTTTTTATAAGATGCCGTTGCTGATCAAAACCTTGCTCAAACAATAAGCCTAAGTTTCAGCAATATATTGTCCTAAAAAAGCCCTGCCACAAGGGCAGGGCCGGAGAAGATCCGCTGACGCGAGGTTAGTAATAGGTCCAAAGAATGCTGTTGTTGGTGTCCTTGGAGGCGCATTCGGCTGCAGCCTGTCCCAGCGAAATGGGGAGCTCGGTCGTAAGGGTTGTGCCGCCGGGTGTATGAACATTACCGCCCCCGGAAGAAACGTCCTCATCCCCTCCGTCGGAAGAGCTGCCGGAAGAACCGCTGCTGACTTGAATACTGTACAAACCTTCAGTACCCCAGTCGGAAGATGCCAGAGAAGTACAAGTTTCGCGTCCCAAGCCTTTGAACTCGATTTGGAAACGTGCCACGTTGCCATCCTGAGCCTTGACGACAACGTCACCGCCGAAGGCATTGACGAACTTTTTGGAAGTTTGCACCATGTCTTGCGGCAAAATATTGTATTGATAAGCCGTTTCCGTGGTCAAACCCGCATAACTGGAAGCCGTGGCATAGGCCGTCCGAATGTTGATCAATAACATCGACATTTGATCCTGCGCCTTGGTCAGCTTAAATTTGGCCATGGCTTTGGAATAACCGGAAATACCGCCGACCGACAAGACACCGATAATGGCCAGCACGCCGAGCATTTCCACCATGGAACGTCCGGCTTGTTCGATTTTTGTGAATGTTAACATGATCTTTCTCCTTAAAAAAAATTTTTCACTCTATAGGGAAATTATAGCAAAGCCCCTTAACGGCGACAATATCTCCTTAGCCATAAAAAGGGATCAGAGGATTATAACTTTAGTTATTCCGAAGTTATAAAAAAGGCCCTGATAAAACAGGGCCCGATCAGAGGAGTCAAAAAGAAACTAGTAATAATACCAGGTAATGGTGTTGGTGGCGTCTTTGGTGTCGCAGTAGCCTTCACTGTTTGCGTCTTTTAAAGTGATCGGCAGTTTGCCTTTGGCTCCGTCACCGCCGCCGCCGGGCGTATGATAACCGGCCGTTCCCACCATAATACCGGCCAAACCTTCGGTACCCCAGTCGGAGGAGGCCAAAGAAGCACAGGTTTCTTTACCTAACCCACTGAATTTTATGTAAAAACGCGAAACATCGGCGGCATCGGTTTTGGAACCTGTTCCGATCTCTACCGCACCGCCGAAAGCGTTGACGAAAACGCTGGAAGTCTGAACCATGTCTTGCGGCAAGATATTGTATTGATAAGCCGTTTCCGTTTCCAAACCGGAGTAACTGGAGGCCGTGGCATAGGCCGTCCGAATATTGATCAACAGCATCGACATTTGATCCTGCGCCTTGGTCAGCTTAAACTTGGCCATGGCCTTGGAATAACCGGAAATACCGCCGACCGACAAGACGCCGATAATGGCCAGCACGCCGAGCATTTCCACCATGGAACGTCCGGCTTGTTCGATTCTCGAAAACTTTAACATATTTTTTTCTCCTCATCTTAATAATTTGTTTTGTGCAACCGTAAGACGGCACAACCTTTTCTTCCGGTTTGCTTGCCGAAAAAGAAGGAAAAGCGTCAAATCTTATTTTCAATTATAAGGAAAATAAATTAAGAAATCATGAACGTTTGATAGACAAAAAGCCCCGCGAAGCCACGGGGTCAATTTGAGGAAAGACCATGGAACGATGTCAGTAATAAGTCCAGCGAATGGCATTTGTCGCGTCTTTTGAGGCACATTCGATATTTGCCCGTGACAAGACGATCGGCAGGCTGCGCTCAATATCGTCGGAATATTGCAAAGTGTGGGATTCGTTAAACGTCGGCGCCGCCGATCCGTCGGAAGCTGTACCGACTTCAATGCTGTGCAGACCTTCGGTACCCCAGTCGGAAGTCGCCAGGGAGATGCAGGTTTCTTTACCCAGGCCGCGCAGTTCAATCGTAAACCGGGAGTCCGTATCCGTTCCCACCACGATTTCACCGCCGAAAGCGTTGACGAATTGGGTTGAGGTTTGAGCCATTTCCTTGGGCAGAATATTATATTCGTAAGCCGTCTGCGTCGTCAGCCCGGCATAGCCCGAAGAAGTGGCATAAGCCGTCCGAATATTGATCAACAGCATCGACATTTGGTCTTGTGCTTTTGTTAACTTATACTTGGCCATGGCCTTGGAATAACCGGAAATGCCGCCGACCGACAAAACGCCGATAATGGCCAGCACGCCAAGCATTTCCACCATGGAACGCCCGGCCTGTTCGATTTTTGCGATTGTAGACATGGTCTTTCTCCTGCTTAAGTCACTCTTTTCAGTATATAGTTTAACCAATTAACAAAGTCTGAACAAGAGTATCTTTAGTCATAAAAATTTAGCTGAAAAATCCCCGGAAAACGGGGATTTTCAGGCTGAATATAAACTTTAGTAATAAGTCCAGCGAATGGCGTTCCCCGTATCCTTGGAGGCGCATTCCGTCGCAGCCTGGCCTAAAGGAATGGGAAGTTTCGTCGCGTCAGTTGTACCGCCGGGTGTATGAGCCGGCGCCGTATCGGCGGCAAAGGTTCCCGTGGCGTTCACGTCAACGCCGAGCAAACCTTCAGTACCCCAGTCGGAAGATGCCAGAGAAGTACAGGTTTCGCGTCCCAAGCCGCGGAAGATGATCTGAAAGCGCGCTTTGTTGGTTGGGGTCAAAACTTCTACCTCGCCGCCGAAAGCGTTGACAAAAACGCTGGAAGTCTGAACCATGTCCTGCGGCAAAATATTGTATTGATAAGCCGTTTCCGTTGTCAAGCCGTCATAACTTGCCGCCGTGGCATAGGCTGTACGGATATTAATCAGCAGCATCGACATTTGGTCTTGCGCTTTTGTCAGCTTAAATTTGGCCATCGCCTTAGAATAGCCGGAAATACCGCCGACCGACAAGACGCCGATAATAGCCAGCACGCCGAGCATTTCCACCATGGAACGGCCCGCTTGTTCAGTTTTTCTCCATTGCTTCATGTAAAAGATCTCCTGATATATGTAGTCAAAGTCTGTGGCTTTGTTCTTGATTATTCAACACGCCAGAGCAATGTGTTTTTCTCAATACATATATCTTTAATCTTTTTATAATTAATTGGCAACTTCTTTTTACCCCCCCAAGTATAATTTTCTTCAAATTTTTTATTGAAGACACTGAAGAGGACCACGTTCAACATGAAGCTGTCGTTGAAGTTGTGGGCTGCAAGAGCCTCGCAGTTTTTTTTGTCAAGACCTGTGAGGACAATGTCAAAAAAACGGCTCCCCGGCATAACGGTATAACCTTCTTTGCCGGTACCGATTTTGATTTCCGTCTGAAAAGGGCTCAACAATCGGCCGTCAACCGCCATTCCTTCGGGATATAACCGATTGTTGAGAACTTCTTTGTTGTTAAGGCCCCAATAGCTGGGACGATTGCGGTAAAAGCGCTGTATCTTCTGTTGCAGGGCTTCTATCTGAGCAGCCGCGACCTGAACTTGGGTCGATTCTCGCGGCGAAGAGCAGGTAAAGGGCAAAACCAAGATCAGAATCAAAAGTCCGACTGCGCCTGCCGCCGCGGCACAAAGCTTTCGGCGGCTGATGAAACGGATTTTGCTCACAAATGCCGAGACGGACATTTTTTTAAGCTCCCATACTGCTGGTAATTTGGTCTTGCATCTCAAAAGTACCCATCACCGCCCAGGCGATGACGCCGGCAATGGCCAATAACGCAACCATGTTCAAGATGGAAGCTTTCTGCTCAATCAGATAAACGGATTCCTCCAGCCATTCGTTTGCCAAATTTTCCAGGGCTTCTTCAAAATTGTCCAGTTCGGAATAGATTTTCAAATCGGCGATAATCTCGGGATCTGGAAATGTCAGGCCGGTTTTGCTTAACGCCTGTCCCAGGTTGTCACCGTTGTTGACGTAAATCAGCGTCTTGTCGATCCGTTCCTTCAAATACCGGCTGGCGTCTCGCCGCAAAGCGCGCATGGCGGTGGAGACCGGCGTTCCGCCCTTAACTAAGGCCGAAAGTGCCAAAAGCCAGCTGATTCCGGTAAAAATCTTATACAGGGACCAAGGCGGAACATGATCAAACCAAGCGCGGATTTGCCCGGTCCAAACGCCGATGGTAAAATAAATAATGGCCATGATCACCGGCAAGGTCGCAAAAGCCACCATCCAATATTTGCTGATCCAACCCGACAAATCGACCAAATTGCGTGCCAAACCGGTCCAGCGGACGGAAGGTGCCGCGTCGACCATCGGCGGCACCATGTAAACCCCGATGGCATAAATGATCAAAACCGCCATCATAAACAAAAAACTCGGATAAGCGATGGCGCCAACAATCGGACGAATCATCTTGGTGGATCCTTCGGTCACGCGGATCAAGTTCACCAAAGCTCCTTCCAGGTCGGAAACGTCGCCGACGGAAAGCATCAGTCTTTCCCGGTCAGGCGCCCAACCGCGCAAAGCGTCGGAAAAAGGTTCGCCGTTTTGCAGCGAACGGCCCCAATGGGCCAAAGCGATGGCCAAAGGTTCGCCGGGATTCTTGCCGCCGTTGCTGGCACTGTCGTAAAGCATGTCAAGCGCGTTCATCAAAGAAAATCGGTTGCGCATCAGAGAAGCGATTTTGCGATAAATTTTCAGGCGAACGCCATTGGACATCTTAATGATCATCCTTGCATAATATTCTTCCACCTTGTTAAAGCGGCGGATGGCGTTTTGCATTGCTTCCGAGCGTTTAGGTTCAATTGCCATGGCCTTTTTCCTTAATATACCGGACGCTGGTCTAACAAGCCGGTCCAGCGTTCCACTTCGTCTAAATCAATATAGCCTTTAAGCATGCGTTCAATGGCGGCGTCCTTGAGGGTGCGTCCGTTCAGGTCGCTGGTCCAGTAGTCGATGGCTTTGCGGGTTTCGCCGTTGACCATCAATTCCAAAAACATGGCATCCGGCAAAATGATTTCCGGCACGCACATACGTCCTTTGATGCCGAGGTTGTTGCAGAATTTGCAGCCCGGACCGCGCACGAAAGTGTTTTCGATTCCGAAATCTCCCAAAGCCGTTTTCAGCCTTTTCACCGACGGGGCGTCAAGCCTTTCCTTTACCGACACCCGGCAATGCGGACAGAGTTTTCTGAACAAACGCTGAGAGATCAGCCCTTTGATCAACTCGGGATCAAGCAGTTTAAATGTTTCCACGCCCATGTCTCGCAAACGCATCAAAATGGCCGGCGCCGAGTTGGCGTGCAGCGTAGACCACATTCCGTGACCGGAAAGCGCTCCCTGAAAAGTCAGTTGCGCCGCGGCCAAAGCGCGGATTTCTCCCACCATAATCACATCCGGGTCGGAACGCAAAGCCGCCGAAAGCGCTTTAGTAAACTGTTCGGCCTTTTCTTCTTCGGTATTGGCGTTGGTCACCGGCATTTGTCTGGCACCGGGAATAGGATATTCCGGAGGGTCTTCCACGGTCAGAAGATTTAGTTCGTAATTCTTCTCCTGCAGCAGTTTGATCATGTTTCTTTGCAGCGTCGTCGACTTTCCCGATCCCGTCGGCCCGGCGATGATGCTGAGCCCCACCGGTACGGCGCGCAGACGATAAAACAATTCTTCCTCATATTCGCCGAAGCCCAAAGCCGCCAAGTCGCCCGAACCGTCGGGGTTGTCGTCGGCATAAAGCAGACGCATGACCAAATACTGCGATCCGAAAGCGATCGGGTTAAACTGCAGGCGGATGGCCAAAACGTTGTGCGGCAGCATCAGTTTGCCTTTGGATCCGCGCAACGGGGTCGAACCAAGCTTTTGTGCGCCCTGAAATTCGTTTTGCGCATAGTTTGAGTCGGAAATGTCGGCAGAGGCGAAAGCCGCGCGCACAAAGGATTCTCCCCATTCTTTGTTATATTCCATTTCGGTCTGCATCATGCCGTTGACGCGAAACATGATCTGTGTGTTGTCCGCCACCACAATGTGAATATCCGACACTTTTTGACTGGCCGCCCGCGCCACGACGTTGACGAAGTCTTTCTGCATTTGCAGTTGGTCGAGGTCGGTGTCGACTTCCGCCGAGGTCTGGTTTCTTTCGCCGAAAGCATAAACGGCGTTTAATTCGTTTTGAGAAACATAGGTAGGCTTGGCGATGTTAAGCTTGCGCTTGCGGGCCAAAACCTCAAAGCTCATGACCCGGCCGTCGAATTTGTGCGATTCCGAAACCAGGAAACGCCCGTCGGTAAACAGCGCCAAAAGGCGTCGCGTATCATCGTTTATGACCAGAGACGACCCAGGCAGAGTCTGCAGCTTGTTGCCGTTGGCAAAATATTGTTCAATTCGTCCCAAGGACTTTTTTTCGGGTGCTGTTTCAGGTTGAGCTGCGGCTGCCGTCGTTTCTGCGGCACCGTTGGACGTCGTCTCTTCTAATTCCTCATTTTCCTCAGCCATTTCCTGTCATTACCTGATAATCATGTCATTGCCCATTCCCGGAATTGTCGTACTGGTTTTCAAAAACCTGTTTGCCGGAGAATCTGGATCGTTGTCTTCTTTGATCGCCGTTGCGTTTTCCACGGAATCCTTAAGGGTAATGTCGGTTTTAAGCGGTTCTTTGTCCAGAATGCCGCCGGCGGCGAAATAAAGATAATCTTTGATGCCGCCTTTGTCAGCCCGGATATAAGTTGAGGTAATCTCGTCGACAATGTGTCCGGTCTGTAAAGCCGTCCCGACCTTAACCATAAACGGCGTGCCGTCTTTGTTGATCAGTTTGGCAATCAGTTCGCCTCCTTTGCCGCGAATTTCCATAACGGCGTATAGGTCCGAAAGTTTAATGACTTCTTCGACGACAACCGGCTCCGCTTCGACTTTTGTTTCCTCGACGGCTTCTTCCCCTTCGGCAAACGGATTTTGTTTGGCCTGCATTTCTCTTTCCTGAGCCTCTATTCTGGCTTTCAGAATGGAAATCTGCGTCTGCAGGTCATTAACCTGTTGGGCGAAAGCTTCTTTTGCCGCGGCCGCGTCTTGATTGGCTGTCGCAGCCAGTTGGGCGATCTCGTCAAATTTGGCGCTGATGTCTGCAACGAGTTCTTTTTTCTCGTTTTTCAATTGGTTCATTTGCAAATACAGGTCGCCGTTGTTCTTGACCCATTTCTGCGTCTCTTCCAACATCTGATTTTTATAGGCTTTCAAGAGCTTTTCCTGCCGTGCCTTTTCGTATTGGATGTCCAATTCCCGCAGTTTTTGCTTTTCCTGAATGACTTTTTGTTCCTGCTCTTTTTCCCATTCGATCTTTTTGCGTTCTTTTTCTTCGGCTTTGGCTTTTTCTTCGTCAATGGCCTTTTGTCGCTGGTTTTTAATGGCTTCGATTTCGTTTTTCACCTTTTCGCGCCGCAGTTCCAAAGACAAAAGCGCCGTTTGTTTTTCAATGTCGGACATCTGCGAGAACAAATTATCGTCAATCACGGCCGTTCCCGTGCCGAGAATGCCGTTGTCAGGCTCTTTTGCTGCCAAAACCGGTGCTTTTTCTTCCTCAGTTTCCGGCAGGTCTTGCGGCAGATTCAGTTCCAACCCCTGCGGTTGCGGAGCGGGGGATGCTGCCGGCGGTACCGGTGAGGGAACAACGTTGGTATTGGCGGCTTCTTCCGCGCCAAAGGGCAGAGTCCCCGAAGACGGCGGCGTTACCAGTCCCGCTGCGGGAGCGGCGGCGGGAACGGCTTCCCCTTCTTCTTCAAATAGGGAAATCTCGTCCGGAATGCTGGGATCGTCAAGCGTAGACTTGCTTTGCTGGCCGTTGGTCAGGGGAATGGTTTCTTCTTCAAGGGTGACCACGCCCTGCGCCCGGCTTTCAAAAGCCGCGGCAGCGCAAAGAACCAGAGCCAATGCGGTAGTGCCTAATGTCTTTTTAATTTCATAATGCATAGATGATCCCCTCATATTCCCAAGTTTCATTACTCGGAGTATATTTTATATTCTTAATCTCAAGTCCTGAAAATTTTGTTAACAAATCCGTCCATATTATTGGATTATACCGTGACGAGAAGCGAAAACCCAAAGCCGGATAAACCGTTTTTTCCGGAGAAGTGTAGGATGTCCGGCTCAAAGAGATCTGTTGCCCGATGGATTGAAACAAATCATTGACCGTATTGCGCAGGTCTTCCATATTTTTCATCGGCGGGGAAGAAATCTGCGAAATTTTGTTCAACGGCATGGTAACCGCCAAATTGGTGCCGTTGTCGGAAAACGAACGGCCCGAAAAGACTAAGCCCGACTGGTCAAGCGCTTTTTGCGCCCAAGACAAACGACCGATCTTCATGCTCCAAGAGGTCATGACACCGTTGGCCGAACAGGCGACCGGTCCGATCTCCCAGCCCGGCGGCATAATCTTAACCACGTCCTGTACGCCTTCGTAGCACTCTTTCATCGTCTGTGTCGGATCATTGAGCTTTTCCCAAGGTTTGACTTCGGGAAGCTTCTCAATCTTAGGAACGACTTTGGGTTGTACCGGCACGACCACCGGCCTTTTGGTCGGAGTCAGAAAAATCTTGTCAATCAAGCTGGAGACCAGCCAAATGCCCACGACCGCCGAAATTACGACGACCATCAGCAGCTTGGCGCCGCGCAAGGCTTTGATCTTTTGCAGCTTAGACTTGACGCCTTTGGACAAGAGCCCGCTGAGCTGAACTTCTTCGGTTTCTTCGATACCCCATTCCGCCGGCGCAATTTTGCGGCCCCAATCGGGCACGGCCAGCATGGACATAAATTGGTTTCTGGCGTCTTCCTCTTTCAAAAACAGCATATCGCCGTCGGAAAGGATAATATCGTTGCGGATACAGACATACCACCAACCTTCGTTAACCTTAAAGACGGCAATGAAAGAAGCCTTGTCCGACATGGCCGAAGCCAGCGAAACCGCCGCGACGTTTTCGCCGCTTTTGTACCCCTCGTGCGAGACGCAGATACCGAACTGCGGCGCTTTTCCGCCCTTGATGCAAAACAGGTCGGCGCCTTCGAGAACCCCGGCGGAGGCTTCTTCCACCTCCATAAAGGGATCGTCTTTATTCTGCAAAGGCTGCCAGAACAAGCTGGTTGCATAAGTTATGCCGTCCACCGCGATTTTGGTTCCCCAAGATCGCTTGGCGGTTTTCTCGTCATAATCTTCTTCCAATAATTTAGCTTCTTCCAGCACTCTTTTTCTCCGTGAGAATTACAGGTCTTTCATCCGCGATTCCGGGGTCAGCGGCGATTCCAAAACCACCGGTGTCAAAATGATGACCAACACGCTGCGTTTTTTTGCCGCCTGTGCGTTTCCGCCCAAGAGCGAATTGGTCGCCGATCCTGTTCCTTCTTTGGATGTTTCGTTCGAGACTTTTTCATACCCGGTCAAAATCAACGATTCTCCGGAAGTCATGGCCACTTCCTGCGTAAAACCGCGAGATTCGATCTTTGGGTTCTGAATATATTGGTTGTCTTCTTCGTTTCCGAAGTTGACCGCTTCCAGAGAAATCAGGTCCGACAGCGTCAGGTTGAACATGATCAACATCCGGCCGTGTTCGAGAATACGCGGCAAAACATCCAGGGTAAAGCCGTATTCGACTTCTTCCGTGGTTACCGAGATGTCATAGTTATTGCCGTCCGTTCCGCTGTTGGTTTTGGTCATTTCGGCAATGTAGTTTTCTTTGGTCATCACCTGGATCGGCGCCGGCTTGTTGTTCAGCGTCGTCACCGTACCGCTGGTGATCAAGCTGGTGGTCTTCTGCGTCGACAAAGCCTGCACGGCAGCGTCGGCCGTCCAGTTGCCGCTGATCAATCCCCAGGAAAGCGTATCGGACATTCCGTCACCGGTAGCCACGCCGGAAGCGCCGGCCATGCCGATTTTGGTGACTCCGTCGTCAAAAACAGCTTTAAGATTCAGGCCGTATTTGTCGGAATCGTCCAAAGTAACCTGCAGAATTTTAACGCTGATGGCCACTTGCCTGGATAAACGGGCATTTTGTTCGTTAATGTATTTTGCCACTTTTTTGATGTCATTGGGCGTCGCCGTCAGAGAGATCGTCCCGTCAGCCGGAGACATTGTCAGTTTTGCGCCGCTGTCGATCATGGAAGTAATTGTCTTTTCGATGTTCCCCCATAATTCAACTTCCGCCGAGCTTGACAGCGAGATGGACGAACTGCCGCCTCCGGAAGAAGAGTTGCCTCCCACGTTCACCGACAAGTTTGGTTTTGTCGGCAGACTGTAGACGACAAAGGTCTTGGTGATGTACTTGTAGAACATGATCTCGCCTTTTTCGTATTTCCACCAAATACCGAACCGATTGGCGACTTCATTGAGCAAACCGCTCAACGGCCCCTGATAAGACAAAAGCATTTTGTTTGGTTCCGTCCAGTCGACGTTGATGGATTCCGGCGTCGGCTTGTTGGCTTCGGCATTTTTGAAGACGTCAGCCTCCAGCTGCGGTGCATAACGAACGCCCAGCGAGGTGATTTTATTGATCATGTCGCCGATTTCAAACAGGGTGATCGGACGATTGCTGATCAAGGTAATGCCGTCTTTGGTCTCCAAATAGGAAGGCAGCGGCTGTCCCTCATATTCCACTTCGCTGGTGTCGCCGAGCCAAATTTCGTCTTTGACCTTGACCAAAGAGTCATTGGCCTTGGTGGTGGGAATCTTCGCTTCTTCTTTTAACTTCGTTGTTGCGTCGACTTCTCTTTCCACGGTTGCGTCCATGCTGGTGGAAATGGAGCATGAAGAAAGGCTTGCCCAGGCAAATGCCGCCAGTGTCACGGTTGTAATTTTAGTTATATGCATTCTCATCCTCCATGGTTTCAATGACCAAGACGCGGTTGCCTTTGTAGAAGGTTGCTACCGGCGCCGGCTGTGCCCTGGCAAAGGCGCGGATCAATGCCGAGCTCACGTCGGCAAAGCGCCCGCGGAACATGGCGCCGGCTGTAAGGGTATAATTTCTGTTGGTGTTCCAAATCAGTCTCCAGCCCGAACGATCACTCCATTCCGTGAGCAGGCCTTTTAAGGTTTTACCTTCTTCTGCCAACCAATCCTCGACGGGATCTTCGCCGTTAAGCGCCTCTTCGGAAGCCGTATCGTCGCTGTTTTCGCTCATGGAAATTTCTTCTTCATAGTCAGTAACCTCTTCCTCGATTGTCGGAGGAATGGAAGCCGAGACGTTGCTTCCGGCACCGGCCTGGACAATTCTCTGGTCGCGGGGCGTTCTCTCGCCGAACTCTCGGTAATCGGCCGCCACTTGGGTATAGTTGACAAACTCGTCGTCAGGAACCGCGGCTGCCGGTGCTACCGTCCGGGTTTCTTCAATATAGATCTGATCTTCCTCGGAAGGCGCCCATCCGTCTTGAAAACAGGCGCAGCCCGCTGTCAGCGTAAGGAGCAGCAGGCCAAAAACAATCGGCACTTTCTTGTCCATTTTTTTGTTCCTTGAGTTAAATTTTGTCATAGTTTTTCCTATCATACATATTGAAAAATAAATAATCAAGCTTCAGGCGCAACTTATTACCATTGCATATAACCTCCCTGATAAACCTGACGATTATTTCCCGCGGTCATCTCTTGGTTGTTGTTTAATTTTATGGTCCTAATAATAAAGGAATTGGGTTCCCGGTTGGTAAAAACCGTGTTGATCTTACTGTAGTCGACCCCCCGGCTGGTTAAAATGTTGTGTAGCAGGTTTAGTCTTTTTTGCTGCAGTTCCATGGCGCTTGTGCCGTCAATTCTCACCTCGATGCCGGTTGAGGCATCTTCTTTGATCTTGTTGGCAAAAGCCTGAATCCAGCGCAATGTCTGTCCCGAAATTTCCGCTCTGTTCGGCTGAAAGGACAAGCGGATTTCCACCGGCAGAATTTTTGTGTGCCTTTTGGGGTGTTCGGTCTTTTTCTTAACGCGCCAAAAGTCAGCGGCCTGTTCTTTGACGGATTTTTTATTCTGTGCTTCGTCGGCAGTTTTGTCTTCGCTGAACAGGGAAGAGATACTGCTGATCAGATCTTTTTTGCTGTTGGTCGCTTCTTTTTCTTCCGTCTGCAAAACCGTTGCCTTCGTTTTTTCTTCTTCGACCGGTTCGGGGGCCGGTAACGGAGCCGCTTCGGCAATCGGCCTCAGAAGCGGAACGTCTTTTTCTTCCTGCTGTCCTTCTTTCATGCGGCGAATGTATTCCGCGTCCGTCCCTTTGCGCGGAGAAACGAGTTGCGGCGTCAGGTTTTTGTCGTTCAAGATATCTTCGGGGATCGGGATCAGAATGTTGTCAATGGTTTCCGAAGCCATGGCCACAGCCTCTTCTTGTGAAATTTTAGCCTGGCGGCTCAAAGTGTCTTTGATCTCTTCCGTCGAAGGTTTGGCATAATCTTCCTGTAAAACCATGGCATTTTTGGGATGCTTGCTTCCCTTGGCTACCAGCCAGGGGTTGTCGTTGCGTCCGCTTTTTTCCGCCATGCTTTCCCATTCGGCGGCCGGAGCCGTTTCTGCGGCGTCTGCGGGCATTTGCGCCGGTGTTTCAAGGCTTTTCATGCTTGAGATCGGAATGTCGGCGTCTGCCAATGCGACTTGGTTTTGCGGCGCTTGCTTGGCCACGCGGGCCCCTTTATCTGCAAGCAACACGTCTTCCGCGCTTTTTTCCAGGGGAATAATCAGCTGCGGTTCGTGGTTTTTCTTTTGTGGAGACGCCGCCGGCAGGGTCGGAGCGCTTTCAAGCGCAGGTTTTGCCTCCGGCGCATAAATCGGTGCCGACGCTTCCGCTGCGGCCAGTTTTATCGGTTCCGGCGGCAAAAGCGGTTTTCCTTTGGCCTTTTCCGTAGTCGGCGGCCGTTTGATGACCTCCTGAAAATTGTCGCTGATCAGCCGGTTGGGAGGGGTTGGGGCCGAGAGACGTTTTTCTGTCGGAAGTTCGGAGGGAAAATCAAGCATGTCTTCCTCGCTGACGGAAGCCAAGATAACGTCGCTTTCGGCGTTGATCGGAATAAGCTCCGCCGCGTATTCGGCTGTCGTTTGCGGCTCTCGCAAAACCGAAAGCGCAATTTTTTTGACCGGCGCCGGGCGAACAGAGGGGGAAGTCCGCGCTTCGTCTTTCAAAAACAGCAGAATATTTTTTTCAGGAAGGTTAATTTCTTGATTTTCAAGGGATTTTTTATGCAAAAATACTCCGTTTACCGAAAAAATCAGAAACAGAGAAAAAACAAAGCTGCAAACAAAAGTTTTAAAAGCCGCTTTTTTCATAAATTTAAACCCCTCTAAAGCCTTGATAAATCAAAATGCGACTCTTGGCAAGAGGATATAAAAATTAGGCATTTTTTTGTGGATTCTTTTAAATTTTCCGTTTTGCGGAGCGGAGAAAAACTTTTGCGAAAAAACAAAGCCGCTGTCGGCGTTTTGCGTTCTTTACGTCTTCTTAACCAGTGTGAATTTTTTGTTACAGCAAAAAAATCCTAGTGTAAACAATATGTTAATCCTTTTTTGCTATAAGCTTTTCTGCTGGTAAAAAAAGCAAAAATCCGCTATTCTAAAAGAGTATAGAGAGTTTTGCGCAAACATTAGAAGGAGAAGTACTATGCAATTCTTGAAAAATAATTTTTGGACTTTCTTTTTAGTCGCAGGCTTTGCGCTGTTGGCGATGACCGGAGATGCTTCGGCTCAGGCTGCCAGTGTGATGGATACCGCTGCGCAGAAAGCCAAAGATGCCTTTGGGTCAGTCAAAACCATTCTGTTTATCGTCGGTGGTTTTGGTCTGGTCGGTGTGGCATGGGGCGCCATCTTCGGTAAAATCAACTGGAAATGGTTTGCGGCCCTGGCCGTTGGTCTGGCCATTCTGGCTGCCGCTAACTCGATCGTGAACTACGCGACCGGTAAGAGCGTCGGTTTCGAAGACTCTTTCTCGGCCGCCGGTAAATAAGCGCACATGCGTCGGAGGGAGATTTCTCCCTCCGACCGCTTATTGCTTTTACAAGTTCGTCGTTTGCCGGATTTGTAAAAACAATAGGGAAACGGGAGTAATGATGATGAAAAAAGGAATAATATATTTCTCTTTGCTGATGAGCATCATGCTCTTGTTTTGCAATTATAATATTGCTATGGCCATTGACGGTTTTAACAGTATAACGAGAACGTCTGTTGAGGAGAAAACCGACAGTTTTACAGTAAAGAAGATGCAATTGGATAGTGAAGGGAATTATACAGAAAAAACTGATACCTTCTATAAATCGGAAAATCCTTATTATCAAATCCAGTTAGAGCAGGCCAACAAAGATTCAAAAAATATTTTTGATATAGAAAAATGGAATAGCTGGATGGCTCTTTGTAAGCAAAAAGGCAACTGTAATGGATCTAGTTCAACAACAACGTCTTCTGCATCGGAAGAAAATACAAAAACGCCGGCTCCCGGCAGTTCAAACAAAACGACAAGCAATCTGGTTTTGAACGGCTGCGGAGAGGGATCGGGATTGTTCAGTGGCTTGGTCAAGACCGGGAGCAACATCTTCTTGGGTCTAAGGGATTTGATTTATGTGGTCGCCGGCTTCGGCATCATCGGCGTTGCCGTCGGCGGCTTTTTCGGAAATTTGAATTGGAAGTGGCTGGGAGCGATCATCATCGGGCTGATCGTCATTGCCTCAACCGGCGAAATCATTGCCACTGTGACGGATTGCAAACAATTTACCTCAACCGTCATTCAGGATACTTTGAAGTAGGAGGGCGCCATGTTAAATTTTGCACGGAAAATGATGAAAAATTCAATGCTTGGCCTGCTTCTTGCCATGGTAATAAGCTCTAACTGGGCTTTTGCTCAAATCGACGTGTCGAAAATCAGAGCCGATATGCAAAATACGATTGCCGAAAATATTCGGAACGAAGAAATAGAAGCGGCAAGCGAAAAGGATAGGATCAAAGGCAAGGTTACCGGCGTTACGGTAAAAGAACCCGATATAAACAAAATGCTGGAAAACGCCGCCAAAGACATGAACAAGCAGACGCAAAAAAATCAGGACAAGGTTGTTCGGAACCAGTCTGTTGAAAAGCAAAAAGATGCGGAAGCCAAGAAAGCGGCTTATGAAGAATTACAGAAGGCTTGCAATGATTCTCCCGATACTTGTGACGCCGAGGCTTTGGCGCAGGCAAAACAGGAAGCCGATGCCGCTGCTTCTGAATCGGCGTTATATGGAGAAGCCGTCGATTTGATTGACCACCGTTACCAAGCCGGAGATCAATATTTCTCGGATGAAGATGAATATAATGCCTATTTGCAGGAAAACCCGATCTATGATCCCGGCAAAGAACTGCTAAGCAAGGAAACAACGCCGACTTACGTCAAAACCGGCAACAACATCTTTTCCATTCTGACGCAGCGCATCATGCGCATTCTCTTCGGTTTGAAAAAGATTGTTTACATTTTGGCCGGTTTCGGGTTGATTGGCTTTGCCTATGCCGCCGTATTCAATAAAATCAGCTGGAAATGGTTTGCCCAGATCGCCATCGGTTTGTTCCTGGTGGCCAACATGGGACGCTTCATCGAATATTTTGTCTTCAACGGCAACACGCCGGAATCAGAGCAAAAATTAAGCTACGGCGATTATCTGCACAAAGGCTTCGGCGATCCGACGCACAGTTGGGTGGATAAGCCGGTTGATCCCAATGCCGCATACAGCGAAAAGGCCGCGGCCAACGCTCCGAGCATGAGTGAGGAAGAAGCCAAAAAAGTCGAAGAAGAGGCCGAAAAGGCCAAAACCCGGAAGTTCTGCGGCAAGACGGCCGGCGTCAGCGGGTTTAAGAACTTCACCAACTGTATCAAGGATATTACCGCAACCGGTAAAAACGCCGCCAATGCTGCCAAAACGGCCGCCCAGACCGTCAAACAGACAGTTGCCCGCGCTGAGCTGATCGGCTCTGCCGCCAAAAACATGGCTTTAGCCGTCAAAAACGCCGAAGGCAACGGAATTCACAAGATTTTCAGCGCCACGAAAGACATTGTTTCCAGTGCCAATTATATGGTGCAGACCGGTTCTGAAATGATCAACGACGTTTACAGCGGTACATCAAGTGTTGCCAACTCTTCGCAAAATCTCGGCAAGAGTACGGATCAAATTGACGAGCTGGAAACGCTTCGCCTTTCGGGAAAGAGCACCAATGCCGTCACCGGAATTTTGTCCGGCGGCGAGAACGGTAACTTCTTTTCGAATTTACAAAACAACGCTACCAATGTGGCGACGGCGTCGCAAGATGTGAACTCTTCCCTCCAGGTTTTAGGCTCTTCCGCTTATGATATTGCGGAACTGGGAGACCAAATTTTCAAGGGTGATCAAAAGCGTCAGCAACAGATTACGCAAAACCGCATTGATCGGGAAAACCAAGTGCAAAGGGAAACGGACGCTTATGATCAAAAAGTGAAAGAGGAGTTTGAGCAACAGCAAAGAGAGGAGCGCAGTGAAAAATTCCGTCAGGAAAATACGCCCGACAAAGTGGCCGAGCGCAGCCAGCAGGCGTTGTCTCAAGCTTCCAAAGACGTTGAAAATGCGCAAAGCGACCTGAACAATAAACAAAATATCCTGGCTGAAAACAACGCCGCTTATGAAAACCTCCAAGCAGAACTGGAGAAAGCCAAAATCGCTGCTGAAGAAGCCGCGGAAAGGGCCAAGCGCAATCCTGATGATCTTCAGGCGCAAAGAGAAGCACAAGAGGCTGCCGACAAGGTCAAACTGACTCAGTTGGAGGCAGACCAGGCCAAATTGAAGGTTGATCAGGCGGCTTCTGCCGTTGCCGATGCCCAAAAGACGCTTAACGACAAAAAAGCATATCTGAGCGAGACGTCGCAAAAAACTTATGATGACGTCATAGCCGGCGCCGCTTATGACAAAGAGCAGGCGGAAGCGGCTTCCAAGCAGGCGGCTGCCGAGCTGGAAGCTTTGGAAAAAGACCGCCAGAACCAAGAAAACAGCGTGGATCAGGCGCGCAAAGCCGCCGAAGAAGCTGAGGCCAAAGCCCGTGCTAGCGGAAAAACGGAAGATATTTTGGCTGCCGATGAAGCGCGCCGGAAACAAGCCGAAGCGGAAGAGAAGTATAATGCCTATCTGCAAGAAATTGAAAAACAAAAGCAGTTGAAATATGAGGCCGACAATAAGAAGCTTGAAGCGGAAAAAACGCTCCTTGAAGGGAAAAACAACCATCCCCTGCAAAACAAGGACAAGTCGGAAAGCGCCAAGGCTTCTGAATTGTATGACAAATACTTCAAGCCGGAAGAACCGACCAAAGGAGAAGTTCGGGAAACGCCGGTAACGCGTTCTTCGCAAAGCACGGATATAGCGCTTAAAGCCAAGGCCGAAGCAGATGAGGCTCAAGCCGAGGCGGAAAGGCTGCAAAGCGATGCCGATGACCTTGCCGCGCAAATGAGAAACAAGCAGCAAGAAACCAAGGACCTTGAAAAAGACATTAAGGCCATGAAAAAGCAGTTGAGCGCCAATCCGAATGACGCCAATACCAAACGGGCGCTGAATGCGACGGAAAAGAGACTGGGATTGCTCAACAGTGAATACAACAAGCTGTCGCATGACTACGAGAACGTCTCTTCCCAGGCCAAAACGGCCGCTTCCAAGGCCGCTGAGCTGCAAAAACCCCTGGACGGACTGTATGACCAGGCGACAAAAGACGCCGTTGCTGCTGCAACTTATAACAAAGAACAGGCGCAGACCAACTATGAAAAGGCCGAAAATTCGCTGAAAGAGCTGGAAGAGCGCCGCAGCGAGGAGGAGGAGAAGGTTAATGCCGCACGGGAAAACTATCAGCGTTTGGTTGCCGAAGCGCGGCAGAAACAGGATACCGCCTCGATTATGGCCGCGGAAAAAGCGCGGACGGATCTGAATGCGGCCGAGTTTGCCTATTCTAACTACCTCGGTGAGATTCGCAATCAAACTCAGGTAAAGCAAGAGGCGGAGCAGCAGATTTACGATGCGGACATCAAGATCTCGCAGATTGAATCGCAATTGGCCAATTGGCGTTACCAGCAGAACAGCACGCCACAAACCCGCAGCGATACGGGCAAGAGCGAAAACAAAGAGCAAAGCAAGTCGACGGACGGAGACGATAAAAAGTCTGAAACCACGACAAAAAGCCGGGAAAATGAGAGCCCGACGGCTTTGATGGGCAATGAAGGCGCCATTAGCTCCGGCAGCTCCGAAGGCAATCTCATTACGCGGAGCGGCGGCAGTGAGAGCGCGGAAACGGCCGGCGGGTCTGACGACAATGTAACGACGGGCGGAAGCTCGCAAACCGCGGGAAGCTTCGGCAGCAGACAAAGTCAGACTGGTGACGACAAAACGCCGACGATAGACAAGAGCGGTTTGTTGACGCAAAACAGCGACGTC
Organism: uncultured Alphaproteobacteria bacterium; assembly: GCA_934254925.1. Taxonomy (GTDB): domain Bacteria; phylum Pseudomonadota; class Alphaproteobacteria; order RF32; family CAG-239; genus CAKQMD01. The sequence goes on from CAKQMD010000003.1 coordinate 60,630, forward strand.
ATCAAAACCGAAACCTTAAAAGACGGGGCATTAGTCGGTGAATCGACGGTTTACGGCGATGAAGCGACGGCGATCAATTCCACCGGCGGTGAATACAACAGCGGCATTCGCGGCACCAACTACTCGACGGGGTCGAGATATGTCGGCGGCGGAACAGTTTACGGCACAACCGGTTCGGGGGCTTATCGCAGCTATTCCGGCAGCAGCTATGACACTTGGCGCGATCGCTCTCGCAGCCCGGCCAATATCAACAGCGGCCGTAACCTGACGGCAGAAAGCGCCGCAGCCAGAGACGCTGCCGTTCGGGCTCAGGCTGATGCCGCTCTGGCCAACCAGGCGCAGATTGAAGCCGCTGCTCGGGCTTATGCCGAAAAAGAGGCTGAGGAGGAAGAAGCCTTGGCCGCCGAAACGGAAGCCGAATACCTTCGCCGGGCGGAAGAACAGCGGTTGATTGACGAAGAAAACGCTGCTTTGGCCGCAAAGGAGGCCGGCGAAAAGAACAATCTGCAGCTTCGCGGCCGGATTACCAAGGGACGTCAGGTGATTGACGTCGGAAAAGGTGCCCCTGCCAACGACGAAGCCGCCCGAGGCGAAAAGCCGGGTGCAACCCCTGCTGCAACAACGCCGCCGCAACCGGCCAATGAAAATGCAGCGCCGACGGCCGCCCCGACGGCTGACGGAACTATTCCAGCATCCGGGCGCATCACCCGCGGCAGCCGTCGCTGAAATTAACTTATTATTCATAAAAAAGCGGTATACTGGAAAGAAGAACGGGATACCGTTTTTTTATGCCCCGATACTTGTTGAAAGAAGAGGGTTTGACTTGCATAAAAAAAAGATTGAGGTATCATAAACCTGCTTAAAAGAAGAGAAAATCATGCGGGAAATGATCTTAAAAGCCGTGGCCAATCCGCCCAAGATTTTGTGGGGACCCTTTCTCCCCACCATGTTGAACATGGGCGTGCAGTTCCCGTTAATGTTCATGTTTCTCGGCACTTTTGACGTCAACCCGCTGTTTTTTATGGCGTCTTTGGTCGCCGTTCACTGTTTTGTCATCTTTTTAGGTGTCAAGGAACCGCATATTTCGGCCATGATCCAGGCCTACGGCCAGACAAACCGCACTACAACCAACCTGTATAAAGTAAAGGGGAAAAAATTTGCACCCTGATTTTGATTTTTTTGCGACGTTTGTTCAGGGGCTTTCCAGTTTGGAAGTCCTGGTTGCCGTTATCGGCTTTGTTTCGGCGGCAGCATTTGCCGGATTTTGGGCTACGAAATTCGGGCATGTCGTTTTGCCGGAACCTCGGGAATCTCGTGTTTCGGACTTTTTGCCGTTTAACAAGCTGTTGTCGGACGGCATCACCATTCGTTGCTATAACGGGTCTCTGGCCCGGGTCTTCAAGGTTGAAGGAATTGACTTGGCCTTTGTTACCGATGAAAAGGTAATGTCAATGCACGAGGCGCGCAAATCTTGGATTGACGGAATGTCGGACCTCAATGTTTCTTGTCGGGTCATCACCTTGAGAGAGCGCATTCCTTTGGAGGAAGACGCCGGAGACTTTAATAATCAACTGCTGGAAAGCATTTCCCGGACCTGGCGCGACAATCTTGATCGGGTGTACAATAACAGCCACTACATTGTTTTGTCCGTTGTCGACCGGACAGATGCCTTGAAAGACCTCAACTATGCCTCCCAAGCTTTACTGGCAACGTTGAATGATTATGGCGTCAAAAGCCTTTATGAAGATGAAAATAGCCCGGCGGAAGAAAGTCCTTTGTCGGTGTTTTGCAAGATCTGCAGCCCGATTTCCAAACCCCTGCCGAAAGTTCGCGGCGCGGAAGGTGCGCATTTGAACGAACTTCTGACGGCAGACCATATTCATTTTACCGGCGAAAAGGGGTTGATCAAATATTTTTCCGGGGATCGGGAGATTTATGAAGTCGTCATGGGGATTCGCACCTCCGGCGATTATATGGATGAGGGAATGATTGCCTCTTTGCTGTCCATTGACTGCGAACTGACGCTTCTGCACAATATTATACCGATCTTTAAACCCCATGCCCGTGCTTTGCTGATGCAGCAGCAGCGTATGGCGACGATGACCAGTTTTTCGCAAGACGTGGTGGAACAATACAGTGAAGCGCTTTCCGCCATTGAAGACAGCGACGCCGACCACCAGGCGCTCACCGAATATGCCATGGCCATTTTGTTGCGCGGTGAAAGTCAGGAAGAAATTGATTTCGGCGAAGGCGAAGTCCAAAGAATCTGCCGTTTGTACGGCGTTACCCCGGTGCGGGAAGGCTGGGTGGCCCAAGCGACTTTCTTCAACCAGTTTCCCACTTATGAAACGCTGCCGCGTACCTATCGTTATCTGTCGCGGGTTGTGGCGACGGCCATTTCTTTTGACAAGCCTTCCGAAGGCTTTGGCAAGAGTGACTGGGGCAACGGCGCCATCTCAATCTTCAAAACCACCTCCGGTTCGGCCTATCGTTTTCAGTTTCACGTTTCTTCCGAGGATTCGGCGGTGGCTCACTGCTGCATTATCGGTCCGACCGGCCAAGGTAAAACGACTTTGCTGACTTTCCTGGCCGGGCAGGCGATGCGCCATCGGGATCTGAAGGTCTTCTTCTTCGACCGTCACCGCGGTGCCGAAATTTTCACCCGTTCGATCGGTGGCGCCTATATCGGTTTTGACGGCGACGACAAGAACGTTTCTCTTAATCCTTTTGACTGTGAAAACACGCCGGTAAACCGGGCATTTTTGCGGCGTTGGATGCGTTCGATCACCATGGTCGACGATGCCGTTTCTGAAAAGGAAATTGCGCGTGCCGTTACCACGGCCTTTGATTATCTGCGGCCGGAAGAACGCATCATGACCAATCTGTATAAAAGTTGTTTTTCTCCGACAGGAAACATGCGGCGCGAATTGTTCAAATGGGTTAATCCTGATCAGTACGGCAACATTTTCAATGCCGATACGGATAGCCTGGATCTGAAGTCCAAACGTTTTATGGCTTTTGACTTTACGCATATTTTTGAGGACGAAGCTCTGGCGCCGGCGGTGATCAGCTACATCATGCACCGAATTCAGTCCGAAACCGGCGAGACCGGCGTTCCGTCGCTGATTATGATTGATGAAACCGCGCCGATGCTCAAACACCCGATGTTTAGGGACTACTTTATCATTGGTCTGCAAGAAGGGCGTAAAAAGCGTCAGGCTTATCTCTGCGCTTTCCAACAGCCGAACGTAATCGATAAGCTCGGCGTCGGCGAGGTCATCCGCGGCCAATGCCAAACCGTTATCTTTTTCCGCAATCCGCAGGCCATGCCGGAAGACTACGTCAACTGGAACCTGACCCGCAGCGAAACTGACTTCATTTTCGGCAAAAGCTATCGCGATTTTCCTTATGCGATTTTGCTGTCGCGTCCTGCTACCGGTGAATCCGTCATTTTGGACGTGGATTTAAGCGGCCTGGGCCCCTATTTGAAGCTTTACAACTCCGGCCGGAAAAACGTTTTGCTGGTGGAAGAATTGATCAAGGAATACGGAGAAGACAACTTTGTTACAAAATATTTAAATATTGCGTAACGGCCATAATAGTCGTTTATTAACATCCGATAATTTGCTATAATAAATCATAGGAAAACTGTCGGGAGGAGGAATATGAAAAAATATCAGAATGTCGGCGTCAGCGTTCTTTCCGCGGGGATTTTGGCCTTGTTAGCCGCTGTTCCGGCCCGGGCGTTTATTCCCATCCCGGTGGTCGACGTCGAGAGTACGCGCAACAGCATTCAGACGACCCTGACGTCCATCAAGGAAACCAAGTTTATTACCGATGCCACCAAAGTGGCAAATGAAACTAGTGCCACTATCGGCAAAGCCAAAAAAACAATGAGCGAATATGCGGCGGACGAGGTCAAAAAAGCCCAAGAACTCAAAAAGAAAGTCGAAAAACGCAAAAAACAGATTGAAGCCTACCAAAAACAAGCCAAAGAATACCAAAGTTTGGTTGAGGAAAAAGTCGATGAAGCCAAACAAACTGTTAACAGCGCCAAAGAGACCTATAACCAAGCTCAAGACACTTATAATCAAGCCAAAGAAACGGCCTCTGCCGTGACGGAAGCCGCCAGCGATAAGCTTAATGCCGCAAAGGAAAAAGTCTCTCCGTCCGGCAATGTTCCTGCCGCAGCGGAGCAAACCGCTTCCGATACCGCACCGACAACTCCGTCCACGACGCGACGCACCTTTGGCGTGCCTTATTCTGCCGTAATGACGCCTTATCCAGCTTATGCCACGGCTGGTCACAGCGAAACTCTGGCTTTTGCGGATATTCTGAGCAGTGACGGCGGCTACAGCGAAGACGGCGACGGGATTCCCGTTTTCCCGATGGAACTGGCCTTGGAATGCGGGCTAAGCAGCGATGATGCCAAAAAAGACACCGCCATAACCGATTGCCTCGATAAGATTTGCGAAAAATACAAGGGAAACCAGCAAGAACGTTCGACGGCAATGACGTTGATGGCCAAAATCGTCAAAAGCCAGGCGGCTTACAACATTGCCCGTGCCATTAAGATTCAGGCCGATGCCGCCGCTTTTGAAAAGAATGTTCAGGAAGGAATAGACAATGCGGCACAAAAAGCCACGACCAGCCGTGACGATACTTCTGCAACCACGGCGGCAATTACGGCCGGTGCTGATTTGCTTAATCAGCTGAATATGTTGCAAAGCGGCATTATGGCTCTGGAAGCGATGGACGGCTACTGTAAGTAACGGGAAGAAAGCCATGTTGAAGGGGATGAAGACATTTTTAGGGCTGATCTTGGGGGGAATCCCGCTCTCGGCTCTGGCGCAGATGACCAATCCGGCTGCCAATGTGCTGGATAAGCTCAGCAATGTCGATCATCAGTTAAAATCGGTTCAACGTGACTACGCCGACCAATATCAGAAATTCACCAATAAAAAAACCGGTATCATGGGTTTCGTTTCTTCGGCAAGATCAACGCTGGAAGATGCGCAGGCTTTAAAGGAAGACGCTGAACTGGAACTGCAGAAGGTGCAGGATCTGAAAGAAAACATTGAAACGCAGGTCGAAGAAGGCAAAAATATGGTGGCAGAGACACAGCGTCAGGCGGAATCTCTGCGCCAAGCGCAGGCTGCCCTGCAGGCCAAGGCTGAAGAAGCCGCCGCCCGAAAAGAAGAGCTTATGGCTCGCAAAAATGCCGTTCAAATCCCTTCTTTAGAAAATAAAAAGGCAACCGCATCGTCCGTATCGACAAAGGAAAATCCTGCGGTTTCTTCTGTGGTAACGCCGATTCCCGCGCGTCGCAGCTTTAATCGTTCTTCAGACAAAGGCGAGACAACGCCGAGCGTTATCGATCCGGCGGCGGTTGAAGACGTCTTGTATGCGGAAGATTTGGACGAAGAAAGTCAAACCGAAGAAAAGGCGGAAACTTCGGCGGTGGAAGAAAAACGCGTCGACGAAAAAAAGGAGAATTTAACACGACGACCTTTTCAAAAGTTTTCCGGGGAGAACGCCAATGATTAAAACAAGTTTAAGTTTGCTTTTGTTCGGCGCGGTATTTTTTCAGGCAGCTGCTCTTCAGGCTTCTTTCCTGCCGAAGAATTATCTGAGCGAAGACAATCAGGCCGATCCCGAAAAAATTCTCGAAACCAATAGCCCTTCGGTGCGCAACGCCCAAGAAGGAATCAACCAAGAACGCGAAAAGATGATTCGCAAAGGCGACCTGTTGGCGGATGTCTACGCATTGGCTATTTCCACTCGCGCCAATCTGGCCAAAGAGGAAAGCCGGGACAAAGGAGAGAAGGTGAAAAGCAAAAGCGAGCGGGAAATCAACAAGAATGAAACCGCCCATTATCTGAAAAGCATCAATAAACGCTTAAATGAGATAGCCAATCTTCAGGCTGCCGTTTCCAACTATAAATCAACGGCCATATTGATGAAGTATGACCAATACCAGACGACAAAAGAGGAATAAGCCATGAAAACGCCTTTGACATTGTTTCTGCTTACCGGCTTTATGATCCTCGGACCGCATGCCCTGCCGGCACGGGGCCAGGTGGTTGTTGACGCGCCTAAGGCCGTCGGCAAGGTTACGGAAGCTTTCGGCAAGGTTGAAGAAAAATTGGGCGATGCGATGGACAGTGTGGCAAACTCTGCCTTGGGCGCGGGAATTAACAGTACGGTCGAAGGGGCTAAAAACGCCAAAAAATTTGTTGATGAGAAAGTTGAAAAACTAGAGCAAACTTATCAAAACAGCGATACTAAAAAAGCGATGGATTTGGCCAAAGATATTCAAGCCCTGGAAAAACGGAGCGAAAGCTTAAAAGCAGAGCTGCAGGAAAAAAAAGAAGAGCTTGAACTCAATAAAAAAATCATAAGCCAGGTTATGGACGGCAAGGTCAAAAATTTGCAGAACAATGCGCAACAGTTGGAAGACGCAACAGAGGACCCGCTGCGTCTGTCTTTGGCGGAGACCCAAAAAGTTCAGGCTCAGGAACTGCAGGCCAAATTGCAGGATCAGCTTGGCGAGTTGGATGCTTCCTTCTTAAATGAACAGAAGAAAATCCTTGAAGAATTGGCAGATATTGCCGAAGAAAGTACAGAACTTACCAATCGTGCGGCGGCTCTCGGCAAGGTTAACGTTGAGGTGACGATTCCCAAGGAGATTTCAGCAGTCAAACAAGACATCACCTTGCCGAATGTCGCAGACTATATTCCCTCTGCGGAGGAAATTGCGGAAGTGTTTGAAAAACGCCAAAAGAGCGCTCAAAAAAATCGAAAAGAAAACGCCAATAAGGCCGTGGAAGCCCTTTTTGACGTACCAACCGACAGAAAAAAGGTTAATGAAACCGCCGGAGCGCAGGATGTTATGTCTAATACTTCCGATGCCGCTAAAGTCAGTACCAAAGTTTTGCTGGAACAGTTGAAGATCCTTCAAACCTATGTCAACCTAGTGGTGTTAGATTTGCAAAATCAATCATCGGCGGCCTTGTCGAACTTAGGGGCGCAAACCAAAGATCCTGATGCAGATTACAGTCGTTTTGATTTGGAACAGTATAACCCCAAAAAAAGCCAAAACAAGCTGAACATCACGGCAGCCAAAGAGGCATTGGGCGGCTTGAGGGAAAAGATCGGCGACTATAAGGAACAAGTAGTCAATACCGTGCAGAGTGTGAAGGAACAGGTCGGTTCTCAGGAAGCGAAAAACTTTAATTTGCAAAATCTGGTATCCGGCAGCAAAGGAGGCGGCTTATGATGAAATATGGCAAATGGGCGCTTGCCGCCGCAATGATTGCTTTGTTGCTGCCCGCAAAAGTCCGCAGTCAAACGTCGACGATTGATCCGGCGTCAACGGCAGCCTCTGCGGGAAAGCAGGTTGCCGGTGGTTTAACGACGGCCGGATCGATCAAGAATACTCTCACAAAAATGGCAACGGATGCCAATAAGGCCGCACAAGCCGCTTTGGGCATAACCGGAGGAGATTGGACAAGCCTTGCAAAATTTGCCAAAGGCATTCCCGGAGAAACCGGTTTTGACGTCAGTGCAACAAATTTCAAAAAATATCAAAGCAAAGAAGCCGTAAAGAAAATGTTTACCGAATATTTTCTGCGCTATCCGACCAATCCGGATTACAGCACGGCGGGAAAGCTGGAATATGAAAATGCTTTTGAGCGCTTTTATGAAGGAACTGTGCTTGAAGTCTACAACAGTTCAACAGAACTTAAAAAGTATCTGGACATAACGGTTGCCGACAAAGTGGCCGCCGTGGAAAAAGCGCTGACCGAAGGCGGTTCCGGCCTGCCGGACCCTTCGGCGGACAATGAAAGCAAATTTAATAACGCCAAGGCTTATGAAGCTTATGATCAATTGCTGAGCGTTTTGCAGAAAGCGCTGGCACTGCAGGCACAGCTTTTGGCGGCCGAAAGAGTCAAGAGCGGTGAGGTACGTCCTGTCTATATTCCGAAATCTTCCGATAAAAAGGCGGCGCTGCAGCCTTCCGGTGCTTTTAAAATTGCCGGGATGATGCCGCTGGCCTTTGCCAAAACGGCGGAAGAGGCCGATGATCAAGAGGAAAAAACGCCTGCCGTCTCTCCTGATGAAATTAATGCCGAGATCGGCGGCACAATAACCATGGTGACGCTGCCAGCGTCGGAAAAAGTTCATCCTTTTGTTTCGGCGGCGGACAAGATTGATGCCTTGGCGGCCTTGGAAGAAGTCAACCAGGAAATTGTCGCCGCAACCCGCAGCCACAATATGGTCAACAGCCTGAAGGATTATCGCGAAAACGCTTTGGCTTATCAACGAATGAAAAAAATGCACCAAAGGGTTTTGGAACTGCTGAAAATCTCTGATACCTGTGCTAAAAATTTTCTTGGTCGTCATTTTGAGCAACCGGAGGCTTTGTGGTCCGGCGGCGCAATAGGCGACAACGTAGCCGCGCATGAACTACGCCGCGGCCTTTCCGCCTGGGCAATAGATGCTTATGATGTTGCCAAGGCCGCTTCGCTTTCTCCGGTTTCATATGACGACGCCGGCGCGATTTCCCTTTCTTCAGATGAAGATGACGAACAAGACGCTGAGGAGAAAAGCCTTAGTTTGGAAGAACGGCAAGCGCAGGCCGAGAAAACCATCAATTCGCAGTCGACGGGCCTGTCCAATCCCGGAGACGAAGATCAAATTGCGGCGGAAAACCGTGCCATTAACCTGATTTCTTGGCAAATCGGCGCCGAAGCCGTCAAGTCATTGGCCGCCACGCCCCAGACTTGGGGAGCCGTCGGCGGTTTTCCTTTGTGGACGGATACCAAACTTTTCTATAAGCAGTACCTGGACGGCAAATATGCCAATATCCGACAGTTGCTCAAGGATCAGATAGATCTGGAGCAGGTAAAATATCAGGTGGCCGATAGTTTGAAAATGCCGCTGCTGGTCGCCTCGGAAAAAGAGATAACCCAACGCCGTGAGGACTTACAAAAAATCGAAGATAATTTGGAAGCAGAAGAAACCCGGTTGGCCGCACAACGCAAAAGTGCCGTCGATGCCATCATCAGCCGTCGGGACGCAACGATAAAAAACCTGGAGGCGCAAAAGAAGGCTCTGAACCTGCAGCTTAATGAAATCGGCAATAAGGTGAAGCAATACAAGCAGGCGCTTGAAGATTATCAAAACCAGTTGCAGGAAGACGCAACCCAATCGTTAATTGACGAAGTAACCAAGGATCCCCTGGCCGGGTATACCGGAGCGGCTTTGGAATCCCGTTATTTTTATCGTAACCGGGAGGAAATGGCTTTTGCCGCGGTGACCGTGCAGGAAGAACAGACGGATGAAGAGCGAACGGAGGCGGAAACCGTTGCGCCGGAAGCTTCTGTCGTCATTGAGGAAAGCGGTTATGAGGCAACCGTCGGCAACAACAAGGAAATCAACCTGGATGCCAGTTACCAAAAGGCCTTGTCCCGCCTGCAATCCGGCGAAACCGAAGAAACTCTGCGCCAAGAAATCAAAAGCGCCGAAGCGGAGCTGCAAAAGCTTTCTGCCCGCGTTGAAGAAATTAACGAACAAATTCGTCAAGCCAAATTTGCCGCGCAAAACGAAATTTCCGAACAGTCCCGCCAATCTCTTGCAGCGGTTGAAGCAGCCGAAGCCCAGGCCGAGCAGGCGCGCGACGCTTTGGAAAAGTCTTATGCCGCCAAATTGACGCAGGCCGCTGCCGGCATTTTGGCTCCCCAGTTGACGCTGATCCGGCAAAATATTAATGCCGCAGCCAAGGCTTCGGTCAAAGACCTGGAAAATTTGCTGGATGCCCGCATTAACCAAGCACAAAAGGAGTTGGAGGCTTTGGGTGATGAATTGTACGATCCCCGACAACATGATAAAGTCGTCAAGATTCATCAGCGCCTGATTGATGATCTGAAAATAATGATGTTAACCGTCAAAAATCCCCTCAAAAGCGGCAATTTAATGTCTGTCCCTCTGTTTGCCGCCGTCTTGTCGGCGGATACGTCCCCCGAGACGGAGGAGTACTTTATCGGCTCCCGCGGCAAAACCCGAGATCTTAAGGCGCCGCGCCCGGCTCCGGATTTCAATCTGCCGCCTTTGCGCGAAATTGTGCATTTTGACGAGACAGATAAGGAAAATACGCTGCCGACGATAACCTCCGGCGCCAATCGCGTTGACAACCCTGCGGTGGCAACGGACGCCTTTTTGAACTACGGCGGCGAGATTCCGCCGATCTGGCAGTTGATGCTGCAGGATAAGGTGTTTGTCGAAAAAGACTTTAACCTCAAGGCGGCCCTCAATACCGGCTGCGTTAGCGAAGCCTTTTACCGCGGCGGTATTTTCCCCTGCCGCATCAAAGACAGCGAACGGGTTGTCACTGTCAACGGCAACGGCAGTTATGTCTTTGACAATTCCGCCGCAGTCGCCGAATGTCCTTATCTGACCGTGCGCGGCGGGTCCCTTGTTTATGATACCAAAACCGAAGGCTCGGCTGTCGTGACTACCCGCGATCCTGCTCAAGCATCTGATGCCGCCTGCGAATACAGCGAACTGGGAATCTTTTTTGAAGCAGATGAGAACAATGTCCTTCACATGCGTCCCAATGCCAACGCTGTCTTCGTCTTTTTGAAGGAGCAGGAAGACAAGTTCGGTCAAAATCAGGACCTGACAAGCGATTCCGAAAAAATCCGCAAAGGGCTTTATGACCATGCGCCCTTGTCCCGTAATCAGATCGGAGACTTTTTGACCTTTGTCGAAATGGAAGACAAATACCGCAAATCCGTGGAAGAGCTGCAGCAAAGTTATGAAGAGAACAAACAGGACCTGCGAGATTTGTTAAGCGAGTTCGGCCTGGCTCCGACCGAAGATTTTGATTTGGCGAAAGAGGCGGATTACCAACTTGTCCGCGACAAGTTGGATCGGCTTAAAAACCGCAGCATCCGCAATGCCCGCACGGCCCTTGGCACCATCGAGGCGGAAGACGACGTTATCAACGAGCGTACCGGTCTTTATGAAAAACAGTTGAAAGCTCTGGAACTGGATAAAAACGAAATGGTGCCCGTCAGCGGCAGTGAGGTTGATCTTGCCGCCCTGAGCGAGGAGATAAAAACCGCCGAAGCCGACCAAAACGTTGCCGACGCCTACCGTAAAACGGCTGATGAGATGTTTGAAAAAAATCTGAATAACCTCTCTTATCCTTATTGCGCAATTTATTAATCTGAGGCAAACTGGGATGATGAACAAGGAAAATAACATTTTAGACGGCAGCAAGGTCCTGGCCATTGAAGACGGTAATGCCCGCCCGGAGTTTATCGAGGAGCTTGACGAAGTCACCGAAGGCTACAAGCTCAAATATTATTTGTGGCTGTCGCGGCTGTTTATTGTTTTGGCCGTTTCTTCCCTGCTGCTGATGACCAGTGCCTCTCTGGCTTTGTTCAAGTTGGCGCCGATGGTCAGTGTCGAACCTTTTTTAATGATCTCTCAAGATACCAGCGAAGGCATTGTCCGCGACGAACCGATTTCCTACGACATGAGCTCGCGCGAAAAAATGATGGAAACCTTCATTCGGCAGTACATCATCTTTCGCAACACCATCATTAATGACCCAATAGAAATGCGCAGCCGCTGGCTTCCCGGCGGTATTGTGAATTTTTTGTCGTCGGACGAAGTTTTTGACGCTTTTTTCCGTCAGGTATCCTCCACTTGGGAAGATATTTTTAAAATGTCGCTGGTCCGCGAGGTGGAGATCATTTCCATTGGTCGCCTCGGCGGTCCGCGCAGTCCGGTTTGGAAGGTGGATTTCCGCACGTATGACATGTACGAGGTTGAGGGCCGGGGCGTCGCGCGCGAAACCACGCTTAAAACGCGCTATTGGACCGCTTCCGTCACGCCTTATTTCATTCAGGATCGTATGTTTATGGGGCGTCGCCTGATCAATCCGCTTGGTTTTACCGTCACGCGCTATTCTCAGGCCGAAGTGGAAATCTTCTAAGCTGTTGATATATTTTTCTTGGTATTAGACTTTTAAACCAAAAGAGTTTAATTTGTATTCATCTGGATATTTGTCTTTTATATATAAAGAAAGGATAATAAGCGATGTTTACAACCCTGAGACTGTTGCTGGTCGCCTCTTTGTTCGCGTTGACCGGCTGTTTTGGTTCTTATTATGAGCCGGAACCTGTCGGGATCGGTAAAGCGGCCGACGAACTCAAACTGTCTCCCTGCGCCTGTCTGCAGCTGGATCTTCCTCAGGAACTTCCGGACTGGTTTGTAGCGGTTATTTAGTTTTTTATAAAGGCGCGAGGTTATGGTCAACGAGCTGGAGGGGAACAACACTTCTCAAAAATTAATCGGCGGGCAGGGACGGCGCGTCCAGTCGCGTTCGACCTCCTCTGACGTGTTCGTGGCTAATGTCGGGGAAAAGCGTTATCTTTGGACGGCGCGTGCTTTTGCCGTCATTACCGCCATCAGCTTGTGCTGCAATCTTGTTCTGATTTTGGCGCTGTATCAGGTTTTGCCATTGTATCGCATTGAGCCTTTCTTGTTGACTTTTCAGAACCGTTCCGAGCAAGTTTATAACATTCAGCCGCTGCAGGGTGGTCTTAAAAATGAAAAAGCCGTCACCGAGGTTTTTATCCGCGAATACGTCTTGCTGCGCAGCACTTTTGACCGTGATGTTGCGGAAATGGAAACTCGTTGGATGCCCAACGGACCGATTCAGGAAATGTCTTCGCCCAAAGTGTACAGCGATTTTCTTGAAAATACCGCAAAAAAAGCCTTGGCTGCCATTCGTAGCCGCGGTCTGATGCGCGAAGTGAAAATTCTTTCGGTTAACGAATTAAGTCCGGGATTGTGGCAAGTGGAATATGAAACCCGCGACATGTATCCCGATTCGTCGCGGCCGGAGGTCAACTATTGGACGGCGTCGCTGCGGGTGGCCTACCGTCGCAAAAGCGTCAGATACGGCGACAGGCTCAAAAATCCGGTCGGCTTTACCGTAACGGCATATTCGTTAACCTATAATAAGGTTGAGTAAGTGGGAGATATTTAAAATCATGGCTCGTCATCATTTCAATACAATCCTGTTGGCTGTCGCTATTCTGGTGGCTTTCGTCCCGGGGATTCGGGCACAGGTGGACCAACAGGCCATGGATGCCAGTGCCGATCAGGCGCAGGGTAATTACGCTCCCATGAACATGGGCTATGCCGGGTTCAACTCTTTGGGCATGACGCAGGCCGCTTGGCTTGATCCGATGCAAAATCTCGGCGAGGGACAGTCGCGTCCGGCTTATTCCCGTTATTATTGGTCGCCGGATTTGGTCTTGCCTATCCGGTTGCGCGAAGGGATGATTACCTTGGTTAACTTTCCCGAATGGGAGATGATTGAAGATATTTATATCGGGGACAACGCGACTTTTGACGGTCAGATTTCAGGTCCGAACACTTTGCTGCTTTATCCGCGCAAAGGTGCCAATGTCGGCGTGGACACCAACGTGATCGTGTTCGGTCGCTCCGGCAACCGCTATGTCTTTTACGTCAAGTCGGAAGCCGTTAACACCGAAAGGCTGACCAACTCGATTATTGATATTGATGTGATCGGCGGTCAAAACGGTGTCGGCGGCGCAGGCGGCATGGCGTCTCTGCGCGGCGGTGCCAACGGCGGAACGACCAGCGGCGGAAAATCCGTTGACGCGACTTACACCCGACGTTTCCAAAAATCGGACTGGTTGAAGGAAATCCCTGTTGATCCTTCGAAGTTTCGTTTTGACATTGAGGTCTATGTTCCCAATCCCGATGATGTGGTGATTGCACCCGAACGCGTTTGGAGAGATGATATTTTTACTTATATCGACCTTGGTAAAAAAGCTTTGAACATGATGCAGCGTCCGGTTGTCAGTATGATCGTCGAACGTGTTGAAGTTCCCGTCGGTTTCCGCACCAAGGGACCGGACAACCGCCTGATCATCGTCGAAGGTGTCGGAGATATGGTCTTGCGCAACGGCAAGCGGATCATTTGTCTGAAGCTGCGTCGTTCCGGCGCCAGTGGTTTGGAATATGCCATTGATGCCTCTGACAATTTGCCTCCGACTTGGGATGTCCCGGCCCCGCTCCCCGATCAAAACACCAGAGCTTTCGGCAATCAGCCCCAAGGAATGACAACGCCGATCCCTCAACAGGGTGCGCAGATTCCCGGACAATATGACATTCAGGTCGGACAATCTCAGGTTATTGTGCCACAATATAAAGGGGTGGCTGGCGGCAACAACGGCGTTAACGTCAATTATCAAGGAGCCGCGGCGAATTTTGATTATTCAAAGATGCAGCGGATCAGCAATTCCGGCAACTATGACGCTAATAACCCCTATAAGCAGTTTGGCTATGGGTCCGGCTTCAGCGACGGCAATTCCAATATTTCGATTGAGTTGGGCACGGACGCCAACGTCGGCAATCTTGAAAACCTCTGGAACGACCTGTCGTCTCAATATGGGCAAGACCTTGAGCGCTATGAACCGTTTTATTCGGTAGACGCGCCGGCGGATGGACAAGGCAAAGAGCTGTTTCATTTGCGCGTCGGTCCGGTGAAAACCTTGGAAGAAGGCGATCGCGTCTGCAGTAAACTCGGACGCAACGGAATATTCTGCAGTGTGGTAAGGACCCAATGAGCAAAGAAGTCTTAACACATTCCGAGAAATATATTCGTAAGACCAATCGTATCATTTTGACGATTGGTATTACTTCTTTAATTATCTTTATTTTCGGTGTTATTCTTCTGATCAAGAGTAACCGTTCCGGTGAGCAGTACGAAGAGCCGGTTTTCACGGACAATGCCGATGTTTTGAATATGGAGAGCGCTTCGCCGCTCAGTCCGAGCATTGAGTTTTCTCCGGTGGACGACAGTGAAATTCCGCTGACAACCACGCCGGATCCCGTTTTGATGGGGCAAGTCGTCCTCGGGACGGATGCCAAAAACGTTTTGACTTTGGGAACAAACGGCAAAGCCGCTTTGCGAATTGTTTCGGTAGAGCTGGCGGATCCTCCGGCAGACGGTTTTAGTTTTGAGGATGGCTGTTCGGGACGCAATTTGAACGGTGACGAAACCTGTAACGTCACCATGTCTTGGACTCCCGTCATTCCCGGAAACGTCCAAAATAACTTTATCATCACCTGGCATGAACTGAACCTCAGCCGAGAAAACGCCAAAGCGGCCAAAGTCCCGGTAACCGGCAATGCCATCCGTAAGGAAGACTGCAATTTCTGTGAGACCGCACCGACGCCTTCGGCGGAAAATGCAGCGCCGACACAAGCAGTTCGCTTGGCTATCGGTCCAAACGGTGAAATTCTCGGAACTATTGACGAAGACGGTTATGTCCGCGATGCCAACGGTAATGTTATCGGGCGTTTGAACGGCGCCGGACTGGTCTTGGATAAAGACGGCAATATCACCGGCGTCGGCGACAACCGCCGCGTGGTTTATGATGAGTTCGGCAATATCATCGGCTATGTCAATCCCGACGGAACGGTGGTGGATGCCGACGGCAACGTCATCGGCCGCGTGCTGCCCGACGGAACGGTTGTCGACCAAAACGGCAACGTCATCGGTAAGGCTGTTGAAACAGGTTTTGTTTATGATAAGGATGGAAATATTATCGGCCGCGTGCTGCCTGACGGAACGGTTGTCGACATGAACGGCAACACGATCGGACGTTTGAATGCCAACGGCGAAGTCGTGGACATGAACGGTAATGTTATCGGTTATGTTACCAAACAGGGAAAAGTGGCCATTGACGACAACGGCAATATGCTTGGTGTGGTTATGCCCGACGGCAGCGTCGTGGATCAAAACGGCAATACTGTCGGCCAGTTGAACGAAAACGGCGAAGTCGTCGGAAAGGCGGCCATCGGCACGGTCGGCGCCAGCCGCCGCTTAGCTTATGATGCCGACGGTAACGTCATTGGCTATATCGACGAGAATGGCAATGTCGTAGATTTTAACGGTAACGTCATTGGCCGCATGTTGGCTGACGGCACACTGGTGGATCAGAACGGCAATGTCATCGGCAAGGCCGGCGACGCCGCCAATTTGGTTTATGACGCCACCGGCAATGTTATTGGCTATGTCGGAAAGGATGGCAAGGTTTATGACTTTCTGGGCAATGAAATCGGCTATGTTGACGAAAACGGCAATATTATCGGCAATGACGGAAAAGTGCTGGGCTCTTTGGTCCCGCTGAACATGATTCCGATCACGCCGCAGGGCAAAATTTTGGGAACGGTCAAAAACAACGGAACGATCGAAAATGCCGAAAAGCAGGTGGTCGGGCGTGTTTTGGCTAACGGCTTGGTTAAAGACCCCTCCGGATCACAGGTGATTGCCAAGATGGTGCGCGGCGGGTTTGTCGTTGGTTACGGTTGTAAACAGATCGGCTATCTCGACAAAGACGGCAAAGTCAAAAAAGGCAATGAAGAGACCAATTATAAAGTTTTGCCTGAAGGCATCATTGTTGCGCCGAACGGAGAATATGTCGGCGAAGTCGTCAAAACCGGCAACGTTTATGATCGCAACTGCATGTTTCTCGGTGTTGTGGACACCAACGGCATTGTTAAGGACAGGGCCAATCGCTACGTCGGCTGCGTTAACCCGGACGGCTCGGTGTTGGATGAAAAAGGCAATCATATCGGCAGCGTCATCAAATCCGGCGCGGCAATAGATTATGACGGCAATTATCTCGGCAAAGTCGCAGCGGACGGCCTGATTGTCAATGATGCCAGCTTGCCGGTCGGCTGCGTCGGGCCTTATGGCGATGTTTTTAACAAGAGCGGTGCTTATGTCGGTCGCCTTGTCGGTGAAAAATATGCCTTTGACTTGGACGGCAACTTCCTCAATCCGGTGGACGATCATGCAGAGGTTAAGATTTACGGCCGCCGTCCTGCCCGTCTGACGCCCAATAACCTGGTGATTGACGAGAAAAATCAAATTATCGGTACGGCGCTTGACGCCAAGTCCGTCATTTATGACGCGTCGGGAAAAATGATCGGCCGACTTTTCCCCGACGGGAAAGTCTATAATGAAAAAGGCGTGGCCCAGGGTGACATCAAGGGCGACGGCTTTAGCTTTTACAACCGCCGCCTCGGCGTTGTGTCGCCGCAGGGCGAAGTTGTTGACATGAGCGGAAAAATCATCGGCCGCGCCAATTATGACGGCTATGTTTTGAATCGTTTCGGGGATAATTTGGGCAAAATCAATCCCAAAGGCGACCTGATCGACCGCAAAGGCGAATTCAAAGGCGGAATTGTCACGCGCGGAGCGGCTGTCGGTTATGACGGTTCTTACATCGGTTACGGCGTTTCTGACGGCAGGGTCGTCGGATTAGACGGTGCCGAGCATGGTCGCGTCAGTTTTGACGGCAAAGTCATCGACGGCGACAATAAGGTCATCGGCGAAATCATTCCCGAAAACATTGTGACCGACATCGGAGGCCGCTACGCCGGCCGGGTCAATTCCCTCGGTGATGTTTATGACTTGAAGAACGACGTGATTACCGCCATTTTGCCGGGCGGCGCCACGGAACTGAACTTGAGCCTGCTCAAACGCGGAGCCGTCGTTGATTTCGGCGGCAACGTCATTGGCAGCGTTATGCCCGACGGAACGGTGATTGATGCGGAAAACATCGTGGTCGGCCGCGTTTTAAGCGACGGCAGTGTCATCAATCTGGCCGGAAAACTGATCGGCGAGGTTGTCGAGGGCGATATTGTCATTGATAATGCCGACAAGGTCGTCGGTTATGTCATGCTGGACGGAACAATTGTGGCCAAAGACGGCAATATTCTGGGTAGAACCTTGTCAAGCGGATTGGCAATTGACGCAAATGATAATATCATAGGAAAAATATTTAAGATCGGCGCCACCATTCTGGCCAACGACGGTTCCTACAAAGGACGCCTGGCTCCGGATGGCAAAGTTCTTGATGTTGAAGGCCGCGAAATCGGCAATGTCAAAAACAACGGCTCATTTATCGATCTGGATAAAAAAGTTTCCGGCTATGTTTTAAATGAAGTAGCCAAAAACCGGAGGAACTAAACGTTGACAAAGGCCAAAAACATCATTTTCAAGATGCTGAAAACCGCGTTTTATACTGCGGTTATGGCCTTGTTGCCGCTGTTTTCGCTTTCGGCGCAGGAAATTACCGCCATTGATTTTAACGGCGATATCTTAGGCAAAGTCATCCCCGACGGAAAAGTGGTGGGCTTCAACAATCAGCTGATCGGCAATGTGACGGCAGACAGTCTGATTTTGAACTTTGACGGCGATCTCATCGGCGGCGTCGTGCCGCAAGGTGTGGCCATCGGCAATGACAATCAGTTGCTGGGAAAAGTCAACAATGACGGTTCCGTGCGCATAGCTTCGGGAAAGGTTGTCGGTAAGGTCCTGCCCAATGGCTTGGTTGTAGATGATTATTTTAATATTATCGGCGCAGTTTTGTTTCCCGGTCTGGTCTATTCGGACGAGGGAAAAACCGTCGGCCGCCTGACCGGTGACGGCTTGTATACGGATTTGAAAGGCCAACAAATCGGCTTTATTTCGCCGGATGGCTATGCTTATCGCCGCGTGGGAACGGATTATGTTCTGGACGGCCGTCTGATTTCCTCTAAAATGGTTGTTTCCTTAAATGGTGACTTTATCGGTTCCGTTGTTCCCGGTGGTGAGGTTTCGGATTTTGAATCTCGGATCATCGGCCGCATCAAAGCCAACGGATTCGCCTATGATGAAAATAACCGCATCATCGGTCGCATTGTGCGCAGCGGCTACGCTTTTGACAATTTCGGCCTGTACTTGGGTTTTGTGACCTATAACGGCGAAGTCGTTAATAAAGACAGCCTTGTCGGGCGTCAACGCGCCGATGGCCGTATCGTCAGTCCCGACGGTGCTTTGATCGGTTTTACCGTCGATATTGCGGCCACCGCGACAGATTTGAACGGCCGTTACCTTGGGCGTCTGATTCCCGGCGGTGATTTGGCCCGTGCCCGGGAGATGACCGCTCTGGTCGGTGCGCGCGGGTTGATTCACGATTCTTCCGGCAAAACCGTCGGCCGATTGGTAATAACCGGTCCTTATTTTGATGAAAAAGGCGCTCTGAAACTGCATGCCTTGAGCAATGGAAGTGCTGTCGCCTTATCTGGGAGCCCGCTTGGCTTTGTCAAAGGTGGCGAAGCTTATGATTTTTCGGGCAAAGCTTTGGCTGCCGCAATGGGACAAAGACTGGTCATCGGAGAAAATAATCAGATTTTGGGATTGCCGGGGATCAATGGTGTTTTGGCGGCTTCGGAGGACAAAAGACGTGTCTCTCCTTACGGTTACGTTTATTCGGCGGAAGGAAGCCTGAGCGGACGCAGCCTTTCGTTGGCGCCGTTATACGGCCAAAACGGTTTGCTTTTGGCCGAAGTGGGACTCAACGGCGAGGTAATCGGCAGCGGCGGCCAAAATCTCGGACGATTGACGCAATCCGGTGTAGCCTTTGACGAACGTAATCAGTTTTTGGGAAAGAATATTCCCGATTTTTATGCCTTGGATGCTATGGGAACGTCTTTGGGAAATCTGTCCGAAACCAATCTGGTCCTGGATAATAACTTGGCCGTCAGCGGCCGTCTGTTGCCCGGGCATGCCGTCATTCCGTCGGACGGGGGCAATCAGACGATGCTGATGCCCGAGATCGGGCGTAGTTACAATCGGCCTTTGGCGCTGAATTTTAACGGCGACCTCTTGGGTTATGTTGGTGTTGACGGAACGGTTAAAGATTTTTCCGGCGCCGTCATCGCCAAAGTTGTCGATAATGGTCTGCTGCTGGACAATTATAATAATCTCAGCGGCTTTACGGCCTCTTATACCACCGTTGTCAACGATACCTGCAGTGTTCAGGGAACGATAACGCCTCGCGGTGAGGTCAGCAATTATCGCGGTGTTTACATGGGGCGCCTGCTCGGCAACGGACAAGTCGTCGCCGGTAATGACCTGATTTCGGGTTTTGCCGTTGATTTGCAGCCGGTGATTGACAATAACGGCAGCTTGCTGGGAGCGGTAACGGCAGACGGCCGGGTTTTGAATATGGCGGACCAAGATCTCGGTTGTATTGATTATCGTGGTCAGTTACGCAATCCAGACGGTGCGGTTGTCGGCAAGATTGTCGAAACCGATCCCGTGATCGACTTTAGCGGCAATATTATTGGCCGCATTCAGGCCGACGGTAAATTTATTAATGAAGAAAGCGCTGCCATCGGCTATCTCCAGCCAAACGACAATGTCAATTCCTCCACCGGAAATCCATTGGGACAATTGTTCAAATATCGCGTGGCTTTTGACAACGACAACAAATATATGGGACGCGTACTGCGCAACGCAATAGTCGTAGATCGGGAAAACAAGGAAGTCGGTCGGGTCGATTTTGATGGTTTCGTTCTTCGCGGCGGCCAAAAGATAGGTTACGCCCTGTATGACATGTATCTTTATAACGGCGAAGGCAAAGCGGTCGGCTATCTCTCTTCGGAAGGGGATGTCTTGGGCTTTTCCAATCAAAAACTCGGAATGTTAGATCGCGGTTTTATGTTGGATCGTGCCGGCAGCGTGATTGCCCGCGGCAACCGTGACTTTTATATTCGGGATAAGGAGCACCGCGTTGTCGGTTACTTGAATCTCAACGGCGACGTGGTTGATGCGGCCGGAAAACTTGTCGGAACCTTGGGCGAAGCCGGAGAAATCAAAAACGGCGAAGGGACGCTTTTGGCCGTTGCCACACCGTTGCAATATTATTCCAAACTGGCTTCAACCGCCAGCTATCCGCTGGTTGTGGATGCTGACGGCAAGACGGTTGGCCGCTTGGATGAAAATGGTAACATCATTGATAAAAATAATAAAATCATCGGATTTAGAGACAAGGCCGGCCGCTTGGTCGACAGTTTAAACAATTTGATCGGCCGTTTTCTGAACAATGATCCAGTTTACGATCAAGACGGCAACGTCATTGGCACGGTCAAGGCTGACGGAACGGTAGTCGATGCCAATGGCAAAGTCATCGGTCGTTTGGATGAAAACGGCAACGTTATTGACGCCAACGGCAATATTATCGGCGGTATCGGCGCCAATTGGTATCAAAAAGCGCCGGTCAAGTCGGAACCACGGGAAGAAGATCTCCCCGACATCGGCATTCTCGGCGAAGAAAAATACCGTAGGGCATTGGGTGTTGCTTTAACACCGGACGGTGAATACCTGGGAGATATTTTGGAAGACGGCACCGTTGTCGACAAAAACGGCAATTATCTCGGCCGCCGTATGCCTGATGGTCTGATCATGGATAATGACGGCAATCTGATTGGTATAGAAGAAGTCAAGAAACCCGACAGCAGCGGCATGTTTGTTCCTCCCGGAACGTTTGGAGCCGGCGGCGCTTACGGAACCGGCAACGGTGCCGGCGGCAATTTAGGCCCCGGCGGCGGTTATGGTCCCGGCGAACGCTATGATCCGGCGCGTGCCGCCGCATTGAGCGCGGCGCAAAACCAACGCCGTCAGAACATTTCCGTTGGCAAAATCAGCAGCGGCGTCCGCAAAGAAGCCTTTGACGGCATGCAAAAAGACTGGTCGGAACAAGGCATTGCTAAGGCGATTTCGTCCTGGAGGGTTGACTTGAGCGAAATGATTTTTGCCGACAAGCCGATTCCCGCGGTTATCGCCCGCTCAATTGACAGCAACAATCCGTCGCCGATTACCGCTTTTGTGGAACGCAATGTTTATGCTGAAGAAGGACGCAATGTTATCATTCCCGCCGGCAGCCGTTTAATCGGAACTTTGGGGAGTGTTTCCGCCAGCACGGAAGCGACTTCCGAGTCCGCCCGCGTGCAGATTACTTGGGAAAGGTTGATCCGCCCGGATGGCTCTCTCTTTGTCTTCCAGGGGCTGACAGCTGATGCGCAGGGCCGCGGCGGCGCTTTGGGATATGTTGATCAGCAGCTGTTTAAGAAATATACCCTTCCGGTCATGACCACCAGCTTGACCTCGGCAACCTCTTATTACATGGCGCCGAGTGAAAACAGCGATACCTCGACGGAAACGCCGCGTCAGCAGGCGGCTAACGATGCACGTCAAAATTTCTTGAATGAAATGAACAAGGTCTTTGATGAAATTTTGGCCGACAAGTCTAATATTAAACCTATGACATACGTTCCCGCCGGTACCCGAATCATCGTGTATCCCAATACTGACCTTTGGCTGAGAACCTACGAACGTGATCAGGATGAGGCCGAAGCCCGTAATCTGGAGAAACCGGAAGTCTTGATCGACCAGAAAGCTCTGGCCCGCAAGAACAAGCAGGAGGACACCGAACTGCGCCAACGTTTGGCCAGTCCGCCGGCCGGAGGAGACGTCGTCTATGAGACGGACAGCGAACCGGTAACGCCGTTGATGAGCAGTTCTTCATCCAAGAATAAAACGACGGCTCCGGCCGCCGCTCCGACGGCAGTTGCCCCGGTTTATACACCG
This sequence comes from uncultured Alphaproteobacteria bacterium, assembly GCA_934254925.1. GTDB lineage: Bacteria > Pseudomonadota > Alphaproteobacteria > RF32 > CAG-239 > CAKQMD01. Next base: position 83,170 of record CAKQMD010000003.1, read on the forward strand.
CCACCGCCGCCGTCCGCTTCAGCTTCCGGCAGCAGTCAGACCTCTGGTAACAATTCTGACAGCGAAAGCAGTGTCCCGGCTTTATTTTAGAGGAGCTAAAAAATGAGTTTTGAAGTTTTGGAGTCGGTTTTGCGCCCTTTGTCTTATTGGTATAATCAAGACAATATCGAAGAAGTGGTTATCAACCGTTCAAAGCAGGTTTGGCTACGCCTGCGCGGAAAAAGGGCTTATCCCTGGGTTATGTATAAAGATGAAAAACTGACCAAAGACTATTTATTGGATCTCTTGTACATCATTGCCAACACTTACGAGTTGCCGTTTGATCCCGTAGCCGGAACGCCGGTGGTTTATGCCGCCATTCCCGGCGAACACCGTTTTTCCGCCATTGCCGGCAAAAACGTCATGTATGATGAAGACGATTTGACCGGCGGCGTCGCCTTGGCCATCCGCGTTCACAGCGACGACGTGGCTTTCGGCCTCGGCGATTATGGCCTAACGCAAGGCAGCGGCTTGCATCAGATTAATCAGCTGAAAAAAATCAAAGATCCCGAAGATCCTTACGAGCGCCTGCTGCTGAGCATTAAACGCGGTGATCACATTTTGGTCAGCGGCGCCACATCAACCGGTAAAACGACTTTTTTAAACAATTTGCTCAAGATTTTAGATATTCATAAACGGATTGTCACTATTGAGGATACGCGAGAATTGATCGTTCCGCATCCCAACCGCGTGCATTTGGTTTTGTCTCGTACGGAACAATCTAACCAATTGGATTACGCCAAGATCATCGACTTGGTTGTGCGTTTTACGCCGGATGCCATCATCGGCGGTGAGATTTCTACCAGCAACGCCGGCGCCATCTGGGAACTGATGGGATCCGGTCATGACAACTGCTTGGCAACCATCCATGCCGAAAGTTCGGAAGCCGCTTATAAGGCCTTTACCGATCGTATTTTGCATACCTATCCGACAATTGACCGTAATAAAACCATTGAAGAAATGCACCGCAAGCTGAGAGTGGTGCAAATCAACCGCGACGGCAACTTGCGTGCCGTGACTGAAGTTACTTAATTTGGGACGCTTAACCCCGGATTTTTCCGGGGTTATTTTTATCAATTCCATTATTTTTTTTCTGTCTATATAGACTGATACATTACTATTATTTGTTGACAAAACGTTGACCCGGTTTGACCTTTATGATAGAATAAATACATTAGGGTCCAGGAGAGATTTGAGATGAGCAACAGTATCAGTTTAACCGCCTCAATGCGATCAAATTTGCTCAGCCTGCAGAATATTGCGGGACAAGTCGATTTAACCCAAAATCGTCTTTCAACAGGATTGAAAGTCAATTCGGCCATTGACAATCCTTCTTCTTATTATACCGCGGTTTCCTTGAACAACCGCGCCAGTGATTTGTCGGCTTTGTTGGACTCCATGGCGCAAGGGATCCAGACGATTAAAGCCGCGACGGAAGGTTTGGAAGCCGGAGCGGCATTGTTGGAACAAGCCTCAGCTATTGCCTCGCAGGCTTTGAACGGATCTTATTCTGATACAGATTCTTTAGAAGATTACACAGTCATAACCTCCGAGATGAGCAGCGCCGAGATTGAAACATTAATGACCGATGGTGCCAAGCTGGTCTTGGCTGACGACGTGGTGTTGGATACCGGCTTAGTCTTAGCGGTGGATAATGTCACCATTAACGGCAACGGCCATTCTTTAACCTATCAAGGTACGGATGATCTCTTGTCCGTCTCAGGTCAGAATACGACAATTACCAATATCAAATTAAATTATGAAAATAACGCCGGCGGTTCGGCGATTGAGGTGACGGGATCAGCAGACATTTCTTTTATTGAAATTGAAGCTCAAGGTAACAAAGTTTATGGCATTCATTGTGGTAAGGACGGAAAAATCACCCTGGACAATACTATGGGCTTTCAGATTAGTGGGAAAGGATCACATAATTTGATCAACGGCAATGCCGAACTTTATGACGGTAAAGGCAATACCCAAGCCATTGTCGATCAGATCGTTACAAATAGTGCAATCATAGCACCGCATCAGTTTTATGCGCCGGGTGTTGCCAAGAATGACGCCAATTTTGGCCAAGGACAATGGTATTTGCCTTCCATCGGCGAGTTAATGGATTTGTATGGTACGAATTATGAGGCCATGACGGAAGGAAACGGCACATCAGGAGCCGTTGGAGACAATAAAGATAAAGTTAACGAAGCATTACAAACTCTCAATGATAACGGTGTAAACGCCAGAATCCTGTGGCTACTATCAACATCAGCTTATTGGTCATCCTCCGAAGGATATACAGGTAGTTTTGGGAGTATTCGCAATGGTGGCGCCAGATCCATTAAGTCGGCAGCGTCAGGCGCCGAAATTCGCTGCTTTTCTTATTTGGAAAATTGTTTCAATCCTACAGATAATACACCCAAAATCGGTGACGTGATGTATGCAGACATGAGCTATGGCTCTGCTGATAACTACGATAGTAACAAAACCGCCGTCGGCGTCGTGGCTTGGGTCTCAGAAGACGGTAGGTCGGCCAAAATTGTTAATTTAAACGATTTGTCTTTTAATTCCGATATCCCAATTTTTAATCCAGACACCCCATACCAGGGAAATTACTCAACGACTAACATAGGATCTTCATCAATGCCCAATATTACCGGCATTACCGATTATTATTTTCCGGAAATTTTGGAAGCTGTGCAATCGCGTGGTAAGATCTCAGTCAGCAACACCAATCTGTCGGGATCTGACATTCCCACAGACGAAAATAACAACAGTATTTCTGCAGCCGATCAAATCGCCTCTTACAACGAGATCTTATCACAATACGATTCTCTGATCAAGGACAGTTCTTATAAAGGAATTAATCTCTTGCGGGAACAGGATCTAATTTTGACTTTCAATGAAAACCGTTCGTCGCGGCTCTCCGTGCAGGGCAAAGACGCTTCGGCCAAGGCTTTGGGGCTAAGCTCCGCCGCGTGGGAAACCGTCGAAGACGTTTCCCTTTCTCTGGAAGCTCTTTCCTCCGCTCTCAATCAAATCCGGCAGATGACCAGTGAATTGGGCAATTATTATTCAATTGTCACTACCCGCGAAAACTTCACGCAAAACCTGATCAACGTACTGACCGAAGGGGCCGACAAACTCACGCTTGCCGATATGAACGAAGAATCGGCCAATATGTTGGCTCTGCAAACCAGGCAACAATTGGCGGTCAATTCCCTGTCGCTTGCTTCCCAGGCCTCGCAATCAATCCTTAAGCTGTTTTAGTTAATTTTACAACGGCGGAATATTAAATTGTCCGATATCGCCGGGGCGGATTTTGACATTGGAATAACGCATGTTTCCCGTTTCGATCACAAAACGCTGTCTACCGGTCAGTTGTGAAGCCAGATCATAAAAATCACGCGCATTAAGCTCTTGTCTCTGGGGATTCATAATGTAAAGCACGCAACCCTGCGTTTTTTCCGCCACGCCGCAACGCGCCCGCCCCCGCGGGACTTCCGGATTAATCACGACACCTTGCAAACCGTTACGAACAATTTTTTCTTCACTGAAAAAGATCTTGGACATCAAAAAACCGGTGGCAAACAACAAAATCGCCATCCCGATCAACATTTTACGGGTCAAAAAGGCCGGCAAAGAAGTTTCTTCGGTATTTATGCCGTTTTCTGCCGCCAATTCTTCCTCGTTCAAAAAAGTCGGATTCTGCGGCCTGATTTCTTCATGAAAACGTCGTGGTGTCGGCAAATTGTCCGGCCCGTCAAGATAGGCGTCCGGATTCACCGGTCCCGTTGCGGTATTTTCCGTTGTCTTTTCCGGCTGAGACGCAGACATCGGCTGCTGGGTAAAGGGATTTCCCGACCTCGCGGGCTGGTACGGCGCGGCCGGTATCGGCGTTCCGACGCCTTGCGGCATAATCCGCCGGATCGGACGTTTCACCTTCTTCAAACGCGGCCGATTGGGATCTGGCTGCTGCATGTTTCCGGGGGTTACGATCTCATCCATTGTGCTTGTCCTTCAACTTACATATTTTTTTGCAAATGACTTGAGGTTTTGAGCGTGCGGATAATCCGCGGCACCATGAAGACGATAGTCTCCGACTTTGGTGATTTAACACCGAAAATCTCGTTTGGAATACCGATGATCAAAAAGTTTTCGCCCAGCCGACTGCGAATGCTGAACTGGGTAATTTGCCCGTCGCGTCCTTCCAGCGTGATGTTGGAGAAAATTTTGTCTTGCTGCTCAAAAGAGGCCTTGGCCAAAATCGAGAGGCTATTTTCAGGCGACTGTCGACTGCCGCATTTGCCGATATCAAAGCGGGAAAACCACAAGTTCGGCACCACGAACTTGCCTTCGGCCACCGGAACAACCTGCGCCTGCTGTTTCAGAAAAGCGCTGAGGGTTTCGATATTGATGTCATCCGAAGTTGTCAAAACTCTGCCCAAAACGCCGGTCTTGGCGCTTTTGATCGTCCCATAGTCAAAGACTTTCAAAATCGGCTGCCAATTGACGTCTTGGTTGTTGTACGGATAAATGCGAAAGACGTTGACGTCAAAAGCCACCAATATCGGATTCTCCTCAAAATAATTGATAAGGTTGAGAATTTTGTTGCGCAGCTCAAAATCCGCCTCAAAAGAAATGGAATAATCCTCAAAGTCGGAAGTGATGTCGGTAATGCCAGCACCGCGTAAAACGTCGAGAATAGCCAGCAAAATCGGTCGTGACTGCGGCACAAAAAGACTGAAATTGGCCTTGCGGCTGATGCGTAGCGTTTTGTTATTGGCATTATAGGTGTAATAGATTTCGGCGGCGTCGGCGATCATATTGATCACTTCACTCAGCTCGCCGCGCAGGTTTTCGGCGGATATACTGGCATAAGGCGCGTCTTTGGCCACCAGTTTGATGCCTGCTTCTTTGCAAAGCTTCAGCAATGCCTTTTCTGCCGGCATGGTCTCAAAAGAAAAGCCCGTCACCTCAAAACGCGGCAACAAATCGTTGGTTCCGTTCCGTACCAAATTAAAAGCCTTAATGTTGTAGGGAATGGTGGAAATCATCTCCTGCGTTTTCCAATTGACCGAACAGCGCAACGGTGTCTCCAGATCCAAAGAACTGGCCCCTTTGGGCGTTTTGATCATCAGGGGATTTTCGGGCGGAATCACGTTAACGCTGTAGCTCGGCGGCGTTTCCTCTTTTTTCTCAAAAAGCGCGGCGGGAGAAAGACTGCCGTGACAACCGCTGATTAAAAAAGCGATGATAAGCATCCAGATTTTAAAATTCGCATGTTTTTTCATATCTCAGTCTCAATTTTCCTGTTTTGCCGGCGGGACTTGACGGTTTTCCGGAGTTGTCGGCTTTTTAATCTTGACGATTTTGCGCATTTGCCCGGGATTGCCGGCAGGTCTTGGCCGATTGCCGGAAAGCTCGGGTCTCTTTCCGTCATCGCTGTAGCGGTCGGGATCAGACTGAATATTTTGCTGATTCATCAGTTTTTCCACCACCTCGTCCATATTCATTCCGGCGCCTTTGGTCGGATCTTCGGCCTTGGTATCAACCTGACCGAGAGCCTCTTTCATCTTTTTCAGCTCGTCCGGATCTTGCTTGATCATATCCGGAGAAGCGTTGTTTCGTAATTCGATGCTGTATTCGTTCAGGCTTTTTTTCAAAGCCGCCATGCCGCCAGCAATCTTTTTTTCGACGTAAGGGTAAAGTTCCTTATGTTCCATGATGTAATTTCCGGTCTCGGTAATTTCTTCCAAAATGTCCAAAATATAGGCGTAAAAGGGGTATTCCTCAATGGCGATGTTTCCCTGTCGAATACAGCGGGCGGCAATTCGTGAAATCGTCCGGTCATAATAGTCTTTGAGCAGGACGTAGTTGTCCACGTACCACAACGATTCCTGCAAAGCTTTATTATTGTTTTCCATTTCGGGCTCCTCTTTTTCCGATCCTCAAATATACTCTAGTTTAGCCTTGCCCCTTTGTAAATTATTTTTTTAATCTTTTGGGGCACAATTTGCGTGATAAGGCTCCGGTTTGAGCGTCTCGGCGCCGATTTCGCGGATCATGATTTCTGGTTCGTTGTCAATCAGGATAGGCTCGGTGGGTCGCGACGCTTTTTTTGTTCCGACGGAAGGCGGCAAATCTTCAAGTTTTCGACAATACAAGTCGTTTAAGGCCAAGTCGGCAAAATCGTCATCGAAAGTCGTTTTCAAAACGGCGGCGGTGCTGTCCTCGACGTCGAAAGAAGCGTCGCCCTGCGATTCAGACGGTAAAATCTTCGGCTCTTCTTTGCTTTTGGGCGCATTTTCTTCTTCCTTGAAAGCGGCGTTGGACAAGACGGGAACGGCAGGAGCTTCTTCTTCCGGAACTTCTTCATACTCCCATTCCCAATCTTGACCTTCTTCACCGCCTTCTTGCACGGCAGCTTCTAAGCTTTCTTCTTCGGGAATTTCCTCATATTCCCATTCCCAGTCCTCATCGTCCGCCGCCTCTGCGGAAGCTGCGTTCTCGGCCTCTTCTTCAGGAAGGTCTTCGTACTCCCACTCCCAATCTGTATTTTCATCTTCCAAAGCGGCGGCGTTTTCCGTTTCTTTTTCGGGAACTTCCTCGTATTCCCATTCCCAAGCCTCCTCGTCCTCCGGAGGCAATGTTTCTTCTTCTGCTGCGGTAACCTTCGTCGGAGATGTGTCTTCGGAATCTTCTTCCCGCAGAGCTTCGGAAGACGGCGTCTCAAAAAAATCTTCATCATCCGCCGTCGTTACACTGTTTTCTTTTTCTTCGTCAAGAATGTCCGGTCGCAAAGGTTCCGGCAAAGAAGATTCCGGCGCACTTTCAAAATAAAAGTCGTCTTCCGCGGTTGTCTCGTCCTCTCTTTGCTGCACAAGCTGTTGTTGTGCCAAAGCCTCAATTGTTTCTTGTTCCTGCAAATCCGGTAGCTGCGGCAACGGGTCGTCTTCTTCGTCCGGCCAAGGTTCTACCGCAATCGGATCTTTTTCCGCCAATGTTTCCGTCTCCGGCAATGACGATAAAAGTTCTTCTTCGGAAATATCTTCAGCAGAGAGAAGAGCATCTTCTTGATAGTCTTCTTCTTGAAAAAGGTCAAATGTCGATTCTTCTTCCTTTTCCTCAACCGCCATCTGTTCTTCAGCCGCTTCAACTGCTGCCGTTTCTTCAGGCTCAGCGACAGCTTCGGGCGCTTCATCGACAGGTTCTTCAACATATTCCCAGTCTTCTGCCGGTTCCGCAGCCGCTTCAACCGCAGCCGTTTCTTCAGGCTCAGCGACAGCTTCGGGCGCTTCATCGACCGGTTCTTCGACATACTCCCAGTCTTCCGCCGGTTCCGTAGCCGCTTCAATCGCAGCCGTTTCTTCAGGCTCAGCGACAGCTTCGGGCGCTTCATCGACCGGTTCTTCGACATACTCCCAGTCTTCCGCCGGTTCCGTAGCCGCTTCAACCGCAGCCGTTTCTTCAGGCTCAGCGACAGCTTCGGGCGCTTCATCGACCGGTTCTTCAACATATTCCCAGTCTCCGTCCGTAGCGGCTTCTTCTTCGGGAACTTCTTCATATTCCCATTCCCAAGCCTCATTACCGCTACCTTCCGCTGCGGGAGCCGTGTTATTGTCTTCTTCGACGTATTCCCAACCGTCGTTTACGGCATCGGCAGCGTCCTCTTGATAAGTCCATTCCCATGCGTCGTTTTCGCCGTTTTCTTCCTTGGCCACAGGTGCCGGAACATATTGGTCCGCTTCAGGGTTTAAGATAAATTCTTCTCCGTCAGCAGCCGCTTTTTTTTTCTTTTTCTTCTTCTTTTTTTTCTTTTTTGGGGTTTCTTCTTCCAATGCGGCCGCCGTTTCTTCCGATACTTCGGTTTGAACGGTGCTTGCCGCGACCGGCGCTTGCCGTGGTAAAATTTCCGGCAGACTGGTTTTCAGCGCGGCGATGGCTTCTAGAATATTTTGTGTTGACAACTGCTGGCTTTCTTTCAAAGCGCTGGAAATAACCAGACCCAATTCTTCGGTTTGCGTTTTTGAAACTTCGCGAAACAACAAGGACTGCGCTTTGATCAAACCTTCAATCGCATCATTGTTCAACAACTGCTGCTGCGGTGTTGAAGGCATTGTCGGGGCGGCGGTTTGCGGTACGTTGTTGATCTGAATGGTGTTATTGTTGGCGTTGTTGTTTTGCGCAATCAGCATTTTGGCGACTTCCAATTGGTTGTCGCTGAGGGCTTTGGCCATTTCCATATTTTCAAGCCTGCGGTTTTCATTGCTCTCGCGAATAATGTCCAGCATCCGGTTTTGTGAGTCGCCGAACATTTTGATAAACTCTGCACTCTCGTTTTTGCGCTGCTCGTTGGAAAATTGGATAGCTTTGGCGATTTCGAGCTGAGCCTGCGCCAAGCCTTTGGTGGTGTTGTTGGCGTCGCGATTGAAGTTTTCCATGGCCGAAGCGATCGCCTGGCCGAGACTCTGGGCAAATTTTTCATCGGTATTAATGCTGATGGCCGTTGCCGCCCCGGGGACAGCTTTTGGAACCTGAGGCGTTGCCGCGGCTTCGGGGGCGGAGGAGGGAGCGGATTCTGTCGGAGAGGAGGCCGTCTGCGGTGCGATCTTGTCTTGCAGGGAGTTGAATTCCTTTTGCAAAGCGTCGATTTTATTAAAATCATTGTTTCTTTTGGCGTGCAAAAGCTCGTCTTTCAGCTCAAGCAGTTTATTTTGCAAATCCTCGTTATTGGGGACAGGCTGAAAATTATGGGCCTGGATTTGCGAATGAGCTTGAATTTGCGCTTCGGCCAAAGCGGTGGCCAAAATTTTGGCTTTGGAAATTTCGGCATCCATTTCAGAATTTGAGATTGGTGACGTCTTATCTCGCACCATGCCGGCCTGCTGTTCCAGCTCGTCGACGTATTCCTGCAATAGTCCGCCGCCGGGGAGCGTGCCGAACATGCCGCGGATTTCCGGCGGCAGCTCCAGAATCATTTTTTTAAATTCTTCTCGTTTGGCTTCGTTGAAAATATGCAGCTGCCGAAAAATATTTAAAAAACGCTGCGCAATTGTCACCGGCTCTTCTTCGCCGCTGTGCTTGCTGATCGTCTTTTTGATGTCTGATGCTTTGGTTATGGTTACCACGATATTTTCCCGACTTTTGCGACTCTGTTATTTAAAATTCATCCATATTACCGATTTTACGCGCAAGCTTGTAAATTTCAGGTTAATAAAAAGCCCGAAAACAAAAAAAATCCGCCGATTTCTCGGCGGATAAGACGGAGATTAATCAGAAACTCACAGATAAATCGCCACAACCTTATGAACTCTGCTGAGGTCATTGTTGTTGATTTCGACTCTTTCGTCCGGATTCCAACGAATTCCGTACAGATAACCGTTGTCGTCTTCCCGAATGCTGACAACCTTGGCTTCGTCGGGATTCTCGTAATAAACGGCAATGTCTCCGACGCTGACGACTTCCTGCGGATCAATGAACAAGATGGACCTCGTCGGCAACAGGCTGCCGAGGCGACGGGTGCACAAATTCAGGCCGTAAGCTTCTTTTTTGTTGTACAGCTGAGTCGGACGACTGACTTTTTTGGTTTCTTCATCAAAATCAACAACGATGTTGCCGTCTCTGCCGGCCACGCCGAAAACCGAAATCTTCATCGTGTCGATACCGGCCGTTCCAAAACCGGAAATCGCTCCCCGCGGCGTCGACAAAAGCTTATATTTTGCGTCGTTTCTTTGGATGATTTCATCCAACATGCCTTTTTCTTCCAGTTTTTTGATGTCGGATTTCAGTTCATCGGGCTCAATGCTGAGCGCTTTGGCAATATTTTTAAATTCCTTGTCGGAAACTTCTCTTTGCCCCATCTCGATACGGTGATAGACGGACAATGTCATGTCGGCGCTTTCGGCAACTTCAATCAAGGTCAGATTTTTGTCGTTGCGAATTTGGCGCAAACCGGCTCCCAAGGTTTTCAGACCGGTTTTTTCGTTGATTTTGTTTCTTCTTTCCTGCTCGCGGCGCCAAGCCTGGACAATTTCCTGCTGAGAATTCTGTTCGTTGACAAACAGTTCCTGCAACGGGCAGTCTAAAAATTCGGCAACTCTGACCAACTGCTCCTGATCCACCCGGCGATATCCTTTTTCGATTTTGGAAATGGCCGAAAGACTGACCGACAAATGGTCTGCCAACTCTTGCATCGAGCGGCCGCGCAGTCGGCGGTACATTCTGATTTGGTTGGGGAAAATAATTTCTTCCATCTTAGATTACCTCATTGTTTTTTTTACACTATTATCCGATTAATTAACTGTATCTTAATCAAACTGAAAGATTAATCAAGAAAATAGTACAAAAAAAGACAATTTGTGTACAAATCAGCATCTTAAAAGACGGTTCTTTGTCAGTGGAAAGCCCAGTTGTTGGGCGGCGGCTGGCGCTTTGTCCTTTCTTTTTCGTTTTCAGAGAACATAGATTCCTCAAAGGGTACGTTTTTCCTCGCTTTGCTGCGATAATGAGCGGTTAGGAATTCGTCGGAACGATAACTGTGTCGGTCGATGTTGCCGGCGCTGTCTTGCTGATAGGTGGCAATCTGGTTGATGATGCCGTCCGTTGCATAGCGAATGGTTCGACCGGATTGATCGCTTTCGCTGACAGTGGTCAGCACGCGGTTTCCGCTGCCAAAGGTAAGTTTGTAACGACGGGTGGCACCTTTGTCTGTTTTCTCGATGATTTCAATACTGCCGTCGGCGTTGATGACGGTTTCTTGCCCGATGATCGTTCCTTTGGTCTGGAAAACCAAGGAGGGCATGCGCTGTTTGACTGTTTCGCGCACCAGCTCCGCCTGAGCGGTTTTTTCGTCAAAACCGCTGTTGGCAATAAATTCCTGATAAGCTGCCCGGTCAAAACGACCGTCGTTGTCAAAGATCTTGCGGCCAGCCGCTGAATGAATCGTTGCACCGAGACGGACGATTCTGCCGTCGGGCATGATTTTGCTCTGAATCGTCATAGCGTTGCTGCTCTGCGTAACTAGTTTGCTGCCGTCTTTCATTTCGCGAGTTGTGGTCAAAACGTTGTTGCCGTCGGCGTTAAACTTCACGCTTTTTTGCACATTGCGTCCCCGGAGCCAGGATTTGCTTTCAAAAGTATAAGTTCCGCTGTTTTCGTCAAAATGCCCCCGGCCTTCGCGAATGGCTTTTTCCGCTTGTTTTTTGTAGCGGTTTGCCTTGAAATCGTTCACGCTTTTGTGCCGTTGTTCATGGATTCTGCGCTCAAGGGCCTTTCCGCCTTCATGAGCTTTGCGCAAGGCAAAATTACCGATCGGCGCCCCCAAGGCGTTGGCTGTGGCCTTGCCGGCACTGATTGTTGTTCCGCCGATTTTGCTGCCGATGTTCGTGGGAGCCACACTGCCGGCGAATTGTCCTGCAAAGGAGGAGGATTCTTTAAGCAGTCCCCACGTCGCCAACAGCAAAAAGACCAACTTCAGCCAGGCCGTGCCGCTCCATCCGAGGTTTTTAATGATCAGGCTCATGGCCTCGACGTCGTTGTTGAGCAAGGTGTCCAAATCGCCTTCTGTTTCGCCCAAAACAATGTCGCCGGCAACCTCGGTGAGAACCAAAACGATCAGACTCATGAACAAAAAGGCAAACATGGCGTTCAAAAAAGAGTTCCAGATATTTTTGACGTATTTTCTGGTGCTCTCGAAAGCAAAGGCGCCGATGGCCGCGGGCAAAAGCGCCGAGGCAACGGCGAGCTGAAACACCGCGTCAATTAAAAGAAACGGAAAAGCAATAAGCATGACAATACCGCCAAACCAGAGCCCCAACCCGGTAAAGAGATAGCCCCAATGCGGAAAGAAAAGAAAACCGACTTTCCAGGAATAACACATGGCGGAAGATCCGAGGGCGATGACGCTGGAGATTCTGTTTTGCACGGCCTCCAGCGTACAAAGGATGCTTTCTCCCATACTGGCTGGCAATCCGCCTTTCTTGTCGATGATACCGTAGGTTTTGCATTTTTGCATTTCGTTGCTTTGATAGGCTGCGGCCTTTTCTCCGACGGTTGCCTGAGCAATGGCAAAACCGGTGTTGAAAATCGGCTCTAAGGCCAGCCCGAAAAAGTTGGCGGAAGTCGATCGCAAAATAATGGCGATGATCATCACCAGGAAAAACTTGTTTAACAAGGCTGTAATCAAATCCTTGGCATCCTTGGTTTCAATGGAGGAAAGGAAGCTCAGCAAGGTTACGGCGACCCAGATTCCCGTCGCGATGGCCACTACGGCCAGGACCGAAGCTGCCAGTTTTTCAAACGCGATGGCTGCCATGGTGCTTGAGGTGTTGAAAATAACCTTAAACAACGGACAGAACAAACAGCCGCTGTATGCCTTTTTATAAGAAGAAGGCGGACAGAGGGCTTTGGAGGTTTCGCTGATGGACTTGGCGACCTTTCTTTTGGCGGCGTCCCTTTCTTCTGATTCTCCGAAAACTTCGTTGTCGACTTTAATGCGCTCTTCAATTTTGTTTTGAATTGTCTTATCGACAAATTCTCTGAAATTGGCCATTGTTTGGACGCTGATATATTGCTTGTCAAAGGCCTCCTGAAGGCCGAGATTCATCATGTCGAGGTCTTTTTTCAAATCATGGTTGCTGCTGTCGTTTAAATCGGTTGCCGTCAAATTGTAAGACCCGTAATAAGCATTGACAAAACCGGTCAGCATTTTTCCCAAAGCCAGTTCCTGATTCGGCGAAATCTTGCCGTCTGAACGCAACTTTGCCAAAGAGGCGGCGATTTTGTCTTTGTTGTTGATACTGTATCCTTTGGTTTGCGGATTCTGGGTCAATAAGACGGAATTGATCAGATCCGCGTTAATGGGAACCTGATTTTCCGCTTTGTCCATATCGCTGCCGAAAGTAAACACATTTTTAACAGTCGATCCAAAAGTAATCTGCGCCTGCACCGATTGGGAAAACGTCAAAAACCCCGTCGCCAGCGCCAAAAGGGCGACGGTTTTTTTGAAGGTCTTGATGATGTCAAAATACAAACTCATGTCGTTTTCCCGCTATTGTTTCTGCCGATTCTGTTTTTCCTGCTCGTGCCTTTTGTCAATCTTGTCGGCTTCTTTTTTCATGGATTCGCCGCGCTTTTCCATTTGTTCGCCGGTTTTTTCCATGGCTGTGCCGGCGACTTTGGTGGCTTGCGCCGCCGCTTTCAACGGAACCCCGAGGACAGCACCGAATTTTGTTTTGTTCAGCCCGTCGGCAAGCTTGTCGGCGCCTTTGCCGATGTTTTTGACCGCTCTTCCGGTTTGTTTGGTGGTTTTGCCGGCGCCTTTGACTGCCGATCCGGCACTGCGCATGGCGTTGCCTTCGGCGCTGCCGCCGCCTTGGGTGGCACTTTGGGCCTTGTTGCGCAGGTATTTTGCCGCTTTGATCGGGACCTTGCCGGCCTGATGCGTCACAATGTCCGTTGCCAGGCGTGCCGGAGCCACTGCCTTGTCTTTGACATATTTGGTCGCGGCGGTGGCCATGCTGTGCATCGGGGCGGCGCTGCCGAAAATGCTGTCGCCGAAATATTTGTCGACAAATCTTTTAACCGTTCCGCCGATGAGCTTATAACCGTAGATAAAGCAAAACAGCATAATGTAAAACTTCAGCCCGAACAAAGACAGATATTCGTTGATAAATTCTTTGTCGTTGTTGTCCAAAGCCTCATAAAAAGCCGCTTTTCCGTCGACAAAGGCCGCATTGACCAATTCCACGGCATAAGAGGTGGTGATGGCCAGGAAGGCGAAAGTCGCCGAAGACTTGATGATGATGCTGACGCAGGAAGACAGCTGGGATTTCGTCAGGTTAAACGGCCACAATGCGATCATAATCGGCAGGGCAATCACTGCAAAGGCGATCTTGAAACAAATGTCGAGCAAATAATATCCCACGGCCATGGTTAATAAGAAGCCCATTGCCCAGATGACCGCGCCGACGATCCACATCCATAGGTTAGACATCATGTCTCCGATAACGCTGCAGTCACCGGTGATAAACCAGAAAATACATTTGAATGTTTTTCCAAAATTTTTCCAGACGTCTACGGTCGTGGCGGTGCAAATCAACCCGTTGCCCAAAATCATCGTCAGAGCGGTTTTGTCGGTAATGATCTTGGTAGCGGTCAACAGGTTTTCAATCACAGATTTAGACAAGATATTGGTGGGTCCTCTGTATTTAATGTCAAGTGTCGGCATGGCCGTAAATCCTACACCGTAAGTGCCACTCATACCGGGTGCTGAGGTGCCGACATAAGTTGAAGACAAATCGACAACTTTTCCGCCCGGCACAGGCCAGCCTTTGGCAGGGACATTCTGCCCACGGACAAAACCGGCCGGGAAGGTATCGACGTAAGTTCCGTCACATCTGCCTTTGTTCAGAACATAAAAGACGTTTTGTGACAGTCGCAACGGATCGACATAGACATCATTGAATTTTTTACCGTTGAAAGTTCCCGAAAACTTAATATCAATATGCAAGTGCGCTCCGGTTGATTTTCCGGTATGTCCGATATAACCAATCTGCTGTCCGGCCGAAACTTTCCGGCCGTTAAGTTTAGGTACAAAATCCGAATTGACACGATTTTGCATGTGCAAATAACGATGCGTCCACACATTTCCGTTTTTATCAATCGTTCTGATGGATGCCATGTTTCCGGTACTGCTTCCGCTGGTATAGCTGATAATTCCCGGAGCCATGGCATAGACCACACCGCCCTGAATACCGCTGGTTCCGATATCCAACCCCATATGAGACGTAGACCCCGAACCGTTTTTTGTTCTTGGCGGAACACGGCAGCCGGGAGGAGAGGTTAAATGCCCGGTATTTGTTCCCGGAATCAAAAATTTGGGAATATCGGCATCAACTAGAGAGTTGTCCAGTTTTTGCTGTTCTTCCAGCAATTTTGCCTGTTCTTCCGTTTGCGTGGATTTTTTTGCAAGTTCCTCGGGTGTCTCCGGCGGGATTGGCGTTTGTTCCAACTTTTCCCATCCTTCTTTTTCTTCAACGTCAACGGCAGCCTCATCGTAATCCCAGGAATACATTTCTATCTGCTCTTCAATATCCTTATGCCAAAAGCCCTGGGCGATGTCGGCGCCGAAACCCATGATTGGGTTGATGATGTAGCTGGTAATCACGCCGATTCCCATCTTGATGGCAATGGAGGCCACCATAACTTTGAACAAAAATTTAAGAAGCGTATCCAGCATATTGGCCGGCTCAACGCTGGTCAGAGAAGACAGGTACTTCAACCCGAACAGCATCATCCATAAGACAGTGCCGAGAATAAGCAGCTTTATAGCCGCCGTCTGCGTCACGCTAAAAGCTTTCCCCGCCGCGGTCATAAAGCTTGAAATCAGTTTTTCCACCACCAGACAGGTATAACAGTTGGAGGTATATTTAAGCTCCATTTCTTCCATCAGCGGACAAAGGGCAATTTCATGATGCTCTACAACCGCTTCGTTGACTTCGCTTTGAACATTGGTGATTGCCTCGGTTTTTCCGCGTTGTTCATATTTTTTCTGCGCCCGCTCCGCTCCGATTTTATACAATCTTTCGGCTTCGGCCAAAATCAGGTCTCTGTAAGCGGTGGTGATTTTTTTATCTCTTGCTAAGTCTTCTGCCGCACGTTTTACCTGCTGCAAAATATCCGTCATTTTACTATCTGTCTTTGTCCATTCCATACCCAAGATGGTAGGAGCCTTGTATTGGCTTTCCTTATGGGCGTTAAAGATGATTGTTTGTCCCCAATCCACGACATATTCACCGTTGGCGGCATTGCGCAGTTTTTCAAGGTTATTTAAAAGCCCCGTATTTGAAATGGTGTTTAAGGCCTTGTTCCACCAAGCTTTTTGGGACTGGTTCGCTTTGGCAAACTCATACACTTCCGGATTGATTTGAACGTCAATATCATTGTCGGCCGTACCGAGCATCCATGACGGCGTTTCCTGAACAACCTGTTGTGTTTCAGTTGTTTGTTGCGTTTCTTGGGCAGCGGAAAAAACGGCGGGCAACAGCAAAAGCCAGACCAAGCTGCAAACCAGCAGGCCTTTCGCTTTTTTGATTATGTTGCTCCTCTTGCTCATCATCTTCTGTCCTTATCATGTCCGGCCAAATGCTGCAATTTGGCGTTAAAGTTCTGCATTTGGGCCACACCGGCTTTTTGTTTGAGCTTTTTCATGGCGGCGGAGTTTCCTGCGGCCCTCAAAAGCTTTCCGCCGGTAAAGCTCCAAAGGACGCCGACCAAGGCCCGCAAATTCTTTTCAAAATTGGTTTGAGTCTTGCCGCCGATAATGGCGCCCGCCACTTCGTTGGAAAGCTTCAATGATCCAAAAACCAGAAAACCGATCAGCAACAGGCAAACCAATGCCACGCTGAACTCCCGGAAAGAGGCTTCAGGATAGTCGGGATCAAAAATTTGCGGATAACCGCTGATCAATTCGACCATGGCAGACAAGGCCATGGAAATCATAATGGCGATAATCATCACGAAAACCGCTGAATTCATGATGGATTTAAAACCGGTCGTCGTCCATTTTCGCGTTTGCTCAAAAGGATAAGCCATGATAAAGATCGGCAACAGCAAAATCATTAAAGACAGTTTGAACAATGTATCGACCAGGTAAAAGACAAAAGACAAATAAACGGTGACAAAACAGCCCCAGACCAAAAGTCCGATGACCGCCTGGGTCAGGTCCCAACTTTTCATGACCTCAAAGGAAACTTTAATGCCCAAGGACAAACGCGATGCAATGGCACAAATCATGCAGTTCATCATCACTCGCGGACTGTCGGGAAAACGGTCCATTTTGTCCGGTACGCTCATGTCGGCGGAAGGCTTGCAGACCAGGCTGTATTCCCCGACGTTAAGCTCCTCTCCGAGAACCCTGAAAGCGGTGGTTTGCTGCAGGCTTTGGGTCGAGGCTTCGAGAATTTCGCCGCCAAGCTCCAAAAAAGCGTTGTAAATCGGAAAAACGAAAGAGTTCAGAGCATATTTCAATCCGGCGGTGGAAGAGGCCAGATAAGCGCAGAACAGGCATAGAAACAGCTTTTTCAATACCTCGTTCCAAATCTGTCCGATGTTTTGTTCCGCAACGGATCCCAAAAACTTCAGCAACTTAAAGGCAAACCAGACGGCAAACCCGACCATGATCAGATTCGTAGCGCCTGCGGTCAGCTTGCCGTACATGGCCATGACCGTTTTGCCCGTAACGTCGTAAATGGCGGTTAAAACCCCTTCCTGCCAACAGGTGCGGTGGTCTTTAGCCTGCTGGTCGACGTCAACTTGATCTTGGGCATTGGTGTTGCCGGCATCCATCGGCGAAATCTGCGGGTTTTTGTCACAAGCGCTCAGACACAGCAAAATCGCCAGCAGCACTGCCAGCTTTTTGCCGAAATCTAAGATGTTAAAAACCCTTTTCATCTTTTTTGCCCTCTAAGGATTGCGCCTTCTTCTTTCCGCATCCATTGTTCTTCGGGTCAGCTCTTCAATATCGCCTCGGTTGAGGGGTCGAACATTGGAAAATCTCGCTTCCCCTTCCGCAACGCGCCTCCTGAGATCTTCTGCCCGGCTTCTGGTTTGGGGAGAGGTGTCTCCGGCGGCGATGTTCCCGTTCACGGCTTCAAGTTCTTGTTTTTCTTGCAGATGTTGTATAAAATCCCGACGCTGCTGAACCTCCTCGGCAGACAAGACCGCGCCGCTTTGAACATCTCTGTATGTCTCCGTACCGGTATTGGGATCTCTTGATGAGCTGATATGATCATTATAAACCGACCTGTTGTTGTCTCTTGTTACGGAAACACCGTTATTATAATGGGTTTCGGTATTTTGTCCTTGAGGATTCGCGTTGCCTGTTCCCGTTTGCCGATTCTCGCCGGTTGCTGGCCCCTGTTGCCGGGTCTGTTGTTGACTTCCTCCCTGGTTGAAGGCGGTGGAACGTCGTCCGCCGCCGTTTCCTCTCGGACCGCTGTTTGCGTTGTCGTCGCCCTCGGCGTTGCCTCCGCCGCTGTGGGCCCTCTTATAGAGGGAGTACGGCGAAGCCTTTTTAAGCCAGCCGCCGACTTTGTCGGTGCCTTGCTCGACTTTTTCTTGAATCTTGTCGGCCGCAGCTCTTCGTACCGGTTTGGTGAGCGATTTTGCTCCGCTGAGAGCCGCACTGGCACCCATGGTACCGATGCCGGAACCGATGCCCGTAATGCCGCCGCTGGCCATTGATCCGGCCAATTCGGAAGCCTTTCCGACGAATTTGAAGCCAAAGATGCAACAAACCACCAAGATCAGGAAACCTGTTCCGGAAAGATCGGTCAACGCTCTCAGTTTTTCAATGTCATTGTCGTTAATGGCCGTGAACAATTGTTCCAAATGCCCATATTGAATCGTCAAGTTTTCATCACCCTCCGGAACCATGGCAGCGCTGATCAACTGTATGTTGACCGTGACGGCAATGCCGATAAAGACAAAGACAAAGAAACTGTTGAGCAGCATTTCAAAGCCTTTATTGGTATATTTTGAGGTCATTTTGAACGGCCAGCAAGTGATAAGGAAAGGCATCAATGCGCCGACGACCCCCAGCTGCACGACGGCATCAATCAGATAAAAAGCGAAAGAGATGGTCATCAGCAAGGCAAAAAAGGCAATCAGGAGGCCTTGGAGAAACATCATAAAACCGTTTCCGAAATAACCGGTAGTAATTTCCGAAGTGCCCACGCACATCAACGAGCCGCCGATCGCCTGCATAAAACCGATGGCATGCTGCACGTCAAAAAGAAAACAATACAAGCCGGAATAACTTTCAACGCTGAACAAATTCTTGTCAATGTTTTTTACAATCTCGGTATAAACGGCGGAACCGCTGCAAGAAGAAGTCGGGTTGTTTAATAAACTAGTGCCGAAAACCAATCCTGCCTGCAAGATCGGATTAATAGCGTAATGATATATCTGATACGGGTGAGTCAACAAAAGATAAGCGATGACCACCTTGAAAGACTGTTTCATCAATGTGGTCAAAAACTTCGGCGCATCTTGTTTGGTCAGCGAACTTACATGTGTCAACGTCATGAAGGCAATGTAAATTGCCAGGCCCAAAATCAACAGCCGGCTGAAGGAAGTCCCCAACTGAACAAAGGAAATGTCTGCCATTTCATTTGCAGCATTCCACAAAACCGTAAACAACGGACAGAAAAAGCATTGGCTTTGCTTGTTGATTTTCAAAGGCAAAAATTCACAAGAGCCAAATTTTTCCGTATTTTCGGTAGCATAATAGGCTGTCGTCCCTACGACTCTTAACTTATATGTTTTAGACTCTTGGGTGATCGGGTCTTTATATGTATATACCTTAACCTCGTTTCCGTAAACGACTTGGTTAATAAGGTTCACGGCTCCATAGGTACCAGCGCCTGTTGCCGCTCCCAAAAAGGCACCGGCAGCTGTTCCTGCGGCGGGAACAACAGTGCCCATAACACCGCCGGCTACTCCACCAGCTACAACACCGTCTGCCAAGGCGTCTCTAAAGCTGCCCCAATTAATGGTACGGTCAATGGCTGTCGGTGCGCCCATAATTTCCTTCAAACTGACGCCGGCCTGGATTCCGTTGTTTTCTTCCTCATCTCCCCAGCTGGAAGTTGCTCCTCCGGCAACGGCCGTTCCCGCGGAATTAAGCAGCAAAATCCCGGCACAAAGTAAATTTATGATCTTAGCGGTTATTTTTGTCATCGTCGTCAGCCCTTTTTCTGAAAGGATTCCCGAGTATCATAAACCCGGCCGCAAATACGGCTGCCACCAGAATCCAGACCGCGACAGAAAAATAGCCGCTGGTAATGATGTCAAGAAGGTTAAAGTAATAAACTCCGGCAATTACCAGAATAATAAAGACGTTAATCACCAGCTTTTTCATCATTTTCCGGTCCTTTTCCAGCTTCTGCTTTCAGTATACCATAAAATTTATCAAAAAAATGTTACAGTTTTTTGATTTTTTCCCGGCCCGTTCACTTTTCAAAACGTCCGTTTTTCAAAAAGTTCAGAGTTTCGGCAATTACTTGCGGATTCTTCAAAACATTGGCCCGGCTGTTCTTGATGAAAATCCCGTCGCTGACTCCATCCAAGCGGACCAAATCGTCGCTGCCGCTTTGTCCTCGGTAGGCAAACAACCTTTCGCAGGCTCGGGTCAGCGGCGCCATGCTGTCAATAACGCCGACGTCGCAGGATGCCGGAAAATTGGGAATATAATTAAGGATATAATCGGCAGACATTTCTTCGGCCATCGGTCCGGCGATAAAACGGAGAACTTTGTTCCTGCCCAACATGGCAATAAGGCCGCTTCCCTGATTCGGCGGACAAATTTGCACGATTCTCCCGATCTTGAGTTTTTGTTTCCACTCGCTGTTTAAATTGAACAAAGAACGCAAAATAATGCCGCCGCAGCCCTTGGTCACAAAAGACACTTCCTGCACGTCTTCCAGGTGATTCAAAAAAAAGTCCAGTTGCCGCACATGCGAGTCAATCCGCTTTTGCGTTGAAGGATAGTTAATCGCCGCCGCCAGGTAACCTTGCTTAAGCGCCTCGCGCCATAAGGGCTTGAAAATGTTTTTGGTGTCGCCGAGTCCGTGCAGCATAACGATCATATGCCCCCTTTGTCGGGGAATTTCATAAATTTCGATCGCCTCCAAAAAAGCTTTGCGGCACTCTTCAAAGCTCCCTTCGGCGCGACGAATGTCCCAATTGTCAAGCAAACGATAGATTTTTGAGTGGCAATTGCGCTGTATCCGCCATTTCTGATAAAAAAAGACGTCTTCCCAAAATTGTCCGCCGCCACAGGTAAAAAATTCAAAAGTCATATTTATCGTCCTTCACTGCCCTTGCTGAGCTCCGTCTGATTCGGAATCGCCGTAATCGTTACGATGGCGCTGTCAGAGCTGCCGGTTTCAATCAGAATCTGAACGGCACGCGTATTCCTTATATATGTCATATGGCTAATTTTGGCTCGTACCGTCGCCACTTCGGACCAGTTGAACTTTGGCATTTCCGAAACATAAAAGTCAAAGATTCTGTTCGCCGGATAAGGGGTCGTGTAGACCAGGCTGCCGATCCATCTCTCCCCGCTGCCCAAAGCCCTTGTCTCGTCAAGGTCAATATAAGCCTTGTCCGGGAAAGGGATGTCAGGAAAACTGGCAAACGCCGGAGGAATGGCCGAACCGTCGACTCCGTTGAGATTCGGCTGTTCGCTTGAGGCGCAAGCCGAAAGGATTAAGACTAAATATGTAATTAAGATCTTGTTTTTTAACATTTTTGCTACCTTGTGTGCCTGTTCAAATATGCTATAGTGAAACTATTGTAATGCACGATGGTTAAAAAAAAGGAAATAATCCCCTTATTTCCCAAAGACAAAATGTCATAAATTTTTTATCATTGATTCAATGGGTTACTGAAATGGCACAAAAAAAACAAATTTTTTTGATTTTTTGTGTTGACATCTGAGTTTCAGTGTCATATAACCCACATCACCGGCGACGAACTGACGAGTTCAACAGTTTGAAGCAG
>CAKQMD010000004.1 GCA_934254925.1 uncultured Alphaproteobacteria bacterium
GATTTGTCGGCCTTGTTGGATTCCATGGCGCAAGGGATCCAGACGATTAAAGCGGCAACGGAAGGCTTGGAAGCCGGGGCCAAATTGTTGGAACAAGCCTCGGCCACGGCAACGCAGGCTTTGGAGACGGTAAACATTCCGGCCAAGTCTTGGTTTGAGGAACAAGAAGGTGTGGCGGCAGTAGTCAGCAGCAAAGAAGAACTGTTGGCAGCGATAGACAGCGGCAAAAAAGGCGACATTGTTATTTACGGTCAAATCGATATGGGAAATACCGCCATTACCTTAAAAGAAGGGCAGAACTTGACCGGGATCGGCGCTTACGGTGTGGCGGACAACGAGCGCGGTAAATTCTCGGCGCTTAATTTTGACATCACCGGTGCTTCTTCAAAATCAACAGCATTTATAACAATGCTTGGGGATGTTTCTCTTTCTGATTTAAGTATTTATGCTACTGGTGACTCTGCTAATCAAAGAGCACAAAGCTTATTGGAAGCTCAAGGTGATGTTGTATCTTTAAGAAATCTTGATCTTTCTTTTATCCCATATAATTATGACTATGGTAGTATTTTAATTAAGGGGATAAATAATAACTGTACGTTTAATATTCAGGGAGGCAATAATTTTAATATAGGAGGTGAAGAGGTTATACAAGGTAGTAATAGTTTGAAAAGACATACTCTTTTTGCAAATTGTACTGTTATAACAAACTCCCAAACCATATTAAATTTGGCCTCTCCGTACAATATTGGAGGAAATGTACACTTTGAATTTAACGATTCGGTCATTAACGTTATGGCCAATGGAAATTATTTTTTTGAATGTGACATCATTTGTAACGGAACAACGCAGTTAAACGGTTATTGGAATTATGGCGGTTCCTTAACCTTAAATGATCAAAGCCGGGTGGACAATGCCAAAGGATCTATTCATATGGGAAATTTGGTCATTAATTCGCCGGAGGCTTCGATTAATATCAACGGCCCTTATTTGTTGGATTGCGAATATGAGGACCATTCGGCCTCGGTCAAAGCCGTGGCGGGGAGCAAAATCAGCCTTAAAGGTCAAGTTTATCAAACTCAGGAAGATGTTGACTACACAATTAGCGGAAGATTTGTAAATGGAACACCTTCTGAATTTCAAAAAGTCGAAGGAGAGACCTATATCCAACCGCCTTTGCCGGATCTGACATATTTGGCCACCCCGCAAACATATGAAAATAAAAATGACGGCAGGCAGTATGGCGAGATTATCAAACAATATGATTCGCTTATCAAGGACAGCTCCTACAAAGGAATCAACTTGCTAAGAGAGCAGAATTTGACTGTAACTTTTAACGAAAACCGTTCGGCGCAATTGGCAGTGCAGGGAAAAGACGCCTCGGCCCAAGCTTTGGGCCTCGTAACAATGAATTGGGAAACGCAAAATGACGTGGTGAAATCGATCCAGGAACTGACCGAAGCCTTGACTCAAATTCGGCAAATGAGTAGCGAGCTTGGCAACTATTATTCCATTGTTACCACGCGGGAGAACTTCACGCAAAATCTGATCAATGTGCTGACCGAAGGCGCGGACAAACTGACCTTGGCCGATATGAATGAGGAATCCGCCAATATGTTGGCTCTGCAAACCAGGCAGCAATTGGCTGTGAACTCTCTCTCCTTGGCCTCTCAGGCCAGCCAGTCGATATTGAAACTCTTCTAGCATTTAAAAAAGCGCTTCACCCAAAAGTGAAGCGCCCCGATCATGAGTTGAAAAAATTCTGTTAATTATAAGACCTCAGAGAGTTTAATATACTCCTACATACCCGACACCGCTGGCCAATTTTTTTCCGGAAGTATCATACAATGTCCAGCCATCAGAAGTTTCAACTCTGTAGTAGTTGTTGTCATAGACATCAACATTCTCGGCACCGCTAATCACTTTTTGGCCGGTAGCATTGTATAATGTCCAGCCATCAGAAGCTTTAACCCTGTACCAGTTGTGGTTATAGACATAAACCTTTTCGACACCGCTGATCAATTCTCTTCCGGAAGCATCATACAATGTCCAACCATCAGAAGTTTTAACACTGTACCAGCCGTTAGCTAAGAGATGAATGATACCGCTAATCACTTCTTGGCCAGAAGCATCATACAATGTCCAAACATCATCATCTTCCAATACATATTTGCTAACTGCATACTAGCCGTTAGCTAAAGTACAAAACTTCGTGAAACCTCTGAACTCTTCTTTATTGGAAGTATCAGATTGTGTACAATCATCAGAAGTAATGTGCGAGGCGTTTTTAAATATTCTCGCTTTTGCTTCATTAACAAAATTTGACAACCAATTTTTTGTATTCATAACATTAATTTTTTTAACGAGGTTCTATCCTTAATATACGTCCTCATTTTAATTATTATTCTTACTAAAATATTGTTCTTTTACCAAGCATAAATCACCTAAAATGAAGAAAACCTCAAATTATGTCATGATCACACCCATAATAATAGAACATAACCCTATGCTTAACGACTTGAGTGTATCATATTTTACAAACTTATGGAATAGACAAATATGAGGTATTGTACAAAAAACTATAAGATTGGACAAATGCAATGACTAAAGGACGGTCATGGGACGGTATTGTATGTATGCTCATAAAAAAAGGCTGTTGTCAAATCATGTCTTTATTACAACAGCATAGGAGTTTTTTAGGCGCGAAGCCATAAGCTCTCCTGAACGACATGTTTTGCACGGGGTTTTCTCGATATAGATATCCCCCAGTAAACTGAGGGCTATAACAGCTACAAACCTAACGGTTTGACCACGCTCGTTGGCGTGGAACGGTGTCTAACGACACCTTGGCATTCAGTCCCGAGTAAACTCAGGGTTTTCTGTAAGGAATGCAATAAAAAACCCCGTTACGAATAACGGGGTTTTTCAGGAGATAAATTGTTTTAGTCTTCTTCTTCGGCCAGGGCGGAATTGTCACCCAACAGTTCCGTCGTCAGATGGCCGGCGTCTGCTTTGATCTTGTTTTCAATTTCCAAAGCGACGTCTTCATGTTCTCTTAAAAAGAGTTTGGCGTTTTCACGGCCTTGGCCGAGTTTTTCGCCTTTGTAGGAAATCCAGGCGCCGGATTTTTCGACAATGCCGGCCTTGATGCCGAGGTCAATCAATTCACCGGTCTTGGAAATGCCTTCGCCATACATGATGTCGAAATCAACGACCTTGAACGGCGGGGCAACCTTATTTTTGACGATTTTGACACGGGTTTGGGAACCGATAATGTCTTCTTTGTCTTTGATTTTTCCGACGCTGCGGATATCCATGCGGACAGAAGCGTAGAACTTCAGAGCATTACCGCCGGTGGTGGTTTCGGGGTTGCCGAACATGACGCCGATTTTCATGCGGATTTGGTTGATGAAAATGATCAGGGTGTTGGAACGCGAGACGGTTGAGGTCAGTTTGCGCAAAGCCTGGCTCATCAGCCGTGCTTGGAGCCCCATGTGGGAATCGCCCATTTCGCCTTCAAGTTCTGCCTTGGGAACCAGAGCGGCAACAGAATCGACAACGAGAACGTCAATGGCGCCGGAGCGGACCAAGGTATCTGCAATTTCCAAAGCTTGTTCGCCGGCATCCGGCTGAGAGATGAACAGATTGTCAATATCTACGCCGATTTTCTTGGCATAAGAGGGGTCAAGCGCGTGTTCGGCATCAATAAAAGCGCAAGTGCCTCCTTTTTTTTGAGCTTGGGCAATGACGCTCAAAGCAAGAGTGGTTTTGCCCGAGCTTTCCGGGCCGTAGATCTCGACGATACGGCCTTTGGGAAGTCCGCCGATGCCAAGCGCGATGTCTATGCCGATCGACCCGGTGGAAATAGCCTCAATGTCCATGTTTGAACCGCTTTGTCCCAACCGCATGATGGAGCCTTTTCCGAAAGCTTTTTCAATTTGGCTTAAGGCGGCGTCTAATGCTTTATCTTTCTCCATGTCAGTTCCTCAAAGTTAGTTGAATTAAAAACATAATGTGCTAGTTTTGTTCTTTTGGCAAGAACTTTTTTATTCCTTTTTCATTTTTGCGGTGAATCCGTTGCAATCGCTGTTCCCGCGAGCGGGCGGCAAGAGGGAACGGCTGTTCTTTGTCGCGGTTGCGGTATTCGGCGAGCGAAGCGGTGACCACGGCGCCGAAAATGACGACGGACCAGGCCGAAAACATCCAGATCAGGAAAACCGGAACAGTGGCCAAGGCGCCGTAGAGCGTTTTGTAGGTGCCGCTTAGGCTGATGGCGAAACTGAACCCCTGGCGCAGGATCCAGAATAAGAAAAGGGCGACAACGGAACCGACCAAAGCGTCTTTGATATTGACCTTTTTGTTGGGAACCAGAACATAGATCATCAAAAGGGTCAGCAGGGTGATGAGCGGCGGCAGCAAGCGCGGCAGAAGAAACTGTGACCCCAAAAGGGTTTCGGGCATGAATTTTTGCAAAGCGAACATGTAACTGCGCAGGGAAAAGGCGGCGCCGAGGAGCAGGGGACCCAGTGTGATGACGGTCCAATAAAGGGTGATCTTGGTTTTGAGGTTGCGCGGTTTGTAAACCTTAAAAATAAAATTCAGGCTGTTTTCGATTGTGGATAACATGAGAATGGAGGTGATGACGATGCTGACGACGCCGATGGTCGTTAATTTGGCCGTTGCGTTGATGAATTCGCCGATATATTGGCGGATTTCGTTTTCAGCCTTGGGGATGAAGTTTTGCAGGGCGAACTCCTGCAGTTGTTCCCGAATCTCCGAGAAAACCGGAAAAGCCGAGAAAATAGCCAGTCCCATGGCCAAGAGAGGGACAATGGCAATCAATGACGTATAGCTGAGGGAGGCGGCAACCCGAAAAACCGTGTCTCCCTGGGCCCGGTGGGTGAGAAAAACAATGAAGTCCTTAAAGCTTTTCAGGTGGAGGAGAGTTCTTGCGGCAAGCTTAGTTTTCCAATACATACCATACTCACAAAAAAAATTGTTTACAAATCCGGCTAAATTTTATATTAGATGGATAGTTTTTATAACTATATTTAATTTTTTAAATAAAGCAAAGGAAAATATTATGGTCTCATCGGCTCCGTTGATGGAAGGCAAAAAAGGTCTGATTATGGGCCTTGCCAATGATAAATCTATTGCTTGGGGAATTGCTCAGGCATTGAACGCTCAGGGTGCGCAGCTTGCGATCTCTTATCAGAACGAAGCGTTGGAAAAAAGAGTTCAGCCTTTGGCCGCGCAATTGGAAAAAGAGGCGTTGCTGATTAAGTGCGACGTTTCCGATTCCGCCAGCGTGGAAGCCTGCTTCAAAGAACTGGGCGAAAAATGGGGAAAAATCGATTTTCTGGTTCATGCCATTGCGTTTTCAGACAAAAATCAGCTGAAAGGCCGGACCATAGATACCACTCGAGACAATTTTGCCATGACGATGCAGATTTCCTGCTTCTCCTTTATTGAAGCCTGCAAATATGCGTCGCCGATTATGAATGAGGGCGGGTCGATCGTGACTTTGACTTATATGGGTAGCGAACGAGTTTTGCCGAACTATAATATTATGGGTGTAGCCAAGGCCGCTTTGGAGGCTTCCGTTCGTTACGCCGCGGCGGATATGGGGGCCCAAGGTGTTCGGGTGAACGCGATTTCTGCCGGTCCGATCAAGACTTTGGCCGCTTCCGGCATTGGCGATTTTCGCAAGATTTTGCACTGGAATGAGCTTAATGCACCGTTGCGCCGCAATGTGACGCAGGAAGAAGTCGGCATGGCTGCTTTGGGCTTGCTGTCGCCGATCGGCAGCGGTATCAGCGGTGAGGTGTTGCACGTGGACTGCGGTTATCACATTCAGGGTATGCTGACTTTGGAAAATGCCAAAGAAACGGCGGCAATGCTGGCCGAATAGGTCTTTGTTTGCCATTGAGAAAAAGCCTTCCGAGAGATCAGAAGGCTTTTTTTATTGTATGACAAAGAGAAGGCGATTTCTGTCTAAATTTTATTTTATGGTGGAAAAATAAATTAGACGTTGAGAAAATGTCTGAAATTCGTTACCCTGAGAAGACTTTGAAATTTTATAACCTAACGGGCTGCCTCATGATGCAAGATGACGCTTCTACTCTTTCCAATAACAAAAAACGCAAATTTTTGATGTCGAAAATGTTTTTGAAATCTTTGCTGTATGCTTTTGCCATTTTCGGCTTTTTGATGATTCTGCTGTTGTTGAGCGTGATCGGCTTGTTGCGGCAAGAAGGGGTAATGCCGGCGGAGATGCCTGAAAAGGCGGCTGTGGTCGTTGATTTTGACGAAATTTATACCGAAACGCTGAGCGATGACTTGTGGCGGGAGATTAACGGCACATCCGCCATGACTTTTCATGATTTGCGCGAGTTGATCCGCTTGGCGGGAGAAGACGACAGAGTTCAGGTCCTGATCGGTCGGGTAGGGGTGACGGGACTTGGTTTGGCGCAAATTCAGGAAGTGCGGCAGGCGATTAAGGATTTTCGCGCCAAGGGAAAGAAGGCTTATTTGTATTCCAGAGGTTTCAGCGGTTTGGCCGGCGGAACGGACGAGTATTATCTGGCGACGGCATTTGACGAAATTTGGATGCAGCCGCACAGTGACCTCGGCATTACGGGGTTGTATTTTGAGGTACCTTTTATTCGCGGTTTGTTGAATAAAATCGGTGTGCAACCTGAATTTTATGCTCGGCATGAATATAAAAACGCCATGGCATCGGTGACGGACAAAAGCTTTTCGGAAAAATTCAGACAGGAAATTAACAAACTCGGTGGCAATTTATTTGCACAGGTAACCAAAGGAATCGCTTCAGACCGCGGGGTAGAGGAAAAGAAGGTTTTGGCTTTGATTGATCAGGCGCCGTTGTCGGCCGAAACCGCGCTTGAGGCCGGGTTAATCGATCGGACGGCTTATTGGGAAGAGTTCAGACAATTCGTATCGCAGGGGAAAAAACTGCCTTTGGTGTCGTTGCAGCGTTATGGGGATTCGTTTTATCCCACCGCCGAGGGCAAAGAGCCTAAGATTGCGTTGCTTGTTTTGGAAGGAGCGATTGCCGAAACGCGTGCGGAGGACAGCCTGTTGGAAAGCGAGGCGGTTATTGATCCGGAAAACGTGGCTAGGCAGCTTAGGGAGATCGGCAAACAAAAGAACCTGAGGGCGTTGGTGGTGCGGCTGAACAGTCCCGGCGGCAGTTATACTGCCTCCAACGCCGTTTGGCATGCTTTGAAGGACTTTAAGGAAAAACATAAAGTTCCGGTTATTATGTCAATGGGCGATTATGCGGCTTCCGGCGGTTATTTCATTGCTTTGGCCGGAGATCATCTGATGGCAGAGCCGGGAAGTATTACCGGGTCTATCGGCGTTTTGGGCGGCAAGATGGTTTTGAAGGATTTATGGCGCAAGTTGGATGTGAATTGGGGAAATATGGCTTTTGGCAAAAATGCCGGAATCCTGAGCAGCAATTCCCCGTTTTCAAAGTCAGAAAAAGAAATATTTAACAAATCGTTAGACAGCATATATTCAGACTTTACTTTAAAAGTTTCTGAGGCCAGAAAACTGTCTTTGGCTGAGGTTGACAAGGTGGCTCGCGGCAGGGTTTGGAGCGGTGAACAGGCTTTGGAAAAGCACTTGGTGGATGCTTTGGGCGGTTTGGAAGACGCTTTGAACCAAGCTGCAGATATGGCCGCCCTGGGTGAGGAGGCCTATCAGTTATTGGTTTATCCAAAAAGCAAGAGTTTTTCGGAAAAGCTTGCCGAATTTTTCGGTAGTGCACCGCTTGTTTCGGTTTCCGGGGTTACCGGCAGCTTAGGACTGGACAGCGGGGCCTTAAGTGTGTTACAACAATTGCAATATGACATGGTGTTGTATCCGTTTAAATTAAGCATGTGAGTGCCAAAGGAGAGAGAAATGGCCATAGATCAGGAAACCGTCCGCAGAATCGCATTCTTGTCACGTTTGAAAATTGAAGACGACAAGATTGCCGAAACGCAGGAAGAGTTTAATAAAATTTTGAATTGGATCGAGGATCTGAAAGAAGTGGATACCGATGCGGTCGAACCGCTGGTTTCGGTTAACGAGAATCATTTGCGACTGCGCCGGGACGAAGTGACGGACGGTAATTGCGCCGCCGAGGTTTTGGCCAATGCTCCGCAGGCGCAATATGGCTATTTTACCGTGCCGAAGGTGGTAGAATAAGGATTTTCTAGGAAGAGACAAGGAAAGAAAAAATGTCAGAATTAACCGATTTAACGATTGCCGAAGCCCGTGAAGGTTTGAAAAACAAGAAATTCGGCGCCGAAGAATTGACGCAGGCTTATCTTCGACAGATGGAAGCTAACCGCGATTTGAACGCCTATGTTTGTGAAACGCCGGAAATTGCCCTCAGCCAGGCCCGGGTATCGCAAGAAAAGATTAATCAAGGTCAAGCCGGGGCTTTGGAAGGTATTCCGATGGGGGTGAAAGACCTGTTTTGCACCAAGGGGATTGCCACCACCGCTTGCTCCAATATTCTGAAAGGATTTGTGCCGCCTTACGAATCTACCGTGACACAGAAACTGCTGGACGCCGGCATAACGATTTTGGGCAAATTGAACATGGATGAGTTTGCCATGGGCGGCAGCAACGAAACGTCAGCTTTCGGTCCGGTCATCAATCCCTGGCAAAAGGAAAAGAAACTGGTGGCAGGAGGATCTTCTGGCGGATCGGCGGCGGCGGTGGCGGCCAAGATGGCTGCAGCCGCGACAGGAACTGATACCGGAGGGTCAATTCGGCAGCCTTCGGCTTTTTGCGGCGTTACCGGCATCAAACCGACATACGGACGTTGTTCCCGTTA
This sequence comes from uncultured Alphaproteobacteria bacterium, assembly GCA_934254925.1. Taxonomy (GTDB): domain Bacteria; phylum Pseudomonadota; class Alphaproteobacteria; order RF32; family CAG-239; genus CAKQMD01. Next base: position 8,852 of record CAKQMD010000004.1, read on the forward strand.
CGGTATTATCGCTTTTGCCTCTTCTTTGGATCAGGCCGGTCCGATTGGCAAAGACGTGAGGGATTGCGCCATTTTGCTGAAGGCAATGGCCGGGTATGATGCAAAAGATGCGACTTCCGCCGACGTGCAAGTACCTGATTTTGAGAGTTTTTTGCATCAGGACATTAAAGGGTTGAAAATTGGTATTCCCAAAGAATATCGTCCCGAAGGGTTGAATGCCGAAATTGCCAAGCTGTGGGATGACGGAATTGCCATGCTTAAGGCTCGCGGGGCAGAAATTGTCGACATCAGCCTGCCGCATACCAAATATGCGTTGGCGACTTATTATATTATTGCCCCGGCGGAAGCTTCTTCCAATTTGGCTCGTTATGACGGGCTGCGTTACGGCAATCGGGTGAACGGCGTGCATTTGGATGATATGTATACCAACAGTCGGACGGCCGGTTTCGGGAAAGAAGTGAAGCGCCGAATTATGGTGGGGACTTATGTCTTGTCTGCCGGTTATTATGACGCTTATTATTTGAAGGCGCAGAAAGTTCGCCGATTGATTCGGGACGACTTTGTCCGCGCTTTTGAAAGTTGCGACGTTATTTTGACGCCGACGGCGCCGGTGACGGCTTTCCCGATCGGTGACAAGTCGATGCGCGAAAATCCGATCAACATGTGGTTGAACGATGTGTTTACCGTTTCGGTCAATTTGGCGGGGCTTCCGGCGCTCAGTTTGCCCGGAGGGTTGAGCAGTAACGGTTTGCCGCTTGGGTTGCAACTGATCGGCAAGGCTTTTGACGAGGCGACGGTTTTTAAAGTTGCTGACGCTTTGGAACAAGACATTCATTTTGTGAGGAAATAAAAATGACGGGAATGATTATTGAAACGGCACAAAATCGCTGGGAAATTGTTTGCGGTTTGGAAATCCACTGTCAGATTATTTCCAAATCAAAAATGTTTTCCGGTGCATCAACCCATTACGGATCAGATCCTAACGAGAACGTTTCCTTTGTTGATGCCGGCATGCCGGGAATGTTGCCGACGTTAAACGAAATGTGCGTGCGGCAGGCGGTCAAGACCGGACTTGGGCTTAATGCCAAGATTAACAAATATTCGGAATTTGCCCGCAAGAACTATTTTTATGCCGATTTGCCCCAAGGGTATCAGATCAGTCAGTTCAAGTATCCTTTGGTCGGCGAAGGAATGATCAGCGTCGATTTGGAAGACGGCAGCCATAAGGAAATCGGCATTGAACGAATCCACATTGAGCAAGATGCCGGAAAATCAATCCACGACATGGCGCCGGACAAGAGCTTTATCGACTTGAACCGGGCGGGGGTCGGTTTGATGGAAATCGTGACCAAGCCGGATTTCCGTTCGCCGGAAGAAGCGGGTGCTTTTCTGCGCAAGCTGCGTTCAATCGTGCGGTATTTGGGGACTTGTGACGGCAATATGGACGAAGGCTCTATGCGCTGTGATGTGAATGTTTCGGTACGTCCGGTCGGAGAAAGCGGTTTTCGGACTCGTTGTGAGATGAAAAACGTCAATTCCGTGAAATTTGTCATGCAGGCGATCGAAAACGAGGCCAGACGCCATGTCGAGGTTTATGAAAGCGGTGGGGAAATCGTGCAGGAAACCCGCCAGTTTGATCCGGCAACCGGCAAGACGCGTGTGATGCGCAAAAAGGAATTTGCCCACGATTATCGCTATTTTCCGGAGCCAGATTTGCTGCCGCTGGTTTTGAATGATGCTTTTATTGAGGAAATTCGGCAGGATATGGTGGAACTGCCCGATGCCAAAAAGGCTCGCTTTGTGAAAGAGCTCGGTTTGACGGCCTATGATGCTTCGGTTTTGTGTGAGAACAAGGAAACCGCCGATTTCTTTGAAAAAGCCGCAAAAGGGCAAGATGCCAAAAAAGTGGCCAATTGGATGATGGGTGATTTTTTTGCCATGTTGAACGAGAAAAAGCTGGAGTTGAAAGATTCTCCGATTTCTCCGGAAAATCTGGGACGTTTGGTCGGATTGATCACGGCAGAGGTGATTAACGGCAAAACAGCCAAAGACGTCTTTGCCTTAATGGTCGAAACAGGAGAAAATCCGGAAAAAATCGTTGAAGAAAGAGGGTTGAAGCAAGTGACAGACACGGCAGCGATTGAAGCCGTCATTGACGAAGTCATTGCTTCTTCTCCGGATAACGTCGCAGCTTTTAAGGCAGGGAAAACCGCTTTGATGGGGTGGTTTGTCGGTCAGGTTATGAAAAAGTCTCAAGGAAAAGCCAATCCCGGTATGGTAAACAAGCTGTTGGCGCAAAAATTGGGATAAAGCAGACGGATTAAAAAAAAGGAGATTTGCAAAAAATCTCCTTTTTTTGTTGTCGGCAGGGAAGTTAGGCGTTGTTATTCCGCCGGTTTCAACGCTTCGACGTCTAATTCGAATTCATCTTCCTCTACCGGGTATTCTTCGTCAAAGTTAATCAATTGCGTATCGGCGGCTTCGGAAGCCTGAGGCGTTTCGGGGACCGCTTCCTGCTCTTGTTCCTGCTTGGCGTTCAAATCGATTTTAACCGCGACGTCCGGTTGTCGGAGAGCGGGAGATTCCTCGGCGGGAGACGTTTGCGCTTCCGTTTCGCTGATAACGGTTTTGACAACGTCTTCAAGCGTTTGGGACTGTGTGTTTTCTTTAACCTCCGGCGTCGGTTCCGCTTCTTCTTGAGGCGACGGGCTTTGGCTGACGGCTTCAAAATTGATCAATGCCTGAGGACCGTCTGCTTCCACGGGGTCGGAAGGCTGTGTCATAACTGCTGCGGGAAGGGCTGCTTCTGCCGCCGGTTGTTGTGTCGTAACTTTGGGAGAAGGCGTTTCTTCGCTTTGCTTCGAAGATTGGCTTTCGTCAGCTTCAGGCGTTTGAGGTGTTTGCGCTTCGTCTTTTAAGGGAATTTCCTCTTCTTCTTGAGGCAAAGACGGGATTTCTTCACGCAGCAACAACTCGTCTTGGCTGAGCAATTTGAGATTGGCGGTGTTGCCGTTATAGCATTGCAGCAGCCAAACGTCATAAATCGGGTGTTCCACCGCGTTTAGCGCCGGAGAGGAGGACATCATCCAACCGCGAAAAATGTTGACGGGGTTTTCTTGGTCATAATGATCGATAATGTCGACAAAGGCAAAGTTTTCCGGCGTTTCCTCCGGCGGGCGGGTTTTGCAGGCGCGAACGACGATGGAGAAACTGCCGAATTTGACTTCGCCGTTGACGGGAACGTCAATGACGCTGACGCGGCCGGTGATTTTGTCCATAGCCTGCATTTTGGCCATGTTGGTGTCGATTTCGGCTGCCTGAAGAGCCGTACCGAACAGCAAGGCGCTCAAGCCGCACAGAAAAGGAAGGCTATTTTTTGTCTTTTGAACCATTGTCCGTCACCATGAAGATTATTTCACCGACCATGTCTTCAATTGTTTTAAAGTCTTTGGTATTGCTGATGACGTCACCGTCTTTGAGGTAGGTATTGGCTTGTCCGGGGACGATTTTGATGAATTTATCGCCGACGAGACCGTCACTGACGATGATAGCTTCGCTATCCGTCGGGATGTTTAGGTCTGACGTTAGGCTCATTTTGACGTCGGCGATGTAATTTTCATTATCCAGCTTCTGGCTGAGAACAGTACCTACCTTAATGCCGTTGATGCGGACGTCCGAACCGGTGGTCAGACCGCCGACTTTAAGAAATTTGGCGGTGACGGTATAGCCTTTGACGACCTGGAGATCCGAAACGCGATATGCAAAATACAGGAAAAAGGCAGCCACGACGACGACCACGATGCCCATAATGGTTTCTACAGGTTTCTTATTCATTAAACAAATCTCCTTCTTTTGTCTCAGTGCTGTTGTCTTTTATGCCGCGATTGGCTTTTCCGATACTGATAATGCGGTCGACCAACTCCTCAATAACCATGGCGTCCTGCGTGTATGAGAATTCGCCGCCGCGGGGCAAATAGTCTTCGGAACCGCCGGGTTCAATTTCAATATATTTTGATCCCATAATGCCGGAACTGACGATGGAGGCCGAACTGTCGTCGGGTATGGCGATGTTGTCCTTGACTTCAAGGGTCAAAATGGCTTTGAAGTCCTTGTCAAGTTTGGCATCCACAACTTTGCCGATGTCTATGCCGGCCATGCGCACCATATTGCCGACCAATAGGCCGTCGGTACGGTTGAAACGTGCGATGAGCGGATAGTATTTGCCGTCGTCGGCATGGGTTATGTCTGCCCGTTGCGACGTAAAGAGCGCCACGACGGCGACAATGCCCAAGGCAACCCACAGGCCAGTCTTGAGGTAGCGGCTTTCTTCGCGTGAATATACGTCTTCTTTCATTTTTCTCCATCCGTATAAAATTTGCTCAGTTCTTATAAATAAAAGATATTTGACGGTTTGTCACCAAAGATTTTTGACATATGAGCAGAAAAGTTTTTCCACCAGGGCGTAAAAAAATTGTTATGAATTTGAAAAAAATCGGTTAAACTAGAAGAACAGATAATCGGTATCACGGAGTTGACACAATGATCGTGGTAAAAAACTTATGTAAAAGCTTCGGACGCCTTAAGGCAATTAACAATGTGAACTTCTGCATAAAGAAAGGCGAGGTAGCCGCCCTTTTGGGGCCGAACGGTGCGGGCAAAACCACTTTGATGCGGATGATCAGCGGATATTTGCCGCCTGATTCAGGAAGTATCAGCTTAAACGGATATGACATGAGCCTCAGCCGGATTGAAGCGGAAAAAAATTTGGGCTATGTGCCGGAAAACGGTTTCGTTTACGGAGACATGAGCGTTTTTGAGTTTTTGAAGTTTCGGGCGGAGTTGCGCGGCATGGCGGTTTCTGATTTTCGCAAAAGTGCAGCTGAGTTGGTTGAGAGCCTGGAATTGACGGAAGTGATCAATCAGAGAATCGATACCTTGTCCAAAGGATTCAAACGGCGGACCGGTCTGGCTGGCGCTTTGGTTTATCGTCCGCGGCTTTTGGTTCTGGATGAGCCGACGGAAGGGCTTGATCCCAACCAAAAATTTAAGGTACGCCAATTTATTAAGGATTACGGACGGAAGAACATCGTGTTGGTTTCGACGCATATTATGGAAGAAGTCGAGGCCATGGCCGATCGGGTGATTTTGCTTAACCGGGGAAAATTGGTGCGTGATACGACACCATTGGAACTTAAAAAAGCGGAACCGGGCGGCGATATCAGCGCGGCTTTTCGCCGGATTACCGCCGAAGTGGGAGGAAAGTGAGATGAACGGACGCTTGTGGTGCCTTTTTAAAAAAGAGTTCGGCAGCTATTTCAGAACCCGGATGGCTTATGTTTTGTTGTCGGTTTATTTGCTTTTGTCCATGCTGAGCGTGTTTTATCGCGGCGATTATTTTGATCTTTATAATCGGACGTTGTTTTCTTTCTTTTATTTTCAGCCGGAGATTCTGGTAGTACTGGTTCCGGTGTTGACTATGAAGCTTTGGGCCGATGAGCGTCGCAGCGGCACGATTGAACTGTTGCTCAGCGAACCTGTCGACTATGGAACGCTGGCGGCCGCCAAGATTCTTTCGGTTTGGGCTTTTTGTGCGGTGATGCTGGCGGCAACTCTGCCTTTGTGGCTGGTGACGGCATGGTTTATTCCGACTGATGTCGGAACGATTTTGAGCGGTTATGTGGCTTGTCTGCTGACCGGAGGTGCTTTGGCTGCCGTCGGCGCGGCGGTTTCTGTTCAGGCTAAAAATCCGGTGACGGCTTATTTGGCGGCATTTATCGCCGGGTGGCTGATGAAACTTGCCGATTTTGATTGGGTTTTGCGTTTTTTCAAACTGTCTGATGAATTGAGTTTTCGCATTGCCACCGCCCTGAGCTTTAAAAGTCATTTTGAAGATCTGATGCTTGGGCAACCGGGATGGGACGATTTGGGGTATTTTGTCAGTATCATTTTGCTGGGATGGTGGCTGAATACGATGATTATTGCCACCAAAAGGGATTAAGAAGGAGGGGGATATGAAAAAGAAAAAAGCTCCCGATTATCGCGTATCGGTTTTAGCGCTGCTAGTTGTGGCCATCTGGGTTTTGTTCAACGTCGGCCTGAGCTTGTGGAACGGCGGCGCCGTCTGGGACGTGACACAAGGAAAGCGTTACAGCCTGGGAAAAGAAAGTTTGGAAGAATTGCAAAAGCTCAAAAGCCCCTTGCAGATGACGGTTTACATGTCTGCCAATCTGGAGAAGGAAAATCCGCTCTTGTGGCAATACGGCCAATATGTTCTGAAGTTTTTGGAGCAGTATCGCCGGGCGGCGCCGGATAAAATCGACGTCGTGATTAAAAATCCGGAGCCTTATTCCGCCGTCGAAAAAGAGGCTCGTTCGTCTAAAGTGAAAGACTTTCCGGATCGGGAGGGACAAAATAATCTATATTTCGGTATGGCGGTTATGGACGACCAGGGGCATGAATGGACCATCGCCTATTTTGAACCGGCGCGGATTGCCTCTCTTGAAAACGATGTTACCAGGATTTTGGCTAAGAGCAACGGCTATCATCGGGCGAAGGTCGGCGTTTTCAGTCCGGTGTTGCCGGTGATGAATTCCGGTCAGGTTTTTGACGAGACGACGGATTGGGGTTTCATTAAACAATTGAGCAATGATTACGATTTGCAGCTGTTGGCGGGGGAAAGCTTGGAAATTCCGAGAGAGATTGAGGTTTTGTTGGTTGTTGATCCGCGAGAGGTCAGCGATCAGATGCTCTATGCCTTGGACCAGTTCGTATTGCGTGGGGGGCGGTTGCTGATTTTGCCCGATCCGTTGTCGGAAGTCAGTTTGCAGCTGTATGGCAGCGATGATTCTCGTGAAGATCAGCTGCCTCTGTTATTGGCCAATTGGGGCTTTATTTATGATCCGACGTTGGTCAGCGGGGATGAAAGCTTGGCTCAGCCGGCTTTGACGGTGACGCGCGAAGGGGTAAAAAAACGCGACAATCCTTTGGATATGACGGTGAAGGAAGCGTCTATCGCTCAGGATCACCCCATTAGCCGGGGTTTGAAACGTTTGGCCTTTAAGTCTGCCGGGGCGTTGCAGATCAATGCAAGAGAACGGGCGGTGGTGACGCCGTTGGTGACGACTTCCGCACAAGGGGGGATGACGACGGTCGAAAATGTCAAAGGCGAAGTTCCGGGATACGGTTTTGCCGCAGGGACGGAGAAAAAGATTTTAGCTGCCGTGGCCGAAGGACGTTTTTCTTCCTTGTTTGATGAGAATCCCTGGCGGAATTATGAGACGAAAAAGAACAGTTTGCCGTTTTTGGCCGCTTCGACGGAGGAGGGTAAGGTGATGGTGATCGCCGACAGCGATTTTCTTTACGATGCTCTTTGGAACAGCGGCAAAACCAACGCTTATAACAGCAGCGTCTATGATTTTGTGCCAACGGCCGAAAACGGCTTGTTGATTCGGCGTGCCGTCGATTTTCTGGCCGGAAACGACGATTGGGCCGATCCGGCGCCGCGAAACGGTTATGAAGAGGGAATGAGCGTGGGGGCGCAATTGGTTCCGCAAAAAGACGCTGAGGAATATGCCGTCTTGCAACATAATCTAAAGCTGAAGTTGGGTGAAGCAGCCCAGCTGCGGCGCATGATGCAAAGGGGCGAGGCGGTTCAAAGCTTTAAAAACCTTGAGGCTTTGAGCGAATTGGAGCGTCAGGCGGAGGAGCTTAAAGGCGAGTTGCGGCATCGGGATTATGAGATACGCCGCAAAACGGCCGCGGCGAAAAACCGGTTGATTTGGCTGGTTACCGGCGGTGCGACCCTCGCGGTTTTGGTTTTATTGGCGCTGCTGCAATTTTGGGCGGCAGCATCTCAACGTAAACAGGCGATGAAGGTGATCCATGAAAAATAAGTATATCAAACAGACTTTGGCGGTTTTGTTGTTGGCGTTTTTGTGGGCGGCCGGCAGCTTGTATTTTTTTGAGCAAAAGGGTAATGACGTCAAAGGCGCTTTGGTCTTTGCCGAAAGCTACAATGCCGGAACCAAGGTAGACCGTATTGAGGTGGGCAATCAGCAGAACAAAATTACATTGGTTCTTGAAAATGGCGGCTGGCGCGTGGCTGAGGCGGATTATTATTATGCGCATCCGGGATTTGTGGCGGCTTTGCTTGAGGATTTAAATCAGGCGCGGTTTTATCGCCCGCAGGAAAAAGCGCCGCAACCGGAAAAGGGCTGGACGTCCATTAAGGTTTTTGCCGGAAATAAATTGCTGAACAGTATTGAAGTTGGTGATAAAACGCCGAACCAGCGCTATAATTACCTGAAACGAGATGCACAGGGTGTTTGGTTGGTCGAGGGAAAATTCCAGTTGCCGCGGCGGCTTTATTCCTGGATGCAGCAGCCGTTGACGGCGTTTCCTCCATCGTTGTTTGAAGCGGTTGAGATTGTGGAAAACGGCGAAAGCAGGCAGGCAAAAAGAGAATCGGAACTGCAGGAGTTTCTTGACGCCGAAGGAAGGCATCTGAAAATGACGAATTTGCTGCAGGTTTTTGAGTTTCTTAATGCGCGCGGGGCACAGGCGGCACAGAATTTTGACGACAGTGTTCATCAAAAGTTGCGCAAAATCGTGCTGACAACGTTCAGCGGCATGGTGATTACGGCCGATTTGTATCAGGATGCCGAAAAAAATTATTGGTTGAAGCTAAGTTTTTCGACAACGCATCTTCCAACCGTCTATGTTAATGATTATATCAAGGAGAACAGTTACCTGTATGAAGGGTGGTATTTCAAAATTTCTCCCGAAGCAGGCGAAAAGTTAGCCTTATATGACATTGACAGAGATTTATGAGTTATAAAGTAAGCGATTTAAAATTTTTGATTGACGTTTCGACCAATGCTTTTCTGGAGACAGATGCCGCCGGAATGGTTGTTTTGGCGAGCAGAAATGCTCATTTGATTTTTGGCGGCGAGAGTCCGGAAGGCAAGTTTTTTACAGAGATCTTTGACGAAAGCGCGGCGCCTGTCGTTAAAAAGCGTTTCGAAGCTTGTTTGAAAACGCGGCGGCCGGAGAATTTCTGCATTTCCAACGCCGGGCGCTTTTACAATTGTTATCTTTATCCTCGCAGCGGGCGGCAGACGGCTGTTTGTCTTGAAGACATTACCGAACGTCGTCAGCTTTCCGAGATTTTGCATAAGACGACGACCCGTATGAATTTTGCCGAAAGGACGGCGCGGCTTGGTTATTGGGAGCTTGATCTGACGGCAAGAAAAATCTATTGGTCGGCCGAAATGTATCGGATTTTCGGTGTTGAGGCCAAAAACGTCTCGGTAAAACGCAATATTATTCGAGAACAGGTGATTGCGGAAGATTTGCCGCTGTATAAGCAAAAAATTATCGAACTGATAAAAAAAAGACGTCCGGTGGAAGGAATGCTGCGGGTGAGGCGGCCGGACGGCAGACTTGTCCATTGTCTGTTCAAAGCCGGTCTTGTTTTTGAGGGCGAAGGACAAAAAGTGGCGGGAACGTTTCAGGACCTGACTCGTTTGATTGAGATACAGCAGGCTTTGGAAAAGGCCAAAACGGAGGCTGAGCGCCTGAACCGGGAGAAATCTTATTTTTTGGCTCAGGCCAGCCATGATTTGCGCCAGCCGATGCAGGCTTTAAATATCTTTATTGCCACTCTCGGAGAAGAAAAATTGGCGCCGGAACAGTGCCGTTTGGTCAGTAAAATTGAAGAATCCGCCAATAATCTGTATAATATGCTGGACAATTTTTTAGACATTTCCAAGTTGGAAGCCGGTGGTGTGGAAAAAGAGAATCGAGAATTCGACATGGGAAAACTGTTGTCCTCCCTGGGGCAGGAATTTAAAATTGTTGCAGAATGCCGCGGAATCCGTTTTCGCTTTGTCAATTGTTCCTGTCGGATTGTCAGCGATCCGGTGCTGGTTGAGCGGATTTTGAGGAATTTGCTGAGTAATGCCTTCAAATATACCCGCGACCGGATTTTGCTCGGATGTCGGCGTTTGCGCGGCGGTCGCATTAAGGTCATGGTCTGTGACAACGGAATCGGTATTGCCAAGCAAGATCAGGAAAAAATTTTTGAAGAATTTTTCCAAAGCGAACAAAATTCGGAGCAAAAAAAGCAAGGGGCCGGTTTGGGCTTGGCGATTGTGCGAAAAATTGCCGCGCTTTTGGGGACGGAAATCCGGCTTTCTTCCGCTCCCGGGCACGGCAGCTGTTTTTCTTTTGTCTTGAAAACCTTTGAAAAATAGAATTGATGACTATATTGCCGTCAAGCATTTTCAGAGGAGAAAAAACATGACGGAAAAAACGGAAGAAAAGAAAGAAGCCCTCTATATTGAAGTGACGGAAGGTGGGCCTTATCTTGTGTTTGGCGAGGCGGGGCTGGTTCAGCAGATTATTGTTCCCGATGCGGAAGGTGCGTCTTGGGAATATCAAACCAATCAAAACTTTAAGGCGGAAAAACCGGTGGAAGGAGAGCCTCTGGCCTTGTGTCGTTGCGGTCATTCCAAACATAAGCCTTATTGTGATGGCAGTCATGAAAAAATAGCCTGGGACGGTCGCGAAACCGCCGGGTTTGAACCTATAGAAGACGGTGCCGAGGCTTTTGAGGGGCCGAACCTAACCTTGTTGGACAATGAAAAATATTGTGCTTATGCCCGTTTTTGCGACGCCAAAGGTCGCGTATGGAATTTGGTTATGGAAGAGACGCCGGAAAGCGACGCTTTGGCAACGCGCGAAGCCTGCAATTGTCCTTCCGGGCGTTTGATGATCAGACGAAAAAACGGCGAAGTCGTTGAACCGGCGTTGAAAAAGGAAATCAGCCTGTTGGAAGATCCGGCCTTGGGCTGTAGCGGACCGTTGTGGGTGAAAGGCGGCATTCGCGTGCAGAGTTCAGACGGACGAAGTTATCAGCCGCGCAATCGACAGACGTTGTGCCGTTGCGGCAAGTCTTCCAATAAGCCGTTTTGCGACGGTTCGCACGCGTCGGTGAAGTTTCAGGACGGATTGCCGTTAAAGTAATCCTGCTTTTTTCAGGATAAAAGTTTGCAGCTTTTCGGGATTTTCCCAGGCAATATCTATTTCCAGAACATTGAAACTTTTTTGCAGTTCTGCAGGGATTTTTACAAAATCTTTGGTTGTCGTGTAAACCGGCGCTTGTAGCTCTGTCGCTTCTTGCAAAATGGCTTCAAGTTCGGCGCGGGTGTAGAAATGATGATCGGGAAAATCATGGGTTTTGAGCGGATTTAAGCCGCATTGACGCAAAGAATCGTAAAATTTCTGCGGGCGGCCGATGCCGGCAAAGGCGATGACTTCGGTCGGTGCTTGCTCGAGGGGCGTTGCTATGACTCGTCCGTGAAAATGCGGCAGCTCAGGAGCCAGAGCGCTCAAATTGCAGTCATCGTTGCCGATGACGATTATGCCTTGGGCCCGTTTGAGGCCGGCGGCAAGATTTTCCCTCAGAGGTCCGGCCGGAACAGGTCTGCCGTTGCCAAAGCCGAAGCTGCCGTCAAAAACCAACAGGGAAAGGTCTTTGTAAAGCCCGGGATTTTGGAAGCCGTCGTCCATGATGATGACGTCGGCTCCTTCTTTGACGGCCATTTGCGCCGCGGCATAACGATCGGGATTAACAATGACCGGTGCCAGGCGTGAAAGCAACAAAGGTTCGTCGCCGACTTCCGCAGCCGTGTGGCGGGCGGGATCGACGCGAACACCGGTCAGTTTTCCGCCATAACCGCGAGAGACGAAGAAAGGTTTTTTTCCTTTGTCAAGCAGCATGCGGGCCAAAGAAAGCGCCGTCGGCGTTTTGCCGCTGCCGCCGGCGGTCAGGTTGCCGATGCAGATGACCGGAACGGAAGCATGTTTGGGATGTCGCCATTTCAGGCGCAAGGCCGTAGCCAAAGCGTAAAGCTTTCCGAGAGGAAGAAGAATGTCAGAGGTTAAATTCTTGTCTTTCCAATATGTTGGTGTGCGCATCTTAAAGATAACCTTTAACTTTTTCCAAGATCCCGTCGAGTACTTTTGCTTCGCCGGTAGCCCAATTGTAAGCCAAGCTGCGTTTTGCTTCAAGCAGTTCTTTATGGCTGAGGAGCTGGGAAATCGTTTCTGCCAGATCGGTGGTTTCGTGGATTTGAATGACGGCATCGGCTTTTTTGGCACGGTTCATGGCGTCGGTAAAGTTATGCATATGCGGGCCGACGATGACGGCCGCTCGGGATCGAGAGGGCTCAATAAAATTCTGTCCGCCATGGGGAATCAGCGATCCACCGACGAAAACCAGAGGACAAAGGTCATACCAAATGCCGAGTTCGCCGATGCTGTCGGCAATATAAACGTCCGTTTGCGGTGTAATCGCTTCATTTTGTGAGCGGAGAGCCGTGTTTAGTCCCAAAGTCTTGAGGCTCTCGCCGATTTCTTTGCCGCGATGAGGGTGGCGCGGAGCGATCAGCGTCAACAGGCCGGGAAATTGTTGTTTCAGATGCGGCAGCATTTTGCCGATGCGGAGTTCTTCATCGGCATGGGTGGAACTGGCCAGCCATATGGGCCGGTTGCCGATCATGGCTTTGATCTCGTCGCGTTTGACGGGGTCGACCGGAAGCGGCATTCCTGCGAATTTCAGGTTTCCAAGACACATGGAATCTTTGGCGCCGAGGACGCGCAAGCGATAAGCATCTTCTTCCGATTGGCCGAGGCAAAATGTAAAACAGCCGAGAAGTTCTTTGCTGATGAAGTCAAATTGTTGCCAACGTTTGAAGGATTTGTTGGAGATTCTGCCATTGACTAAAACCAAGGGGACATTTTTGCGTTTAATGCTTGAAAGCATAGCCGGCCAAAAGTCCGATTCAAACCACAAAACAAGATCCGGGTGCCAGTAGCGGATAAAACGGGTGGTGAAAAAAGGATTGTCGCTGGGCAAATATTGGTGGAAAGCTCGTTCCGGCAAACGTTTGGCCATTAAGTCGGCCGAGGTGACGGTTCCTGAGGTGACCATGACATTGAGGTCAGGATAGGTTTCCAGCAATTTGTTGATCAGCGGCAGCATGGAGACGGTTTCGCCGACGGAGGCGCCGTGCAGCCATACCAGGCGGCCATCGGGGCGTTTGCGCTGCGGCCGGCCGAGGCGTTCATTGAACCTTTTGACGTCTTCTTTGCCGTTTTCTTTGCGCTTGTTGATGTATCTTTTGATCACCAGCGGATAAAGAACGCTGATAAGGGTGTTGTAGATGCGAATGAACATGAAACCTCCTTATCTTTTGCGGCGACGGGAGTTGGGATCGGGCATGACCGGCGTCAGGCCGAGTTCTTTATCTGCCGCAATGGTGATGTCGTTGAGAATTTTTTCAATTCTGAGGCGCTGTTGTTCCAACTCGTCATTGTTGAGGCCGGACGGAACATAAAAAGGGCCGGAAATGGTGAAAATACCTTTTGAAAAAGGCAGCGGAACCATCATTTTGTCCCAGGCTTTTTCGATGATTTTGCAGTTTTGGGTACTGTAGGTCATGGCAAAAATCGGCTTGCCGGTTTTTTGTGCAAAATAGATCGGCGACATGCTCATGATCATTCTTGGTCCGCGCGGGCCGTCGGGAATGATGGCGATGGAGGTTTCATCGGCCAGAGCTCGGCGAAGGCCGAAGGCCGCGGCAGAGGCGTTTTCGTTTGTGGAACCGTTGATAATTTTCATGCCGAAGATCCGCAGCATGGTGGCGATCATGCGGCCGTCCTGATGGCTGGAGACCAAAGCGCTCAACGGATGTTTGGCACGCCAGAACAACGGCAGCATGAGGGCGCGGCCGTGCCAACCGACCAGGATGATGCTTTCATTTTTCTCCCAAAAACGGTAGATTTCGTCAACGCCGTTGACTTTCCATTTGGTCGTGATTCCCGTAAAACGGGCGTAAAGATAAATCAGACAGCTGATCAGGAAAATGACCGGACGAGATTTTAGAATGAATTTGGACAGGCGTTTGAAGAAGACTTTTATCATTTTGCGTTTATGAACGTTTGGTTTTCGTATCGGTTATGGAGATGCCGATGGTCTCGTTTTCGGTAATGACGACTTCGCCGTGGCCGATTAGGACGTCATTGGCATAGATGTCAACGTAATCATTAATGTCGCGATCCAGTTCGACAACGGCGCCGCGGCCGAGTTTTAAAAGTTGGTGAACCCGCAAGTCGGCCGTGCCGAGAGTGACCGAAATCTCGACTTTAATATCTTCATTGGCAAGAATCTCTTTTTTGGAAGCAGCCATCAAAATCATCTCCATTTTTTGTTTTAGCTTTAATATATATGATAATTTTATTTATGCAAATTCTATTTGGCAACTTATCAAACAATAAATTTACTTTGTGGATTAAAAAATTTTAAATTGCCGAGGACGGAGAATTGTGCCAAAAAAGTGGTGGGCTCTCTTGCAGTTTGCAAGTTGCTTTCTTATATAAAGAGCAGGCGTAATCATTATGAAATGGAATCAGAAAAGACATGGTTGTTAGAAAAGAAACTTATCCGGTATTGCCGTTAAGAGACATTGTCGTTTATCCCAAAATGATCGTTCCTTTGTTTGTGGGGCGCGAAAAGTCCATCACGGCGCTGCAAAAAGTGGTTGACGAAGACAAAAACATTGTTTTGCTGACGCAAAAAGATGCAAAGATTGAAGATCCGGGCGCGGATGACGTTTATCACATCGGAACAATCGGCACGGTTTTGCAGCTGTTGCGCCTTCCTGACGGAACGGTTAAGGTTTTGATCGAGGGGCTGGAGAGAGTTCAGATTGACAAGTTTATTAAAAACGAAGAATACATGGAAGTTAACGCGGTTATTTTGCCAGAGGCGGAAGACTATGATCCCGAACTGACGGCTTTGGAAAGGGCGGTGTTGTCGCAGTTTGAGGAATATGTCAAACTTTCAAGAAAGACGCCGCCGGAAGCGATTATTGCGGTTAATCAGATTGCCGATCCGGGAAAACTGGCCGATACGATCGCCTCTCATCTGAATTTGAAGATTGCAGACAAACAGGCTTTGCTGGAGGCTGTCAGCCTGAGGGAGCGTTTTGAAAAGATCCTTGGCTTTATGGAAGCCGAAATCGCTTTGATGGAGGTTGAAAATAAGATTAAAACCCGCGTTAAAAAGCAAATGGAAAAAAGCCAGAAGGAATATTATCTCAACGAGCAGATGAAGGCAATCCAAAAAGAGCTCGGAGACGGGGAGGAAGACAGCGAAATCGCCGAATACACCCGTAAGATCGAAACGACCAAGCTTTCTAAGGAAGCCAGGGAAAAAGCCTGGGGCGAGCTTAAAAAACTTCGCTCTATGAGCGCAATGTCTGCCGAGGCCACTGTGGTGCGCAATTATCTGGACTGGCTGTTGGACATCCCCTGGAAAAAACGCTCAAAGGTCAACAAAGACCTGGCCAAAGCCATGGCGGTTTTGGAAAAAGATCATTATGGTTTGGAAGAAGTCAAAGAACGGATTATCGAATATTTGGCGGTTCAGGCTCGTGCGGACAAGGTTAAGGGTCCGATTTTGTGTTTGGTCGGTCCTCCGGGTGTGGGTAAAACCTCACTCGGCAAATCCATCGCCCGTGCTACCGGCCGCAGCTTTGTCAGAGCCTCTCTCGGAGGAATGCGCGATGAGGCGGAAATCCGCGGTCATCGGCGGACTTATATCGGTTCCATGCCGGGAAAAATCATCAAAGGCATGAAAAAGGCGGCAACGTCTAATCCTCTGTTTTTGTTGGATGAGATTGACAAATTGGGTAATGATTATCGCGGAGATCCGAGTTCGGCTTTGCTGGAGGTTTTGGATCCGGAGCAGAACTCTTCGTTTAATGATCATTATTTGGAAGTTGATTATGATTTGTCTGACGTGATGTTCGTGACGACGGCCAATTCTTTGGATATGCCGCGTCCTTTGTTGGACCGCATGGAAATTATCCGCTTGTCCGGCTATACGGAAGAGGAAAAAATCCAAATCGCCAAACTGCATCTGATTCCCAAGGCTTTTAAAGAAAGTGCGGTCAAGACTTCGGAGCTGAAAATTTCCGATGACGCGATCAGGGACATCATTCGCTATTATACGCGGGAGGCCGGTGTGCGCAACCTTGAGCGCGAGATATCCAAAATTGCGCGGAAGGCGGTTAAGGAAATTTTGCTCGGTAAGGCCAAAAAAGTGACGGTGACGGCCAAAAATCTCGGAAATTATCTCGGCGTGATCAAATATCGCTATGGTGAGGCCGAAGAAAGCGACCATATCGGCGTGACGACCGGATTGGCCTGGACGGAAGTCGGCGGTGACATTTTGTTTATCGAAGCCGTCGATATGCCCGGAAAAGGCAAGGTGACGGAAACCGGAAAACTCGGCGACGTGATGAAAGAATCCATCGAGACCGCTTATTCGGTCGTGCGAGCTAATGCCCGGAAATTGGGAATTGATCCCGAGGTTTTTGAAAAGACGGATATTCACGTTCATGTGCCGGAAGGCGCGACGCCGAAGGACGGGCCTTCAGCCGGTATTGCCATGTATACCACCTTGGTTTCGGTTTTGACTAAAATTCCGGTGCGCAAGGACGTGGCCATGACCGGGGAAGTGACGTTGCAGGGCAGGGTGCTGCCGATCGGCGGTTTGAAGGAAAAACTGCTTTCCGCTTTGCGCGGCGGTATTAAGACCGTGATCATTCCCAAGGACAATGAAAAAGATCTGGTCGAATTGCCCAAAAGTGTGACCAAAGGGCTGAAGATTATTCCGGTTTCGGAAGTCGGAGAAGTCATTAAGATTGCTTTGAGTCGCGAGGTCACTCCTTTGCCGGAAAATGAGTGCAAATGTGAAATTGTGAAAGAGTGACGGTAAAGTTTCCTGATTGGTACTTTGGCAGAAAAACCACCCATCGGGCGGTTTTTCTGTCTATATAGACTGATACAATATCATTATTTTTGACAAAATGTTGTTTGATCTTGGGAATTGTGATATACTGAGTATATTAAGATCCAGGAGAGATTTGAGATGAGCAACAGTATCAGTTTAACCGCCTCGATGCGATCAAATTTGCTGAGCCTGCAGAATATTGCGGGACAGGTTGATCTTACTCAAAATCGGCTTTCGACCGGATTGAAAGTTAATTCAGCCATTGACAATCCTTCTTCTTATTATACGGCTGTCTCTTTAAACAACAGAGCTAACGACCTGTCGGCCTTGTTGGATTCCATGGCACAGGGAATCCAGACGATTAAAGCGGCGACGGAAGGTTTGGAAGCCGGGGCCAAATTGCTGGAACAAGCCTCGGCCACGGCAACGCAGGCGTTAAGCAGTTCCCGTTCGGCGAGCAAACCGGCGGAATATTACCTTGAACAAGGTTATACAATCATAACTTCCGACATGGACAGCGCGGACATTGAAGCCTTGATGGTTGACGGCGCCAAACTGGCCTTGAGTGGGAACGTAAGCTTAGATGCCGGTTTGCTGCTGGCGGCTGACAATGTTACTTTTGACGGTAACGGTTACAGTCTAAGTTATAACGGTACGGATGATCTTTTGACCGTTGCTGGCAGTAATGCAACCGTCACTAATATCAAATTAAATTATGAAAATGATGCCGGCGGATCGGCCGTTGAGGTAACAGGATCGGCGGATATTTCTTTAATTGAGATCACGGGAGAAGGTGATAAGGTTTATGGTATCCATTGCGGCAAAGGTGGACAAATAAATTTAGACAATACCTTTGGCATCTCCGTCAGTGGCCAAGGATCGCATAATCTGGTTAACGGCAATGTGGAGATTTATGACGGGAAAAGCAATACCCAAGCCATTGTCGATCAGATCGGGACGGATGCCTTGGCGGCGTTGGCAGCTCATCAATTCTATGCCCCGGGCGTTGCCAAGAACGATGCCTATTTTGGCCAAGGAAAATGGTATCTACCTTCCATTGGTGAATTAATGGATCTTTACGGCACGGAAAACGATGCTATGGTAGAAGGGGGTGGTACGTCAGGGGCAATTGGAAACAATGAAGAGAAAGTTAATGCAGCTTTGCAAGCTTTAAAAAACAAGAATGTTGATACTGTAGTTTTAAAAAATGAAAATTATTGGTCCTCTTCTGAGTATAGCAATAACTATTCATGGATATTCAGTATGAGTGATGGTTTTCGGAATGGTAGCCTTAAATCCCCCATAAATCATTCCATTCGGAGTTTTTCATTTTTGGAAAATTGTTTTGATCCGAGAGAAGACAGTCCGAAAATCGGCGATGTGATGTATTCGGATCTGAGTTACGGTTCGGCCGATGATCATAACGGTAGCAAAACCGCCGTGGGGATTGTGACCTGGGTTTCGGAAGATGGAAGATCGGCTAAAATCATTAATTTAAAAGACCTGCGTTTCAGTTCTTATGATCAAGCAGAAAACTTTAATCCCGATAAGCCTTATGATACTTCGGACGGGACGGTGGGGTATACACGTTGGACGATACCTGATGTTTCAAATACTGATATTACAGACCTTCCTAACTACAATAATGTAAAATTGCTGGAAGCGGCACAATCCGGCGGCAACATTACGGTTAGCAATACTAATCTGGATCTTGATAATAATATCTATCTCTCTGTCGACAAGCAGATGGATTCTTATAATGAAATCGTTAAGCAGTATGATTCCCTGATCAAGGACAGCTCCTATAAGGGGATCAACCTATTGCGAGAGCAGAATTTGACTGTAACTTTTAACGAAAACCATTCGGCACGGCTCTCCGTACAGGGAAAAGACGCTTCGGCCAAAGCTTTGGGTTTGGTGACGACAAGCTGGGAAACGCAAAGTGACGTGGTGAAATCGATTCAAGAACTGACAGACGCGCTTAATCAGATCCGACAGATGTCATCCGAACTCGGCAACTATTATTCCATTGTCACCACGCGGGAGAACTTTACGCAAAACCTGATCAATGTTCTCACTGAAGGGGCGGATAAGCTCACGCTTGCCGATATGAACGAGGAATCGGCCAACATGTTAGCCCTGCAAACCAGGCAGCAGTTGGCGATCAATTCTCTTTCCTTGGCCTCCCAGGCCAGCCAGTCGATCCTCAAGCTGTTTTGATTATCTTCAGAATCGCCGGAAACGGATTCACGAATCGCTTGTAACTGTGGATTCCAGGGGCTTAGCTGTGAATAAGTGCTTGAAAAAACCTTCCGAAATGAAATATTTTGGGGAAAAATGCGCTTTTTGGGCTGAAAAACGTTGATTTTATTTGACTTATAGAGAAATTGCAGCTTAAATTTTCTTGTGGAAGGGATTTATCTTTCACATTGGTTTATAACTTATCATTAGAGGGAGTCCTCACCGTGAATAAAAATGAATTGATTTCTAGCATTGCTAGCGAAACCGGCCTTACCAAAACTGATTCGGCAAAGGCTTTGGATGCATTTGTAAGCTCTATTACCAATGCTTTGAAGAAAGGTGACGAAGTTCGTCTGGTTGGCTTTGGTACTTTTGCCGTTTCTAAGCGTTCTGCTACGACCGGCCGCAATCCTCGTACCGGTGCCGCTATTAAAATTCCGGCCCGCAAACAGGCTAAGTTCAAAGCTGGTAAAGCTCTGCAAGACTCTGTAAACTAATTATAAGTAAGGGACGGTTTTCCGTCCCTTGTTTTACAGTGTTCTTATTTCTAAAAAAACGAAACTCAGAATGGGTTTCGTTTTTTTATGGGTAGAAAATTGAAGCAAAAAATGTTATTCTGTTTATCAGAAACGTCTTATTATGGGAGTAGGGCAATATGGCGGAGATGAATTTGGCATCTGTTTGGCAGAAGATTGCGGCCATTGAGGCGCTGATCGACAAATGCCGTGCCGACAATTACGGATCCGTTTCGGCCGCAGACCGTGCCGAGATTAAGCCTGTCATGGATTTTCTGGTGTTGCACTATGGGGAAAATCCGGCGGCGCGGGAGCTTTGCAACAGGTTGATTTCGCGGATGAATATTGCAGACCTGCCGTTGAATCGTGAAATTGAAAAAAGTTTTGACCTTAAAACCTCTTTGCTTGATAAGATAAATAAAAATTCTGATTTTAGCGATGAAGACAAAAAAAATTTTGCGACTTTGCTCAGAGACGAAGAGGTTTCTTATTCGCCGAACAAAAAACAGCTCTACGTTTCTTATAACTATCTTGAAAATGAAGATGAAACGGCAAAAATGCGGAAAAAAACAGAGCAGATTTTGGATCACCTGCTAAGTGCCGACGGATACGGCAATCGGCAATTGGCCGCTATGCTGCAGGATACCCCGGTGCAGCTTCGTTTTACCGACGGGAAGAGTTTTGACGGAGAAATGTCGGTTCGGTATGAGGAAGGCAAGCCTGTTCCGGTGTTGACGCTCAACCAGGGAGCTTTTCAGGCGGGGGATGACGCTTTGGCAATGTGATTTCTCATGAATTGGGGCATTTTATTGATTTGAGCGCTCACCCGCAGGGGTATCAGGGGTGTTTCCTTCAGGGAGGAGAACATTTTGCAGATTTGCAGGGATATAAGATATGTTCCAATGCCGGTTATGATCCGCAGGATTATGTTCGTTTTCTTAAAACAAAAAAGCATCCGTTTTTGCAAAAAAGAAGCGCCGTTTTGGACAGTCTTGCCAAAGATTCGGCTGATTTGTTTTGCCGAAAGACGCTCAGGTATACCGCGGATTTGTACGATAAGGTTGAAAAAGTGTCGGCCTCGATGATGCAATTGGTTGAAAAAAGGCCTTTCCCTGTCAATTATAACGAGGCGCTGGCTTATATTGTCCAAAAAGGCAAAGCCGAAGATCAGTTGGCAGCGGCGGAATTTTTGAATAAGACCGTCGACGATGAATTTCGGTTTGCGGTGAATGAGGGAAAAGCCGTGCAGGATGACAAGGAGGCGTTTACGCGTAGATATGTTGCTCATTTGGCCAAGGAAGCTTTGCAGCAGAAATTTATGGAGCAATATATGGATGCGGATTACAACATTCGTTTTGATCCTGCGCTTAACCGTGGTTATTGCACCGTGGCGTTGATGAAAGTTTTGGAAAAAGCTGACGATGCCGGTGTTTTGAAAAGCGTTTTGCCCAAGGATAAAGAGCTGCCCAAGGATAAAGAGCTTTCCATGCATCCTAAGTCGTTGATTGAGCATTTGCAGCATGTGTCCGGCGGCAAATACGGAAATTGCGTGCATCATACGGGCAAGGGGCAGTCGCTGGACGAGTTGATAGAAGAAAAGAACATTCGTCCCGGCGCGATTGTGGTTTTGACGATGCAAACGGAAGAAAACGAGGTTTCCGATTTGAACGGGCATAACCATGAAGTTATTTATAGCGGAAAGAATCCGGAAACCGGAAAGGCTGAA
Organism: uncultured Alphaproteobacteria bacterium; assembly: GCA_934254925.1. Classification (GTDB taxonomy): domain Bacteria; phylum Pseudomonadota; class Alphaproteobacteria; order RF32; family CAG-239; genus CAKQMD01. The sequence continues at coordinate 30,195 of CAKQMD010000004.1, forward strand.
TTTACCAGTTTCAACAACGAGCGGGAAAAGTGGCAGAGCGACCGTTTCCGCTTTGGTTATGTCATTGACACTTATCGGTTGTTTAAACAGGCTGAAGCAGAACAAAAACGCTTCAGGAGCTTCATGCAGCAGAAGACGGCAGGTGCCGAGATGTCTTAAGCGGCAGCGGCAAGCAGGTGTTTGGGAACAATCAGGTCCGCTTCAACCGTCGAGGTAACGTCTTCCAAGGAAAAGAAAGGGTTAATTTCTTCCAAAAGCAGGCCTTCCGGCGTGACTTTCAAAACACAGCGTTCGGTGACGATCAGGTCGACTTCATGGGCAGCGGTAAGAGGAAGCGTGCATTTTTTTAGGATTTTGACTTGGTTTTTGCTCAGGTGCTCCATGGCGACGATGACTTTTCGCGCGCCGACGATCAGATCCATGGCGCCGCCCATGCCCGGAACAAAAACGCCGGGAACCATCCAGTTGGCAATGTTTCCTTCCTGGTCAACCTGCAGGGCGCCCAGAACCGTGGCGTTAATATGGCCGCCGCGAATCATGGTGAACGAGGTTACCGTGTCAAAGAAAACGGCGCCGGGTTTGGTTTTTACGGGAATGCCGCCGGCATTGGTGATTTTGGGGTTAACTTCATCGGGGGACGGTTTGCCGCCGACGCCGATTAATCCGTTTTCGGAATGAATCATCAAATGAACAGAAGGGGGAACGTAGTTGGCGACTTCCGTCGGCAGGCCGATGCCTAAGGTAACATAATCTCCTTCATGCAATTCGCGGGCGACGCGTTTGGCAATAAATTCTCTGATTTGTTCTTTGCTTAATTCCATTTTCTTATCCTGCTACAATATAATCGACGAAGATGCCGGGAATGGTTATGACGTTGGGATCCAGGCAATCTTCAACCAGCTGTTCGGTTTCGACGATAACGGTTTTTGCGGCCGTGGCCATGACGGTGTTGAAGTTTCTGGTGGTTCCTTCGAGGTAGACGTTGCCGAATTTATCGGCTTTTGTGCCATAAATAACGGCGACATCGGCGGTTAAGGGCTTTTCCAAAATGTATTTCCGACCGTCGACCTCCATGGTTTGTTTGCCCTCTTCAACAATGGTTCCGACACCGGTGGGTGTTAAAAAGCCTCCCAGACCGGCGCCGCCGGCGCGGATTCTTTCCGCCAGAGTTCCCAGGGGAACGAGTTCAACCTCCAGTTCTCCGTCATGAAATTGACGTCCGGTTTCGGGATTGGTGCCGATATGCGTGACGATTATTTTTTTTAAGCGTTTGGCGACAACCAGTTTTCCGCGATCGCTGTGTGGAAAGGAGGTGTCATTGGCAATCAGGGTTAGGTTATCCGTTCCGGCAGCCAAAATTTCTTCAATAATTTTGGTCGGCGTGCCGCATTGCAGGAATCCTCCGATCATAATCGATGAACCACTGACAATCAGTTTCCCGGCTTCGGCAGCTGTGATGATTTTTTTCAATCGTGCATCCTTTTTTGATTGTTCGGCAGCCAATGTAACAAAAAAAACTGAAAAAGTACAGCTTTTTATCTTCAAAACAGAAAATTTTGAGGAAAAATACAAATAATTTTAAGTAAAAACAATATATTGCGTTGATTTGTAAAAAATGCTTGATTAATTGTTTTTATGAGTGTATAAACTCATTCGTGGTTGTCGGGCGTTTAGCTCAGCTGGTCAGAGCATCTCGTTTACACCGAGAGGGTCGGGAGTTCGAATCTCTCAACGCCCACCAAAAAAGCACCTTTGGGTGCTTTTTTTATTGTGGAAGTAGAGATTTGAACTCCCGGGAAGGGAGTTCGACTACCAGCGAGAGGCGGGCGGGAGCACGCCGGTCAGGACTGCTGCGGACAAGATTGAACTTGCTTTAGGACATAATGATCGGACAAAGCGCCGGTAATCGGTTGTTTCTCCATGTCCAGTCTTCTGATTTGCTTGTCTTCCAAGCGATACCAGGTGATTTCGTCCTGAGGGTCATCCGGCGTCAGTTCCAGCAATTGGCCTTCAATTCGGTATTCGCCTGATTCATCAAACCTGCCGTCGGCCTGGTCAATGTAAACGATGGTTTGGTGGTAGGCATGATTTGTTTGGAAGCGGATGGTGGTCTCAATTCCCGGTCCGTCGGCGGCCGGGAGAATGCCTCGGTAGGTTCCGCAAAGGTCATTATGATGGTGAAAGCAAGCCGTGAGTGCTAAAAAAGCCAATAAAGCCAAAGGTTTTGCCGACATCTTTTTTCTCCAACAGTTTTAATCTTTACTTAATATAATTTAAAACTTGTAAAAAAATAGTTGTCGTTTATAAATAAATGATAAAATTTCATTTTATGAAAATTGAGAAAAGCTTATGCAGAAAAGAAAAATTGTCGGGGTTGCAGTTGTCGTGGCTTTGTCAGCCGCTTTGGTTTATGACATGGTGTTTAATTTTGTCGATTGGCGGACGGCGGATCGCAGCAGCGCCGGGATTGCTCCGGCGGCTTCTCAAGTCAGCGAAGCCGTTGTTCAGGTTTATGCCGCACGGACATATAACTGGCGCGGTTATTTTGCCGTGCATTCCTGGATTGCGGTTAAACCGAAAGATGCCAAGGACTACACGACTTATCAGGTGATGGGATTTTATTTGCGGCGCAATGGAACGGCCGTGGTGATTCAACAGGATTTGCCGGATCGTCGCTGGTACGGCGCTGAACCGGAATTGCTGGGCGAGTTGCGCGGCGAAGCGGCTGAAAAGGCTATTCCTAAAATTGACGCCGCAGCCAAGAGCTATCCTTATGCGCATATGTATCAGGCTTATCCGGGGCCGAACAGCAATACTTTTATTTCTTATATCTTGCGGCAGGTGCCGGAATTGAAAACGGATTTGCCGCCTCATGCCATCGGCAAAGACTTTATCGGTTATAAGCAATTTATTGCGCCGACGGAGAGCGGAACAGGTTATCAGTTTTCCCTGTGGGGAATTTTCGGGATCGCCTTGGGGATTGAGGAAGGCATTGAAATCAACGTTTTGGGCCTGAATTTTGGAATTGATTTTGTTAATCCGGCGTTGAAACTGCCGTTTGTCGGGCGTTTGGGAATGAATAAGCTATAGTTATCATCCTTTTGTGGTGGCGGCCAACAGCTTTTCAACAAACTGTGGTAGAGTTGTCCCTGCTTTGCCGTAGACGTGTTTGTCAAAATACCAGTTGTTTGATGTTTGTTCCAGATTAAATTCATAAGTGTCGGCACCGTTTAGCTTGGCTATCTGCACAAAGCCTGCGGCCGGAAAAACGACGCCGGAGGTGCCGACGGAGAGAAAAAGGTCGCAGTTTTGCAAGAGACGCTCAACTTGAGCCATGTAGAGCAAATTTTCGCCGAAAAAGACGATGTTGGGCTTCATCATGCCCATGATTTGACAATGCGGACAGACGGTTTCCGTAGTGACGTCGCCGTAACTTTTCAGGATTTGTCCGCAATTGAGGCAGACGGCTTGGTCGATTTGTCCGTGAATATGGATGACGTTTTTGTTTCCGGCTTTTTCATGCAATGTATCGACGTTTTGAGTGACAATGCTTATTTCTGCCAGATAATCTTTTTGTAACCGAGTCAGGCACAAATGTGCCGGATTGGGCTTAGCCTTTTGAAGGAGCGGTTTGAGTTCGTTGTAAAAGGTATGCACGTATTCGGGATTGCGCTGAAATGCCTCAATGGTTGCCACATCTTGAACCGGATGATTGTTCCACAGGCCGTTGGAGCTCCGAAATGTTGCAAGGCCGGATTCTTCGGAAATTCCGGCACCGGTTAAGACAACGATGTGTTTATAGGCTTTTGGCATTTTTTCTTTCCTCAGACAGAAATTAAATCGTTTTGATTAAAAATCTCCTAAGATTCTGTGCGTATGTTTTTTATTATGTTTTATTTTGTCTGATGGTGTTTTAGACTGGTTTTGTCAATTGTTAGAGGTGGAGAAAACCGTGTTTGATAATTTTTTGAATTTTTGGAATTTGCGTAAAGCCTTGAAAATTGAAGGAAAAGGAAACACTTTTAAGGCGGAAGGCTTGGTGAAGCATTGCCACAATTCTCAATTTAAGATTCGAGGTAAGGGAAATGAAGTCTTATGCGGAGAAGGGGGGGGATCTTTCCTGTTTTAGTTTGAAAATAGAAGGTAATCATAATAAAGTGATTATCGGTAAGAGATTTCGCGGCAAAAGGGTGACTCTTTTGCTGAAAGGAAGCGGTCATTTGATTGAAATCGGCGATCACGTATGGTTGGGAATGAATGTTTTTGTCGGCAAAAATTCGGAGATTGCGGACAATTCCGTTGTCGGCTGGGGCAGTGTCGTGACGCGCAAGTTTAAGGAAAAAGGCATTGTTATTGCTGGGAATCCGGCGGTTAAGGTCAAAGAAAACATCAATTGGAGTCGGCGACGGCCGACCAGAGACTAGCGGAGGAGAGGGGATGTTTTGGCAAAAATGGTTTATGCCCAAGGCTTATGACGAAGGGTATTTGCCGAAAATCGGCCTGCATGAGGTTTATTATGCGCAATACGGAAATCCTCGGGGAAAACCGGTTTTGGTTTGTCACGGCGGACCGGGCGGTTCTTCCGGCGCGCATAAGGCCAAAAGATTTGATTTGGGACGCTACCGCGTTATTATGATTGATCAGCGCGGGGCCGGAAAATCTTTTCCGACGGGTGAGATTCGTGAAAATACGACGCAGGATTTGTTGTTTGACATGGAAAGGCTGTCAGTACATTTGGGGCTGGAGCAAAAAATCATTTTATGCGGCGATTCTTGGGGATCGACTTTGGCGTTGTTATTTGCGGAAAAACATCCTGAAAAGACAGAAGCCTTACTCTTATCCAAGATTTTTCTGGCGGACAAAACGGCGGTTCAATGGGCGGAAAACGAATGCGGACAACTTTTTTATCCAGATTTTTATGAAGATCTGCAACGAGATGTTCCTTCCGGGATGAGCGCTGCAGCTTATTATGCGCGAAAACTTGACGAGGATGATGCGCAAGAACAAGCGCTTGCCGTTGGCAAGTATGGAAAATTTGAAAGAATTTTAGGCTCATTGCAGCCGCAATGGACTTTAAGCTCGGTTGTCGATCCTTATGAGGCGGCAATGGTTAAAATTTATGCGCATTATGCTCAAAACGGATATTTTCTCGAAAATGAGGAAATTATGAAAAATGTTCATACGCTTGAGAAAATACCGACGTTGCTGGTCCATAACCGTTTGGACATGCTGTGTCCGCCGATCGGTGCTTGGGAACTGCACAAAAAGTTACCGTTGTCCAAATTGGTTTTTGTCGGCGAATTGGGACATGTCGGGCCTAAAATCACCCAGATTCTGAAAAAAGAAATCGGAGCGTTTTTGAAATGACGGATGATGCCGATAAACGAGAGTTGGAAGAAGCGCATCGGATTTTGTTGTCCTTGTATCGGGAATACGCCAAGCTGTATATTAATGAGAAAATGCCGCCGGAAGATAAAGACTATTATAAAGGTCGGATGCAAGAAATCAAAAATGATTTGAGAAGTTTCAACGCCGCGACAATTATTTTTAAAGCCGTAACCGTTTATAAAGCCAAACTGGATGCTATGAGCAAACATGGTGATTTTGATCCTTTCTGAATAAAACATCATTTTGGAGCCATAATATATATTATGCGACAAAATTGATATAGGAAAAATGGGCTTCCCTTCCATTTTAATCGTAAAATCAAGGTGGTATCCGTTTTGTCAAAGGTTAACAAAACTTGGCCGTTATCACCGCTTTATTATTCAGACGGTTTTCTTGTTGACAATAAGATTGATGTCAACGGCTTTTGCGGGCAAATAAATAGTTTCGGCTAACGCAATCGTTTCGAACTCTATTCTTCCAGCCTCCAAGTCTGGCTGGTTCTACGTTTGGTTTGGTTGCGCAGACCGTGTTGTCTTCAGGGCAAAAAACTCTTTGTCAAGGAATTGATCAGGGAAAGCTTGCTAAAACAAATTTACGGGAACGCATTTTAAGACGAGCAAAGCCCTTTGGAATTTTGCTTATTTCTTGCCGTGTCTTAATGCCCTTTTCTGCCGAGGCTTTGACGCTTTTATTTATTGACGAGGAGTTTGATGAAGTTTAAGACATAAACAATGCTCAAGAAAGCTAATATGCGCGACAATAAGGGCATCAGCGTTACGCTGCCGCCGTAAAGAAACATTTGCAGGAAAAGTGCCAAAATGACGGCAGCCACAATGTTGTAAAGCCAATATCTTTTGCTGCCCATGAAAATGAAGGCGCAGACTGCCGCTCCTATTGCCAAATACATTTCGCTTAGCTTGGATAATGTTCCGTAAGTCAGGGTTTTGACAAAGGCGATGTTAAAGACAAAACCGGCGGCAATGATTAAGGATGTGGCGATTAATATGCTGATATAGGCTGATTTTTTACTCATAGTCCCTCCTCTTTTTTTTAGATGTCGCAACTATAGCAAAGTTCTTGGCGCAAAGGAAGAAAGTTTCGGTTTAATCCACCGAAATTACAGTGAGGCTTTGATTAATTCACGCGTATAGCTTTCATGGGGACTGTTAAAGATCTTTTCGGCTGAAGTTTGTTCGATGATCTTTCCGTCTTTCATAACAGCGATGTCGTCAGCCAAAGACTTAACCGCTTGCATATTATGCGAGATAAAAAGATAGCTTAAGCCTCTTTGCTTTTGAATTTGTTGCAAAAGTTCCAAAATTTGGGCTTGTATGGTTACGTCGAGCGCTGAGGTCGGTTCATCCAAAATAAGCAGTTCAGGTTCCAAAACCAAAGCGCGGGCGATGGCTATTCTCTGTCTTTGGCCGCCGGAGAATTCATGCGGATATTTGTTCAAACAGCTTTCGTCAAGCCCAACTTCTCGCAGGACGTCAATGACCTTTTGTTTTCGTTCTCGGCGTGAGATCTCGGGGTGATGGATCAGGAGCCCCTCCCCGACGATTTCTTCAATGTTCATCCGCGGATTCAGAGAGTTGAACGGATCTTGAAAAACTATTTGAATTTGTTTTCTTAAGCTTTTGTTTTTGCTCCTTAAATCTTTTGTTATCTCTTCGCCTTTATAAATGATGTCGCCGCTGAAAGGGAGTAATCTGGCCAAGGCCATGCCTAAAGTTGTTTTTCCTGATCCTGATTCCCCGACCAAGCCCAAAGTTTTTCCGGCTTTGATTTGAAGGGAGACGTGATCCAGGGCGTAAAAATATTCTTTTACGCGTCCCCAAAAGTTTTTCTTTTGCGGGTATCTGACCGTCAGCCCTTCTGCCGAAAGCAAAGTTTTATTCGAATTATTAGTATATAATTTCAATGGATTAGATGACAATATTAATTTTTTAGTATAAGAATTTTGCGGGTGATTGAAAATGTTGGCCGTCGTGTTGTATTCCATGACTTTGCCGTCTTTCATCACCAGAATGTTGTCGGCAATTTTCTTAATGATTTCAAGGTCATGACTGATAAAGATTATTGCCATTCCCAGTTTGCGTCGCAGATCCAGCAATAATTCCAATATTTGCGCCTGAATGGTGACGTCCAAAGCCGTGGTGGGTTCGTCGGCAATCAGAATGTCCGGGTTGTTGGCGATTGCCATGGCGATCATGACACGCTGGCGTTGGCCGCCGGAAAGTTCATAAGGGTATGAAAAATAGCGGCGCCGGGGATTTTTTATACCGGTCAGTCGGAGCAGTTCCATAACGCGGCCGCGAATGCGTTTGGCGGAGAGGTTGCTATGCCGATGCAGCGTTTCGGCAATTTGGTCGCCGATTTTATGCAATGGATTCAGCGATGACAGAGGCTCCTGGAACACGAAACCGACCCGGTTGCCGCGATAGCTGCAGATTTCAGGATTGTGAAGCAGTTCCGCGCCGTTGAAACGGATAGACGAATTGGCGGCGTGGAAGGCTTTGGGATAAGGCAGCAATCCCAATACGGATAAGGCGGTGACGGATTTGCCCGATCCGGATTCGCCGACAATGCCGAGAATTTCTCCCTTGTCTAGTTTAAAGGAAACGTCCTCAGCGGCGATGGTTTTCTCGCCGTTTTGGCGAAAATAAACAGAAAGGTGATTGACTTCCAGGATCGGGCTCATTGGTTTTTCCTCGCATCAAAGGCATCACGGATTCCCTCTCCGATAAAAATAAGCAAAGTCAACAGCGTAGAAAGAACAATGAAGATAGAGATACCGATCCAAGGAGCCTGAAGATTGTCTTTTCCCTGCCGGACCAGATCGCCGAGAGAGGGATAGTCCTGAGAAAGTCCCAAGCCCAAGAAATCCAGCGCGGTCAGCGCTACAATGGATTCTGACAGAATAAAAGGAATAAAGGTCAAAGCCGCGACGACGGCATTGGGCAGAATATGCCGATAGATGATGCGAAAGTTGCCGACGCCCAGCGCTTTAGCAGCTTTTACAAATTCAAAATTGCGGGTACGCAAAAATTCGGCTCTGACAACAGGAATGAGGCTTGTCCAGGAAAAAAACAGCAAAATGAGGAGCAATCCCCAGAATGTCGGCACAAAAATGCTGGCGACGATAATCAAAACAAAAAGCTGCGGCAGAGATTCCCATATTTCCAGAAAGCGTTGAAAGAAAATGTCCAGGCGGCCTCCGAAGTACCCCTGAACGGCCCCAGCGACGATTCCGACGACCGATGAAAAAAGCGTCAGCAGAAAGGCAAAGACGACCGACAGACGTAATCCGTACAGCAAACGGGCAACGATGTCCCTGCCCTCATCATCGGTTCCCAACCAATGGCGGCGGTCCGGCGCAGCCGGTGTCGGCGTTTGAATACTGTAGTCTACCGTATTGAAAGAAAAAGGAATAAGCGTAAACAGCATCCAGCCTTTTTGATTGATTTTGTGTTGCAGGTAAGGATCATGATAATCTGCAGGCGTCGGAAAATCTCCGCCGAAAGTTTGGTCGGTATAAGTTTTGAAAACCGGAAAATAAAACTGTTGATCATATTTTACAATCAGAGGCTGATCATTGGCAATGAGTTCGGAAAAAAGGCTGATCCCGAACAAAAACGAAAAGATGATCAGGGAATACCAGGCGCGGCGGTTTTGGCGGAAAGTCTGAAGACGCCGCAAAGCCAACGGGCTGAGACGACTTTTGAGCCATGTCGCGATCGGGTGTAACACGGGTTATTGTTCCTCATTATCAATGGTTTGAATGATCTCGACATTGACTTCCGGTTGAGCGGGCTCCGCTTTGGTTTCTTCGGCGGCGGGAACTTGGGCGGTTTCTTCCTCAGGTTTTGTCTGTTCCGCTTGGGAGGCTCCCTCCTCTGTCGTTTGAGGCTCTTCCGGATTCTTCGTTTCTTGCGTTTTTGTCTGTTCTTCTGCGACGGTTTCCGCCGTATCGGGGACATCAGCGGCAGAGTCTGCTTTTTCCTGTTCCTCGGCTTTGGCGGTTTCTTCGGCAACAAGGCTCAATGATTTGGTTTCGGCTTCCGGCTCCTGAATGATGTCCGGTGTTTCAAGCGCCGGGGCGTTCAGTTGTTTTTCCGTGCCGATTTCGTTAATTTGTTCTTCCGTTACGACCTGAGGTTCCTCGCTTTGCGTCGGCAAATTATGGTTAAAGCCGCCGTACCAGCTTTGGAAGGCCGCTTTGGCCAAGCTTATATCGGTTTCGGTAATCGGCGCTTTTTTGATTTTTTCAGTCAATTCTTTTTTGGGTGCCTCGTGCAGTTTGAGTTCTGCAAATTCGACACAAGGGGTCTTTTTATAGAGGTAACCTTTAAGGATGTTGGCTGCGGAGCATACGCGATCATTGACGGTGAACTCTTTTTTGAGCGGGTCACGGATGGCCATATTGACGAAGTTTTCGTTTTTAAATGAAGGGATAAACTCTTTCTCTTTGATTTCATAAAGGCCGTTTAAACCGCTGATGCCTTGCATGACGATGACGGTATTTTGGTCTTTTCCGTGTTTTTTCAGACGGTTGATAAAGTCTTGCATACGGCCGAACAAGCATTTCAGCTGGTCGGCATAGGCCTCACGTTTGGCAAAGACGTCGTTGGTCTTGACCCATGGGAGATGTCGTTTTTCCCGCCATTGGGAAATAGGTTTAAGGTTACAGTATTCATCATAGACATAAAGATCGGAGGGAATGTCGATATAAGCGAAATAGGCTGTGTTTCCTTTGTCTTTGATGAGGTCTTCTTCCAGGTAGTCGAGGGTTTTGACAGCATCTACCGTGTAAAAGCTGCGGGTGGAATAGCCAATTCCGGGAATGGTGTCGGCATCGGTTATCAGGCGCAGACCGGTGTAGAGCCAGGAGAAGTCAGAAATCAGGCCGGTGCTTTCTACCCATTGGGCCAACAAAAGGCCGATTTTTTGTCCCAGGCTTAGGTTAAGATTTTCCAGCTTGATCGGCAAATTTTGCTTTTTTATGCATTTGCTGACGGAGGGCTGATTATTGGTATAGCAGATTTCTATACCGCGGGATTCATAGGCCTTAATGTCATAATTGGCTTTGAGGAAAGTGTCGTAGATCTTATTGTTTTTGAGGTAAAGATATTGGTTGGACAGGTCTTTGAAATTCCAGTAACTGTTCAAAACAACGCTGGAAAGCGTGTTTTCGGCGGTGTCTTCCGATCGGGTTTGCGGGTTAAACGTTCTGGTGAGGTTCAAATAAGGATCCGTTGTGTTGACGTAAGCGTTTGGATAAAAGTTGAAGTTGTTTTCAGCGTAGAAACCAAGCATGGTATCCATGGCGCTTTTGATTTTGTCGTTGTATGCCTTGCGTGCGGGTTTGTTGTCTTGCAGGTCACGGAGGTAGTTGTAGGAAGTGAAGTCAGGGAAAGCCAAAAAGACGAACTTTTTGCCGTCATAGTAACTGTCGGCAATTTTGCGGCTGTAAGTCGTGCGGAAACCGGTGTTGCGGTGAGCGTTTAAATAAGTGTCAAACCCAATGCCGGCCGTGATAATCAGCAAAATGCCGATGAAGTAGGCAATGGTGATGCGGCTGGACAGCGACAGAAAGAAAAAGAAGAACACCGAGGCTGCTACCGTGAAGATGATGTGGGAGTTTTCATTGAACATGACACCGATGTTGTCGCCGAAATAGGAGGCTATCCAGCCGGAAAACATCGATTCTTTGTCAAACAGTGCAAACTGCGAGAACATTGCCAAGATAAACAAGGCCAATATCAATGCACTCAACAAATTTTGCAGAAAAGAGGAAAATGAGACCAGATACATCAGCAGAATCGAAAACACACCCAACCCGGCGATGATGTAAATGACTTCGGGCCGCAGGATAATTTCGGATGAAAAAATGTTATAGCTGCCGGCATTGGCAAACAAGATGAAATTCATGATCAAAAGCGTGGCAACGATAATACTCTTTTCGACCCAGTCGACCATATAGATGGGAAAGGAACGTTTTTTCTTTATGGTGGTTTTGTCCCGGTTGTTCTCGTTTTTGAGCGCTTTTTGGCGGTTGTCGTCCAGTATTATGTCATGCATCTCAGATCACCTTGTTTCGGTTCAATAAAGCGGTTGGAGGTATTGTAAGCACATTTTTTGTTATTTTAAAGCAAAAATCCTCAAGGCTGCACAGCTCTTGAGGATTTTGACAAAAGAAGATTCCCGATTAACGAGAGTAGAATTCGATAACCAGATTGGGTTCCATAATGCAGGCATAAGGAACATCATCAAACTTGGGAACGAAAGCGTATTTGGCGGTCAGCTTTTTGCTGTCAACTTCCAAATATCCCGGAACCTGACGATCCTGAGCTTCAACGGCGGCGATAACAATCGGCAACGCTTTGGATTTTTCGCGGACTTCAATCACGTCTCCGGCTTTGACCATATAAGACGGGATGTTGACCTTTTTGCCGTTAACCGTTACATGACCGTGGTTGACGAACTGACGGGCCGCAAAGATGGTGGGAACGAATTTTGATTTATAGACCAGGTTGTCCAGGCGCGATTCCAAAATACCGATGAGATTTTCGGCGGCATCACCGCTGCGGCGAATGGCCTCGACGTAGTATTTGTGGAACTGTTTTTCAGAAACGTTGCCGTAATAGGTTTTCAATTTCTGTTTGGCATAGAGCTGTTCACCGTAGTCTGTCGGTTTTTTTCTTCTCTGACCGTGCTGGCCGGGAGCGTATTCTCTTTTATTGAACGGGCTGTTGGCATTGCCCCACAGGGTGGCGCCATAGCGACGGTCGGCTTTTTTCTTTGCAGAAACAATACTTTTTACCATAAAAAATTTCCTTATTTATTTGATTTACATTATTGTCCCGGTAGTTTTGGTTCTCAAAAATCAAACGGGGCATTGCCTGCCCTCTTTCCCGGAAGTGAGGGCAATCTATAACAAAAAGATGAAAGTTTCAAGCTCTTTTTTCAAAAAAAACTAGATTTTTGTGAGATTTAAGCTAAAATGGCAGAAATTCTAAAGGAGCTTTGAGAAATTATGTCTTATGACATTTTGTTTCAACGCGCGTTGTCGCTTCATCAGGCGGGGCAATTTGACGACGCGGAGCAATTATACAGGCAGATTCTGGAGACGGCCCCCGATCAACCGGACGTTTTGAATTTGCTGGGGTTGATCGCCCAGGCCAAAGACTTGCATCTGCAGGCGGCGGAGTTGTTTTATCGGGCGGTTAGAAATGCACCGGAGCATGCCCCTTTTTATTTCAATTTGGGAATTTCTCTCAAGGCGTTAAATAAACCGCATGAAGCCATGGAGGCTTTTCAGAAGGTTTTGCAGTTGCAGCCCGACTTGAAAGAAGCCGAAAATGAACGCGGCAGCGTGCTGATGATGTTGCATGAACCGGAAAAAGCCCGGGAGGCTTATCGGCGGGCTTTGCAGCAAGATGAAAATTATGCGTCGGCTCATCTTAATTTGGCTTTGAGCTATTTGCCCGACAATCCGCAAAAAGTTCGCGACAGCTTGGAAAATTTGTCGCGACGGTTTCCCGACGAGGCTGCCGTTTGGTTTGAATTGGCCCGGCAATATTATGAAGTCGGCAGAGACGGCGAAGCTTGGCAAGCGGCCGTCAAAGCCAAGGAATTGGCGCCGGCTTCCGACGAAGCAAAAGCCCTTTTGGGGCTGCTTTGCCTTAAAGAACATCAAGATGACAAGGCTGCGATTTATTTTGAAAAGGCGCTGCTTCTAAATCCCAAAAATACGCAGGCCATGGTTAATTTGGCCAATATCCGCAGCAATGTCGGAAGCTTTGACCAGGCGGAAGCCCTGTATAAAAGGGTTTTGGAGCTTGAGCCCAGAAATTTTGACGCCTGTTTTAACTATGCGCACATGCTCTATCGTGCCAAGAGGCTGCCCGAAGCTTTGGAAATTTACAGAAGTGCCGTCATTTTGAATCCAAAATCGGCAGAAGTCAGCAATAACTTGGGCATTATCATGAAAGATCAGCAGGATTACGAAGAAGCGCTCGGCTTGTTCTTCAATGCCATGGCTTTGGATCCGGACTTGGAGGCGGCCATGGTGAACGCGGCGGAAACGCTGGTGCTGTATTTTGAAGGAGGACACGAAAAAGAGGCAGTGCAGATTGCTGAAAACTGGAAAAGGCAAATGCCCGACAATCCTTTTGCCTGCCATGTCTGCTGCGCATTAAAAGGAGAAAACTGTGAAGATAATCTCGAGTATAGTCAGAGGCTGTTTGACAATTTTGCTGATCATTACGAGCCTGTTATGCAAAATTTGGATTACAACTTGCCGGGAACTTTGGCAGCAATTATTGGAGATGCTGAAGCTGCCATTGTGGATCTGGGGTGCGGTTCGGGGCTTTTGGGAGAAGCGCTCAAAGAAAAAGGGAAAGAACTCGTCGGCGTAGACCTGTCGGCCAAGATGCTGGCTCTGGCCGAGAAGAAAAAAACTTATAAAAAACTGGTGCTAAGCGATGCCGTTTCTTTTATGAAAAGCCGTCCCAAAGCCGATTTGGTGGTTATGGCCGACGTTTTGGGCTATATCGGCGACCTTGGCGAACTCTTTACTCTGCTGAAGGGATATAAGGTTTTGTTTTCCGTTGAAGCTTTGCAAGACAGCGATCAAAATTTTGTATTGAATGCCGGCGGACGTTATCAACATAGTGAAAAATATATACGAAATCTCTTGGAAAATAACGGATTTCGTGACATCATAATACAAAAGGCCGTCTTTAGAAAAGAAAAAGGAAAAGATGTTCCGGGCCTTATTGTCAGCGGAGAATAGACATGTTTATCGATATTTATGACGAACAAATGCACCTTTTGGGAAAAGCCAGCCTTGAACAGGCGCATCATGAAGGATTGTGGCACAGGGTCTTTCACTGCTGGATTGTTAAGCCGGGAAAGGACGGGAATCATAAAGTTTGGCTGCAGCTGCGCAGCAAAGAAAAGCCCAATTCCCCTAACCTGCTTGGGGTTTCGGCCGCAGGGCATCTTGAAAGCGGTGAAACGGCTCGCGACGGGATCAAAGATATTGAAAAGGAGTTGGGGCTGAGCGTTGATTTCAGCCGTTTGACAAAGTTGTTTACCGATCGCCGGGTGACTGACCGGCAGGATTACCATAACCGAGAGTTTAATCCGACTTATGTTTTGGAAACGGAAGCCAAGCTTGAAGATCTGACGCTGCTTCCCGGGGAAGTGGATGGCGTGTATGTGGCAAAGATTGACGATGTGGCAGACTTATTTAAGGGAAAATGCGACAGTATTGCGAGCATTGGGCGAATCAGACTAGATGACGGCAGTTACAAGTCGGAAATCCGCTATGTCGAGGCAAAAGACTTTGTGGCGGCGGACAAAGCCTATTATATTAAGGTTATGGACATGTTGCAGCGTTATTGCGACAATTGCGGAAAAGTGTCCTGAGAGCACGAAAAACCGTCCTTAAAATGTTTTAAGGACGGTTTACTTTATAAGGAATTTATCGGTTTAGAGTTTAGAAGGTGTATCTTACACCGGCAGTGACTTCGTTAAAGTTGTTGAGATGTGCCATGCCGACATAGTTGTAGCGGGCCATGACACGGGCGGCAAAGTGATCGGTGAAGTTGTATTGGGCACCGATACCGGCACGGTAGCCGATTTTGCCTTTTGAGGTTTTGCCGTCAATCTTTTTATGATCTGTTTCATAGTCGGCAATACCCAAAGAAGCCAACAAATCAAATTTTTGAGCAGTGTCTATCGGCATATAGCCATAGACATCAATACCATAGGCATGGAATTTGAATTTTTCAATGCCGTCCGGCCGATGGCTTTTTCTTTCTCCGGCTTGCTGATAGAAAGCTTCCAATCCAAGATAATCACCCATTCTGGTACCAACGTTGATAATGCCGGAGTTAAAACCGTCATCCATGTTTTTGGCATCTTTTTTGAAATCGGCTTTGTCATAGGCATAATCCAATCCGACGTACGGACGGAATTCCTGTGCTTGAACAGCTGCCGAAAACAAGCAGGCAACGCCGGCTAAAAGTAACGTTTTTTTCATCTTATAAACTCCAAAATATATAGTTGTTTCTTTCGTCCCTGCTATAAAATTTTATAGCTTCAAGAGTATAGATAATCGGTTTTTGCGCATTTTAAAGGGGCGGAGTAAAAAAACTGCCCCGTAAAAATTTTACGGGGCAGTCCTTAAAGGAATTTACATTAACATGTCATTAGAAGGTGTATCTTACACCGGCAGTGACTTCGTTAAAGTTGTTCAGGTGGGCTGTTCCGACATAGTTGTAACGGCCCATGATACGAGCGGCAAAGTTTTCGGTGAAGTTGTATTGAGCACCGATACCGGCACGGTAACCAACGCGTTTTTGAGTCAATTTCGCATCCGGCCCTTTTAATTTCATGTCATAAACGGCGGCACCCAGAGAAGCCAACAAGTCAAACTTCTTTTCGCAGCCGAGCGGCAGATAGCCGTATGCATCCAAACCGTAAGCCTGGAATTTTGCAGACAGGTTGTAGTCTTCAAATTTGGTTTTTCTTTCGTCAGAAAGCTGATAGAAAGCTTCCAAACCAAAGTAGTCGCCCATTCTGCTACCGACGTTGATGATACCGGAGTTGAAACCGTCTTTCAAATCTTTTGCGTCTTTTTTGAAATCAGCTTTATCATAGGCATAGTCCAATCCGATATAGGGACGGACTTCAGACATATAGTCCTGTGCCTGGGCAGAAACTGAAAATAAGCAGGCTACTCCTGCAAGCAATAATGTTTTTTTCATCTTATAAACTCCATTATAAAATTGATTCTAAATATTTTTCTAAACTCTAAACAGCTGACTTCAGCGGTTTATGTCGTCGTACATAATCCTTTAACGATAGATTTAAAGGGGTGACAACAAAAATAATATATGCTAAAGTAGTAAACAAATTATTACCAACTATTAATTTAAAACTAAGAGCTATATAATGACTTTTGATTGTCCGCCTCAAAATTGCTGCAAATGCCCGAGATTGGTTGCTTTTCGGGAAGAAAACATTAAGAAGTTTCCTCATTATTATAACGGAGCCGTTCCGCCTTTCGGTGATTTGGACTCCGAAATTTTAATTGTCGGTTTGGCTCCCGGGTTGAACGGCGCCAACCAGACCGCCCGTCCCTTTACCAATGATTATGCCGGTGACGTTTTATATCCGATTCTTAAGGAGTTCGGCCTGGCCGAAGGAAACTACGCCAAAAGGAAAGACGACGGCTTTCGGCTTAAAAACGTCAGAATCACCAATTCTGTTCGTTGTGTGCCGCCGCAAAACAAAGTTACCGGCGATGAGGTGAAAACCTGCGGGAAATATCTGATTGACGAAATAAGCGACATGAAAAAACTCAAAATTATCCTGACGCTCGGTGCCGTGGCGCATAATGCGGTTTTAGGCGTTCTGGGATACAAGAAGGCTGCTTTCAAATTTGTGCATAATGCCGTGCATCGTTTGGACAAGCATGGCCTGTATATGGTCAACTCCTATCATACGTCGCGTTATAACATCAATACCGGGGTGTTGACCGAAGACATGTTTAAGGATGTTATCAGGCATTTGTTGACACTTTTGTCTTAAAAAACGGCTTTTTAATTGCCAATCCCGGCGAAGCCCATAAAAGCCAAAGACAATAGTCCGGCGCTGATCAACGCAATCGGCGTTCCCTGCAGAGCACGGGGTAAAGAGGTCAAGGCCAAGCGTTCACGGATGCCGGCAAAAAGGACAATCGCCAGCGTAAAGCCCATTGAATTGGCTAAAGCAAAGCAGACTGCCTCCAACAGGTCGAGTTCTTTTTGCGTGGCTAAGATGGCGACTCCGAGGACGGCACAGTTGGTGGTGATCAGCGGCAAAAAAATGCCCAAGGCCTGATACAGTGTCGGCGCCGTTTTCTTTAACACCATTTCTACCATTTGTACCATGGCGGCAATGACCAAGATGAAAACCAAGGTGGTCATGAAGGTCAGCTGATGAGGAATCAGCAATTGGTAATAGATCAGATAGGTAACCAAGGTTGACAAGGTGATGACGAACATGACTGCCAGTCCCATGCCGAAAGATGTGGAGATTCGTTTGGAAACGCCGAGAAACGGGCAAATTCCCAAAAACTGGGACAAGACGATGTTGTTGACAAAGACGGCGGTTATGAAAATCATTAAATAAGTCATTATCTAACTCCCCGCAAACGGTTAACCAAAACGATCAGTCCCGCCAAGGCCAGGAAGGCTCCCGGCGGCATGATGAACAAAAGCAGAGTGGCGCTGTCTTCCGGCAGAAAACGCCATCCGAACAGAGAGCCGGATCCCAGAATTTCTCGAACTATTCCAAGGGAAGTCAGGCCGATCGTGAAGCCCAACCCCATGCCGACGGCATCATAGAAAGACTGCAATAAGTCGTTTTGGGAGGCAAAAGCTTCCGCCCGACCAAGAATGATGCAATTGACGACGATTAGGGGGATGAAAATTCCCAGAGCCGCATGCAGCACTGGCAAATATGCGGCCATAAGCAGGTCAACCACCGTGACAAAAGAAGCAATGATGACAATATATGAGGGAATCCGCACTTGAGCCGGAATCCAATTCTTGACGGAGGAAATGGCCAAATTTGACAATATAAGCACAAACAAGGTTGCCAAGCCCATTCCCAAACCGTTTGAAGCCGAAGTAGTTACGCCTAAGGTCGGACACATTCCCAACAGCATCACAAATGTGGGATTTTCTCGGAAAATGCCGCGGGTCAGATTTTGATAAGAAGTTTTATCCATGGCTAGCGTCCTGTGTTGCTAAAGTTGTTATAGGCGTTGTTGGCTTTTTTTATGGCATCAATTACCGCGCGGGAACTGATGGTTGCTGCCGTAACGGCATCGATCTCGCCGCCGTCCTGTCTGACCTTGAAAAATGGTCGTTGCGGATTGAGACCGTGAAACTGTTTTTTGAATTTGTCTTCGCTGATTTTGGTTCCCAAGCCCGGCGTTTCCTTTTGATCGGTGATTTCGTAGCTATTGACGCTGCCGTCAAGGAAGAGGCCGACGATCATTTCCAAACGGCCGCCAAAAGCTTTGTCGGAAAAGGTTTTTATGGCAACAGAGGTGATGACACCGTTTTTGCGCGCCGGAAAAAGCTCAAATTTTTGTGTTGGATCATGCGGTGCGCTGATCAGCATCCTTTCCTCAAAAGGATTGTTGTCAAAGTCATCATAAACCACGCGGGAGATCGCTTCCAATTCACGTTGTTTTTTGGCTTCAGCAATCGGTCCGGCGGTTATTTTATGCGTGTAGCCGAGAACAATCGCCGACAAGACGGCAATTACCGTCAAAACGGCCGTCATGTTAAACAAACTTGATTTTATCGGTTGGGATTTTCTCACGGTTTTACCTCTTTGTTCCAAAGACCCGAGGATGACAATATTTGTCAATCAGCGGGACAAAAGCGTTCATAATCAAAATCGCAAAAGAAACGCCTTCAGGATAAGCGCTCCACAAACGAATAACCACGGTCAGGACGCCGCAGCCGACGGCAAAGATCACCTGTCCTTTTTTGCTCATCGGCGAAGTGACGTAGTCTGTTGCCATAAAAACGGCGCCGAGCATCAGACCGCCGGACAGAAGATGCGTCACCGGCTCATAGCGGAGGTCTCCGGTTTTGAGCCAGAGAATGCCGGTAATCATAAAGACGGTTGCAATATAATAAAACGGAATATGCCAGGTAATGACGCGGCGGTAGAGCATGTAGAGCAGTCCCAACAACAAAGCCAGCGCCGAGACCTCTCCTAAAGAACCGCCGGTGTAGCCTACGAACATTTGCCAGTAGTCAGGCAGGTTTCCGCTTAATGCCGTGGCGGAGGTTTGGGCATCCAGATGTTTGATAATGCCAAGGGTGGTTGCCGACGTCTGCATGTCGACGTTCCAAAAGTCCAGCCAACGAGGCTGAGGCCAATGCGTCATGGCAACGGGAAAGGAAATGAACAAAAAGACGCGGCCGACCAATGCCGGATTGAAAATGTTTTTTCCCAAACCGCCAAAACACATTTTGGCAACGCCGATTGCCATGGCGCAGCCGCAAAGAATCATCCAAACCGGCATGGAACTCGGCAGATTGAATGCCAGCAGCAGCCCGGTAATGATTGCAGAGTTGTCGCCGACGGTTGGCGGGATTTTGAGCAGATAACGGGTAATCAGGTATTCGCACAAGACGCAGCCGGCGACTGAAGTCAAAATGACCTTGAGCGCACCGACGCCGAAAAAGGCAACGGCGACAACGGCAGCGGGCATCAGAGCAATAATAACGTCACGCATCAAGTCCGACGTTTTGACCGGCGAACTCATGTGGGGAGCAGATGAAACTTTAAGCATCGTTTAGTTCTTCCTCGTCTTTTTTAGTTCCATTTTCGAGAGTTTGCAATAATCCAGCAGCGGAATCCTTCCGGGGCAAGTGTAAGCACAGGAACCGCATTCTATACAATCCAAGACATGAAGGCCTTTGACCTCTTCAAACATGTTTTCCCGAGCATAGCGGGCAATGGCAAAAGGTTCCAGTCCAACGGGGCAGACTTCGACGCATTTGCCGCAGCGAATGCAGCTTTGCTCGTTTTCCTTATGAGATATGTAATCGGAAAGCAGCAAAATTCCCGAGGTCAGCTTGGTGATCGGTGCCTTGAGGTTGACAGCGGAAGTTCCCATCATCGGGCCGCCGAAGACGACCTGAGCGACGTCGGGCGACAGCCCTCCGGCCTTTTCAATCAGATAAGAGGCCGGTGTCCCTACCCGCACCCTGAAGTTTCCGGGATTGGTGCACAAATCTCCGCTGACGGTTACAATGCGCTCGTAGAGCGGCTTGTTTTTCATGACCATTTCGTAAACGGCGTGAACGGTGCCGACGTTTTGGACAATGCAGCCGACGTCTATCGGCAAGCGGCCTGAGGGTACTTCGCGGCCGGTTATGGTCTTAATCAGTTGTTTTTCGGCGCCTTGAGGATATTTGGTCTTACAGACCGCGACATTGACGCCGACATAGCGTTTGGTGACTTTAGTCATTGTTTGAATAGCTTCGGGCTTGTTTTCGTCGATGGCGACCACGGCGTTTTGGATCCCCAAAGCCTTGTTAATGATTTTGGCACCGATGACGATTTGTTCCGCTTTTTCGATCATCAGTCGGTCATCTGCCGTCAGCCAAGGTTCACATTCTATTCCGTTGAGGATGAGATATTCGGCTTTTTTGCCCTCCGGCAGCGTGGTTTTGATCGGGGTCGGATAACCGGCGCCGCCCATTCCGACAATACCGCCTTCGCGAATTTTTGCGACAATTTCCATCGCTGTGTAGGGAATCTCGTTGATAATGTCGGGACTTCGGTCAATCGAGGGTTCGTATTCGTCGCCTTCGACACGAATCGTGATCATGTTTTCTTCGTATCCGAACTCTCCTTCTATCGGTTCCACTTTCAGTACTTCTCCGGAAACCGAAGAATGAACGTCAGAGGAGACGACGCCGTCCGAATCTGCCAGCAAGGTGCCGACCTTGACTTTGTCGCCTTTGGCAACTAAAATTTTGGCCGGGGTGCCGATGTGTTGCTTAACCGGGATGTAGACGGTTTCCGGTAAACCGGCATCAACAATGGGACTGTTTGAGGTTATTTTATGTTTTTCCGGGTGAATACCGCCTAGCGGGAAGGTCTTGTTGCTGGTCATAGGGATTTTTCCTCAGAACATTTGGTGCAGACAATTGCTCCGGTCGGACAGGCTTTGACCAAAGCGGCGCCGTATTCGTCTGCCGAAACTGTCGTCGGGATGTAGGACAGATTGTTTTCGATTTTGATTTCAGGGTTAATTTTGGCGCATTTCATACAGCCGATGCAGGCAACTGCGCAGTTCTTTTTGGCAATGGCGCCTTTTTGCGTATTGCGGCAAGCGACATAAACCCGATTGCCGTTAGCTCCTTTGGGGCGGATTTCAAACAATTCGCGCGGGCAGACTTTGACGCAGGCGCCGCAAGCGGTGCACTTTTCTTCGTCAACGACGGGAATACCGGTGATGGCATCAACGGAGAGTGCTCCGAACTTGCAGACTTTGACGCAGTCGCCCAAGCGTAGGCAACCTGTCGGGCAGCCGCTTTGGCCACTGGAAACCCGGGCGGCAATCCGACAATTTTTCAATCCTTCGTAAGCAACTTTCGCCGGGGCATTTTGACAAGTGCCGTTGCAACGCAGAACGGCAACTCCGGGATCTTTGACGGAGGCTTCGTATCCCAAAAGAGAGGCTATCTTTCCCATAACCGCCGCGCCGCCGACGGGGCAATAGAGTTCGGAAAAACCAGCTTCGTCGACGCCGGCGCAGGCCGTGGCAAAATCCTTGCAGCCGGCTTTGCCGCAGGCGCCGCAGTTGGCCTGAGGCAAAAGGTTGCTTATCTGATCGATTTTGGGGTTTTCTTCAACGGCAAATTTTCTTGAAACCAGATATAAAACCAAAGCCGCCGCCAAAGCAATGCCACCTAAGAGAACTACGTTAAACAAGATTGTGTTATCCATCAGTTATCGTCAGCCTTTATCGTAAAATGAATTTTTGCAGCAAAATATTTGCGACTCAAGAATAAAATAAAATAATAAGGAATCAAGACAATTATGCTCAAAATCCCCGCCTTAATTTCACTCATGCCGGCATAAACGCCGCCAAAGAGGACGCCCAGCAACAGCAGCAAGGGAATAAGATAGGCAAAAACGACGGCGCGAAAGCCGTTTTCTTCGCTCATGACGACGTTGATTTTTTGGTCCAGGCTGTAAGGTTCGGCGTTATAGACCGGGATTTCGACTTGTTTTTCCCGGCATTGGGCGTTATTGCAGATATTTTTGGCGCTGCAGCCGGCGCAGGCTTCGGCATTTTCAATTTCAACCGTGATTTTTGCCGGTTCTATCTTGACAATCCGGGCTTCGTGTTCAATTTCAGTCATTGTTGTTCTCCCATATAAGATGCTGCGGCCGAGGAATAAACGCTTTTAATGCTGTCGTCGGCCTCTCTGACAAACAAAATTACCGGCAGATTAAGCTTTTCGGCCAAGGCCAGTCCCCTGTCTTCTCCCAGAGCCATGATGGCTGTGGCATAAGCGTCCGCCGTCATACAATCGGGAGCCAGGACCGTTGCCGAAGCCAGGTTATGTTCAATCGGACGGCCGTCAAACGGCGAAATGGTATGTGCGTAGCGTTTGCCGTTCCAGTTGAAGAAATTATGATAGTCTCCCGAGGTGGCAACAGCCATGTCTTTTAACTGCAAAGCCAAAATATTACCTGAGACGTCTGCCGAGGGAAAAGCGACGCCGACCGTCCAGCTTTTTCCCGGGGACTTTTCTCCCGCGGCCTTTATTTCTCCGCCGATTTCGACAATATAATTGCGGATACCGTCGTTTTCCAGTAAGGACGCGATCTTATCAACGGCGTATCCTTTGGCTATTGCCGAAAGATTCAGTGACGTTTGCTGATTTTTTTTGACGACGCTGCGAAAATCCGGAGCAAAATGCAGCTGATGAAAGCCGACGGTCGACAAGACGGCGTCAATTTGTTTCGGGTCAGGAATTTTTTCCACTTTTCCGCGCGGGCCGAATCCCCATAAATTGACCAGGGGGGCGACGGTGGGGTCAAAATATCCGTCACTTTGGCGGTTGATTTCGGCAGACGTTTTTAACAAAAGCGCTAAGTCCGGCGACAGGTTGAACTTTTCGCCGATGGCAGCCCGGTTCAGGCGGTTGATCTCCGATTCCGGGGTGAAAACTGACAAATGCCGGTTAACATCGTCAAAAACTTGTTCTATACGCTTTTCCAAATCCGGCGATGGCGCCTGCCCCGCTATTTTGACATGATAATAGGTCCCAAAAACTTTTCCAGACAGCAGATGGGGGGCGGCTATGCGGCGGGAGTCCAGAACAAAAGCCAATGCAAGAAGCAGTGCTGCCGTTGAAATATATTTAAAAAGTCGCATATCTTTTTAACCTGTTTTACTTTAAATAAAAATTGTTTTAGGATGAAGCGTGATCGGATGTTCCGGATTTTGTGAAAGGATTATAGTATGTCTGAACAATTTAAAGCAATAAAAAATAAATTGATGGAAAATAAAATTATTCGCGGCAGCGTTAAAATGTCGCAGCAGACCGGTCAGGGTGTCAGAACTGTCTGGGGATGGCTGAATCGGGAGATCGATCGCTTGGGAAAAGGAATCGTCCATACCGGGATTTCGGCGAATCTGGTTTCCATCTTCGGTTTTGTGATCGGAATTTTCGCTATCAACTTTTTGGCTATGCAGCTTTATTTTTCAGCCTTGATTTGTATTCTTATCAATCGCTTTTGCGACGCTTTGGACGGTGCCATCGCCCGGCATTCGGAAACGACGGGTTTCGGCGTTTTTCTGGATGCAACGTTGGACTATACTTTCTATGCCGGTGTCATTTTCGGTTTTGCTTTGGCGAATCCTTTGCAAAATGCCGTTCCGGCAGCCTTTTTGCTCTTTGGTTTTGCCGCCGCGGCTTGTGCCATGCTGGCTTATGCCGTCATTGCCTATAAATATGACAATCGGCCGCAAGTGAAGTTGGAACAGTCGCCTTTTTACCTTGGCGGTATCGCTCAGGGGTTTGAAACGACCGTTGCACTGATCATTCTGTGCATTATGCCGGGTTGGTTCCTGCAGATTGCAATCGTTCTCGGCGTACTCAGCTTGGTCAAAGCTTTCAGCGTGATGGCAACCGCCTATTACAATTTTGTGATTGCCGTTAAAAGAAGCAAAGAATAAGTCTTGATGAAGCTCTTACGCCTCTTATTGCCGCTTATATGCCTGATGTCGATGACGCCGTCTTCGGCACAGGCTTTGTTTTTGTCCGACGAGGGCGACAAGGTCAGCGTAGAACTATTGACCTGTTATGACGAGATCAACCCGCGGCAGAAGCTGGAGGTTTTGATCAAGTTTCGTCTGCATGACGGCTGGCATATCTATGCGCAAAATCCCGGAGATCTCGGTCTGCCGACGGAAGTCGAATGGCAGCTGCCCGCCGGAGCACAGGCTGCGGAAGCGCAATGGAGCCCGGAAGAAGAATTTGTCAACGAAGGAATTGTGCAGTACGGCTACGGAGACGTCGCCTATTATAAGACGCAGATTACTTTTCCGGAAACCGTTCAAGGACTTCAAAAATTTAAGGTCAAGATTTCCTGGCTAGGTTGCAGGGATGAGTGCATTCCCGGAAAAACGGAGTTTTATTTTGAGTTGCCGGTGTCTGAGCAGATGCAAAAGCACAATGCGACGTGGAATCGGGAATTTAAATTGGCCAAGCTTCGTTTTGACGCCGACGGCGGTAAAAGTTTTCTCCTTATTTTGTTGGCGGCTTTTGCCGGAGGGGTTATTTTGAACTTTATGCCTTGTATTTTTCCGATTTTGACGATCAAGGCCATTTCCATGGTGCAGGGGCGTTACAATCGGCGCAACAAGAGAATCGAGGCATTGTTGTATTTGGCAGGCGTGGTGCTTTCTTTTATTGTCGTGGCTACGGTTTTAGTGTTGCTGAGGGCTTCCGGTGAACAAATCGGCTGGGGGTTCCAACTGCAGTCTCCGGCTTTCGTGGCGGTGATGATCGCCATCTTTGCCGTTATTTTTCTGATGTTGCTTGACTTGATTAAAGTGACTAATCCTTTTGCCAACAGACTCGGACGGATGTCTTTGCAAAAAGCCAGGTTGAACGCGTTTGTCACCGGTTTTTTCGCCGTATTGATAGCCAGTCCCTGCACGGCACCGTTTATGGGAATCGCTATCGGTTATACGCTTACTCAGCCTTTGTATGTCTATTATCCGGTTTTTCTTGCGCTCAGTCTTGGTTATGCCCTGCCCTTTACAATGATCGGGTTTTATCCCAAAGTTGTTTATCGCATGCTGCCTCGTCCGGGAAAATGGATGGAGGTTTTGAAAAAGATCTTTGCCGTGCCGATCTTTTTTACTTGCGTTTGGCTGATTTGGGTCCTATATAACCAGACGGACAGCCGCTCCCGCGTGATTGACACGATGGCTTGGGAAAATTATAACGCCTATCGTATCGAAAATCTCAAGGAGCAAGGGGAAGCCGTGTTTATCGACTTTACGGCCAAGTGGTGCATCACCTGCCTGATGAACGAAAAAGTGGCGTTGAGTTCTCATCAGTTCGGCAATTTGGTCAAAGAATACAAAATCCACCTGTTTAAGGCAGATTGGACGAACGAAGACAGCGCCATCTCCGAGGCTTTGGAAGAATATGGCCGGAATTCCATTCCTCTGTATGTTTTTTGTCCCGGAAAAATGCAGGCATGTCAAATTTTGCCGCAAATTTTGACGCCGGGAATTTTGGAAGATTATATTAAAGGAAAAACAAATGATTAACCATAAAGAAATGATGATTAAAGCAATCGAATTAAGTCGTCAGTCCGTCGAGAACGGCAGTTCTCCTTTTGGGGCGGTCATTGTCGATCAAAACGGAAAAATTATCGGCAGCGGCCACAACCGAGTGGTTTTGGACAATGATCCGACGGCTCACGGCGAGGTTATGGCCATTCGTGACGCTTGTCGAAATATCGGCAGTTTTGATTTGAGCGGCTGCATCTTATATACTTCCTGCGAGCCCTGCCCGATGTGTCTTAACGCCGCAAAATGGGCCAATATCGGAGAAATCTATTATGCTGCCGACCGTTATGACGCGGAAAACATCGGTTTTCGCGATCGCGTCTTTTATGAAGACGATCCGGTAGAATTGAAAAAAATCGAGATTTCCCGCGCTGTTGAGGTGATGCAAGACTGGAAAAACAAGATTGATCGCGTGGAATATTAAAAATATAAAAAAAAGACTTGCCAAAAGAAATCCGGCGAGGTATATATTTCAACGTCGTTAGGAACGATAATTATTTTGGGTGCGTAGCTCAGTTGGTAGAGCAACTGACTCTTAATCAGTGGGTCTGGGGTTCGAACCCCCACGCGCCTACCAATAAGAAAGACCGGGTGGAAGTTTTGTCCCCGGTCTTTTTTTTATTCGGGGGTTCTCACCCTGCGGGTTCGTCTGGCTCGTAAGTTTTTGCGTTGCAAAAAATAACTCGCTGCGGTCACTCGTCTTGTAACGCTTGTTTGGCACGCTTTGCGGCGGCACAAGCTAACAAGACTTCGCCTGTCGTCAGAAAAGCTTTCACCGGAAGCTTTTCTTTCCTCCAGCCCCACGCGCCTACCAATAAGAAAGACCGGGTGGAAGTTTTGTCCAAACGGAAGGGTAAGGAAATTATTTCTTAAATTTCTTGATTATCAATTGTATGTTGACTGAACAATCGGCCTTTGATACCCTACTACCGTCATTTTGTCTAAATAATGAGCAACTTACGGAGAACGGAACATGAGACTATCAAGAACAGCCATCAGGGTTTTATCGGCACAGTATCGCTCTGTGTTGAAAAAGTGCCTTTTAATCAACCTGGGGGTATTTTTCTTTGCCGGCGTGGCCGGAGCAAAAGACTTTACGACCGGCGAGACGTTGGACGGTTTTAAGGGGGCGGAAACGTTGAACGTGTCCAACGTTGAGAATGTGACCATCAAAAACGTTGACAGTACAGGAGCTGGAATCGAGTTTGTTTTTGACAATGCGCAAAACGTTAAAATCGAAAATTCCGATTTGGAGACGGACGGCGGAAATGTCAGCATTACCAATACCAAAGATTTTTCATACAGCTGCGTCGGCTGTTATGACGATACGGGTGACAATCCCGAGGAATATTACAGCAAATATATGTTGGGCGAGGACGTCAATATTTCTGGAAGTACAATTACCTTGGGCACGGATGACAAGATGGACGATTATGCGCGCATCAGCGCCAATCGGGAATTGAACATTACCAATAAAAGCGAAATTACCATGTATGGAAGTTCGGCCTTGGTGTATGAAGGAACGGAAGCCGACGACGGAACCGGCGTCGTCAGTATTTCGGACAGCAAGCTGTCCTTATATGATAAGTCAGCC
Organism: uncultured Alphaproteobacteria bacterium; assembly: GCA_934254925.1. Classification (GTDB taxonomy): domain Bacteria; phylum Pseudomonadota; class Alphaproteobacteria; order RF32; family CAG-239; genus CAKQMD01. The sequence continues at coordinate 57,593 of CAKQMD010000004.1, forward strand.
TTATGGGTCGGTGAGCCCGGCTGGTGGCTTGGGCAGGACGAAAACAATGATGCGACGGCGCCACTGTTGGTTTCTAATTCCGAAATCAGCTTAAATGACGACGCTTCAGTCAATTTTGCCGGCAACGGAGCGGAAACCATCATTCAGAATAATTCCAGTATCACAATGAACGATCGTTCTTCCATGAAGCTAAACGACTTGGTATTGAAAGATTCGACAATTACTATCAGCGGTGATGCTGCGACCTCCGACGGAAAAGCAAGACTTGAAGTCAACAATGTTACTTTGGACAACTCGTCTATTTTGGGTGACAATAACATCGTCGATTTCAGCGGAGAGGTCGATTTTACCGGGCTCTTTGATCCGGCGACGGCGAACGTTAAGGGAAATTTGACCCGCGGCGGCTATGACGACGACATTACTTATAATATTACCGGTACACTGACATATACCAATGACAAGTTTTTATATGATGCAGAAAAACATGGCAGCGAATATGCGCTTAACAGTCTCAATTTTAAAGGCGGGCAACTGAACATTGTCAATGACGAGGCTTCGGAAATCAAATTAACCAAGCTTTCTTTGAACGAAACCTCGACCATTGCCCTGGATGCAGATTTGGAAAACAAGAAGATGGACCGTTTTTCCGCCGATACGGTCGTTGACGGCAGCGGGAAACTTAATATTTCCAAAATCAACCTCATCTCTGACGCCAAAGACGCAGAGACGGTGATTAACTTTACCCAAAATCAGACCTTGTTGGAGGCGACCGATTATACCGGCGACACTAACGGTTTAAAAGCCCTCTCCCCGGTTTATACTTATGACGTGGCCTATGACAAAACAAACGGCGATTTTACTTTTACCCGCGGATCAGGAGCTTCCGTTTCCGACTATAACCCTGCGGTTTATGCCGCGTCGGTGGTCGGACATACGGTCGATTTCCTGCAAACCAATGTTGCCAATGTCGCTTTTGACAACCTGGCGCAAAATCTCGACGATGGAAAACAAGGATTGGCAAGCGGCGATCTGCCGAAAGCCAATAACGCCTGGGTTTCGGTTATCGGTTTTGACGACAGCGTCGACTTTGACAAGTTTCAATCGGTTGATTCTGATATGACATCGGTGATCGGCGGTGTATCATCGGACGTTCAGCTCACAGACTTGGGAGACGTGACTTATGGCGTCTATGCCGGTTATATGCACGGCGAGATTGAATATGACGGCAACAAGATCAACCAAGACGGTGGGTATATCGGCCTGGGAACGAGAATCGAAAAAGGCAATGCTGTGGTTCAAGGCGCTGTTAACGGCGGTTTTATCGGTAATGAGGAGAAAAATTCTTTCGGAAAAGATAAATTCGATACCTATTGGGCCGGTCTTGCGGTGAAAGGTGGTTATGATTACAAGCTTGACAACGGGGTTACGATTCAGCCGAACGTTTATGCCGGATATACTTTTGTGAACAATGAAGACTATACCTTAAGGTCCGGCACAAAAATTGAAAACGACAATCTGCATTTGTTTGAAGTTGCGCCGGGGATCAAGCTCAGCAAAGACTTCCAAAACGGTTGGAACGGCTTTGCCCAAGTTAAATATGCTTTTGTCATGGACAATGGCGGAGACTTGAATGTTGGCGATGCTGTTTTGCCTAACATTAGTGCCGACGATTATGTTGAGTACGGCGTCGGCCTTGAGAAAACCCTCAATGACGAATGGGATCTTTCCGCCAGCGTCAACCGCAGAGACGGAGGACGCGAAGGTTGGAACGGTAGCGTCAATTTCCGGTATAACTTTTAACTTCTGAGTTGAGCCTGAAGGACTTCGTGCCCAAGCATGGAGTCCTTTTTTGTGCTAAGACTTTAAAAATCGGCGATCAAGGCGATAATTTTAAGACAATATTAAGGCCTTAGTCCTTATAATTTGATAAAAAAATAATTTCAGGATTTCAGTAAGGACGACAAGAAATGGAAAAAAGTACTTTGATCGGTGTGGTCGGCGGCGTGGCAGCCGTCGGTATCGGTATGGCCTTAAAGGGAGCTGACCCGCATGCTTTGATTAATCCGGCGGCGTTTTTGATTATTATTGCCGGAACGGCCGCCGCTATTTTTAATGCTTTTCCAATGGTAGAACTTAAAAAGTTTCCCAAGCTTTGCGGTATTCTTTTCGGCGGACAGAAGCTTATGTCAAAACAAGAAGTTTTGGAATTGTTTGTTGCCGTGGCCAAGTCTTCCAAACAAGAAGGTGTGATGGCCATCGAACGTAAGGCCAACGAGATTGAAGATCCTTTTACCAAAACCAGTTTGACGCTGGTGGCCGACGGATTCAGCGCCGATTTTATCTCCGAAGTTTTGGAGGGCGAAATCAAGCAGCTGGAAGGTCGGCATCAGAGCGGCGCGTTGATTTTCTCTCAATGCGGCATGTATGCGCCGACGCTTGGCGTTCTCGGCGCGGTGATCGGACTGATTGCGGCTTTGGGCAATCTTTCGGACATTAATATGCTGGGACACTCGATTGCTGCTGCTTTCGTAGCAACGCTTTTGGGTATTTTTACCGGATATGTCATCTGGCACCCTTTTGCCAACAAGTTGAAGCAATATTCCAAGCAGGAAGTCGAACTGAAAAAAATGATCATGGAAGGTGCTTTGGCTCTGCAAAGCGGCGCCTCCTCCATTGCCATGGAGGCCAGACTGCAATCTTTTATTCCGATTTCGCAACGTAAATCTTTGAGAGACTAAGCATGGCACGCAAGAAAAATCATGAGGAACTGCACGAAGAGCATGCCGACGAGACTTGGCTTATTCCCTATTCCGATCTGCTAACCCTGCTGTTGGCCTTGTTTATTGTGTTGTTTGCCTCTTCCAGTTTGGACAAGGCTAAGCAGGCTGCCATGGAACAGGCTTTTATGGAAGCTTTTAACGGTCTGCCTCCGGATCAGATGGGGGGAACGTTAATCAGTTTTATGAAGGATGCCAAAGGTTTGGATTTGTCGGATCAGATCGGGCTTGGAAGCGACAGCCAAGGTGCGGTTTTTGATTTGGCAGACGCCGCTTTGTTCGACCCGGGAAGCGACAAGCTTTCTGCTAAGGCTGTTCCTGCATTGCGCAGTATTGCCGGTTTGTTGAAAAGCGATCGTTATGCGCGGTTCCGTGTCGAAGTGGAAGGTCATACCGACGATAACGAGACGTCGCCGCAATATGCGTCGCGACGTGCCTTGTCAGCCGCCAGAGCTTCTACTGTAACGGATGTTCTGGTACGGGCTGGTGTTGACGAAGCAAGGATCAAAACCGTCGGCATGGCGGATATTTCTCCGGCTTACGCCAATCTGAACGCTTATGGCGAGCCGATCCCCGAAAATCGTCGCCGCAATCGCCGGGTGATAATCCGCGTCGTGCCTTAACAACAGAGAAGATATTGAGATGTTATTGCAAAGAGATCGGGAATTCTTGCACGCGGCGTTTCAAAAATGTTATGATTTGGTCAAAGACAGCGATTTTCATCGTCGCTTTGCCGAAGAAAAAATCAGACACTCTCTGCAGGTTTTCGGTGCCGGGAATTACATCATTAAAAACGAGCCTTCGTTAAACCATCGTGACGAAGGCTTTTTGAAAAAAGCACGGCAGGCCGTTTTGTTGCACGATGTCGGGCGTTTTGCCGAGATTTTGAATTTGTATCGGCACCCGGAAAAAAGACAAAGCGATCCCCTGCTCTTTGATCATGGTTTGCTCGGAGCGGAAATCTTAGAGAAAAATCGTTTTTATCAAAGTCCCAGCATCGTTTTAAGCGTCAGACATCATGGGCATTTGGCGGAAGAATTTTATCATGATCCGGATTATCGGGCGATAATCGATTCGCAAGAGAGACAAGAAACGGAAGAGATTTGGAAACTGGTGCGCGATGCCGATAAAATTGCCAATTTGTATCTGATCGTTCGAGAATACCGTTTTTTGCACGACCTGTTTTTCAGCGGTCTCAGTTCGGAGGAAAAGTCTGCGCCGATTTCTCCCGAAATTTGGCAGGACTTTATGGACTGCCGCATCATCGATTGGAAAAAGATCCGCTCCTTAAAAGATCGGATTTTACAGATCATCGCTTTTAATTTTGAGTTGTATTTTCCAGCTTCTGATCGTTTTATGGAACGGTTGCAAATCAATCGGAGACTGTTGCAGATTTTTTCAGGATATGAAAAAGATAAAAAAATACTGGAAAAAGTCAGTCAGTGTTTATATGATTACATTGAGTCAAAACATCAATAAACGGAAGGATATGAAAATGAAAAAATATATATTTCTGGGCATTTTGCTGATTATTGCCGGCGGTGTCTATTACTTCATGAACTCCTATGAAGCGATTGTGAAGAATCTGGTTCACAAATACGGCAGCGAAGTTACAGGAACGGATGTCAGTCTGCAGGGATTCAAGTTGTCTTTGACTAACGGAGAAGGCACGATCAAAGGCATCAGCGTCGGAAATCCCAAGGGATATAAGTCTCCCAACCTGTTTGAACTCGGAGAAATCTCGGTCAAAGTTAACCTCAAAAGCCTGACCAGTGACACGATCGTCATTGATCATGTTATCATCAAAAAACCGGTTATCACTTATGAAATGTTGTCTTTGACTCAAAACAACATTAAAGAAATCCAAAACAACATCAACAACTACATGGCAAAATCCGCCAAAGACAGCAAAACTGAAAAAGCCGCGGAAGCCAAAGAAGTTAAAGAAGAAGGCGGCAAGAAAGTGGTGATTAAGAAGCTGCATGTCGAAGGCGGCGAACTGGCGGCCATTACTGCGGTGACCGAAGTGAAAGTTCCTCTGCCGGCCATGGACATCAACGGCATCGGCGAAAACAAGGGCAAGGCCGAGGGAACGACAGTTGCCGGTGCAATTTCCAAAATTTTCAGCACGATTTTGACAACTGCGCAGAAGACCGTGGTAAAGAACAATCTTTCCGATCTTAAAAACGTAGCCAAAGAAAATCTTGACAATGTTGTCGGCGGCGTTAAGGACCGGGTTAAGTCGATCGGCATTTTCGGAAAATAAGCCATATAAAAAACCGCCTCAAAACGAGGCGGTTTTTTTATCTTTCGGCGTTGTTTATTCGTCCCAAATATTGGCCAGTGTGTAGCCGCTGTCCTGAATGGCAAACGTTTCGCCGGTGACGGTGCGGTGATGTTGGTCCAGTTTGGCGATTGCAGCCATGTCGGCTTCATCCAACTCAATGTTTTGAGCGGCGAAATTTTCTTTTATGCGATCGGTGTGTACGGATTTGGGAATTACGATCACGCCACGCTGCATTAACCAAGCCAAAATGACCTGTGCCGGGGTTGCCTTAATCCGTTCGGCAATTTCTTTGACGACGGGATTTTCGGTCATGGTAGCACCGTTTGATCCCAATGGAGAATAAGCCGTGACAGCAACCATGTTTTTCTGACAGAAAGAGATCAAATCGTTTTGTTGGAGAAGCGGATTGACTTCAACTTGATTGACCATCGGCGCAATCTCTGCCGCGTCGATCAGATCTTGCAGCTTTTTGGTACTGAAATTGGAAACGCCGAGGGCTTTGACCAATCCCTGATTATAGGCTTTTTCCATCTCGGCCCAGGTCAAGTCTATGGGCATCTGTTCCAGAGGAATCAAATCCTCCTTTTTCTCGGGAAAAGTTGACCCTTTCTTTTGGGCAACCGGCCAATGAACGAGATAGAGGTCCAGATAGTCCAGCTGAAGGTCTTTCAATGTTTTGCGCAAGGCAGGAAGGACGTCTTCCGGAGCATGGGAATCGTTCCACAATTTTGACGTAACAAAAATTTCTTCCCGACGGACGTCTCCTTCTTTTATGGCGTCGGCTATGGCCTGCCCGATTTCGGCTTCGTTGCCGTATATCGAAGCGCAGTCGATATGTTTATATCCGATCTTGAAAGCCCAGCGTACGGCCTGATATACTTCTCCGGGAGAAGAACGCCAGGTTCCCAATCCCATAATCGGCATCTTTTTATCGTTATTTAGCACAATTTCCTTCATATTTTTTCTCCGTTGGATGATGAAACTGCTTTATATATAGTTGTTGAATCGAAAGCTTAAAGATGTGAACAAAAAGTAATTATTCCTTAAAAAAGCTATTGACTAGAGGCTAATCTTACGTTAAATATTACCCGGTAACCACAATGGAGAGTTGGCAGAGTGGTAATGCAGCGGATTGCTAATCCGTCATCGTGAATAACGATGCACAGGTTCGAGTCCTGTACTCTCCGCCAGTTATGGTTGCAAGAGCCCCTGAACGGGGCTTTTTTTTATTTCCGCACAATATTTCTTTCTTGACAATAAAAATAAATTGCATAGATTGATCCGGCTTATGATTTTTATGTTTTATTTTTTAATATTATTATATATGAACACTGAAATTGCAAAGAAAACAAAAGCTTTGAAAAAACGCTTTGTCGAAGAACTCGGAAAACATTGGAGGATTAAATTCGACAAGAAAGCGGAGGAAATGTCTTTTGACGAGATTTTTAGGAAGATTCCCCTCTCCGAGGCGGCCATTACTTATTTATTGCAATGCTCCTTTATTTCTCCCGGAGAATTTACGCTTCAGGAAAAGGAAGAGCTCAGAAAGACAAAGTATCCTCTTGCTCTGAAAGCCGCTTATCGTCTGGAGACGACCAATTTGGCGGCGGCAACCGAGATTCCCACCGTTAAATATTTGGAAGACGGATCAACCATCGGCTATGTCTTGCATCGTAACGTGTTGCAGGTTCCTTTCCTGGATCTTTTTATCATTGATCCCGAAGGAGCGGAACAATACCCTGACGACATCTTGTTTTGTGACGCTTCCAATGCAATTTTTGCCGACATTCATCTGGTCAAGAAATTGCCGGAATATTTTAAAAGTTAAAAAAAGGCCCCTTTTAGGGGCTTTTGCTTTAGGTGTTACCCACCCATGACCAAATCAATATAGGTCATGAAGATGAACCCCAGAAAAACGGCAAAAGCCGCAACTTGGGTTTTCTTCGTGCCATAGGTTTCCGGTAAAATTTCATTAATGACGACAAAAAGCAGTGTACCGCCGGCCATGGCCATCCCGAGGGGAACGATTTTGTCGCTGAGTTCCATAGTCAGCAGCCCGATGACCGCGCCGACCGGCTGCATCATGCCGATAGCCAAAGCCGTTAATGCCGCTTTGATTTTGGATGTGCGGGCCGCTACCAAAGAAATGGCAATGGTTAATCCTTCCGGGATATTGTGGACGGCAATACCGATCACCAGACTATCGGGATTCATGAAGTCCTCGGCACTGTATGCCACGCCGATGGCCAGGCCTTCCGGCAGTTTGTGCAAGGTAATGGCAATGATGAAAAGCCAAGCGGTCCTTAAGCTGAAACGCAGGCCGTGGTGTCCCATGTTGTTGTGTTCATGCGGTAGGAGGTCGTTTAGGAGCCAAATCAGGGCAACACCGGCAAAAACTGCGCCGACATACCAAAATCCGGCTACGTGGATGTCAGGATCAAAGGTCGAAATTTTGGCCATGGCCGGGCACAACAGCGAGAAAAACGAGGCTGCCAGCATGACGCCCGCCGCCAAGTTAAGCATAAAATTGATATTTTTCTGCGTGTAGTGCTTTTTCAAAAAAATCATGAATCCGCCGACGCCGGTGATCAGTCCGGCAATCAACGAGGCCAGCAGCCCCTGCATAAAAACGTCCGTCATCATCTACCCTTTGTTATTGACATTGGCTGCACTCTAGCGCGGATTTTTTCAGATGGCAACAGTAATCTTACATGATGGCGTCGCGGATAACGCAGGCGGCATCTTCCCTGGTCAATGATACGGGATCAAGTTTGTATAAGAAACCCATGGCTTCAAAGGAATTTGCGGCCAGTTTTTCGGCCTCGTCCTTAGCAATACCCCAGTCTGAAAGCTTTAAGCCGCCAAGGCCGATTGCGTTTATCAGTTTTTGCAACGCTTGTACAAACAGATGCGGATCATTGCCCGTCTCGCCCATGGCATGGGCCATGTCCAGATAGCGGACGGAAACCTGCTCGGGAGACTTTTTGAGCAGATAGCTGAAATAAGGCACCGACAAAGCCACCAGACCGGCACCGTGCGGCAGATCAGGGTAAAAGGCGGACAAGGCATGCTCCATGGAATGTTCGGAAATGCAGCTGGAAATGCTTTCGACCATTCCGGCCTGCGTGCTGGCCCAGGACAATTCTTCACGGGCTTGCAGATTGCTTCCGTCGGCAACGGCCAGCGGCAGAAAACGGCTAATGCGCCGAATCGAGTTCAAGGCATAGAGGTCGCTGATCGGCTGAGCAATATTGGCCAGGTAGCCTTCCGCAGAGTGGAAAAAGGCGTCCATTCCCTGATAGGCTGTCAGACGAGCGGGAACGGAGAGTGTCAGTTCAGGGTCGACAATGGCTATTTTGGGAAAGGTTTGCGGCAAGCCAAAACCGATTTTTTCATTGCTGTCGGGATTGGTGATAACTGTCCAGGGATCAGCTTCGGTACCGGTTCCCGCCGTGGTGGGAATGGCAACAATCGGCAGCACGTCTTCGCTGACGCGGCGTTTCCCTTTGACATAGTCCCAATAAGTTCCGGCATTGCGGACCATGACGGCGATTGATTTGGCCGAATCTATTGCACTGCCGCCGCCGAGACCGATGACGCAATCGCAATTTTCGTTACGAGCCAGTTCCGCCGCTTCCATGACATGATAAGAAACGGGATTAGGCATGACCTTGTCAAATACGACGAATTCGATACCCTTTTCTTTCAGCAAGGCGGTAACCCGATCCAGATAACCGAGATGACGCATGGATTTGCCGTTGGTAATAACGATCAAAGCCTTTTTGGATGAAAAATCCAGCTTGGAGAGTTCCTGAAGACAGCCGCGGCCAAAAATGACGCGGGTGGGCATAAAATATTCAAAATGCATGGCTTTATCCTTTATTGTGAGAACCTGCCCTTTATATAAACCTTTCCGCTGCGGCTTCAAGCCTTTTACGGGTGACGCAGGAACTCGGGCAATTCCGGCAGGGCCGACGCTCCCGCCGCCTTTTGATGCCCGCCGCCGCCGAAACTTTTGGCAATTTCCGAAACGTTAACGTTGTCTTTGTCGGTATAAAAAGACAAATTCCAGCGGTTGTTCTTGTTCATATAAAAATTAACCATAAAATCATAGTCCTTAATGTCGGGCAGAGAATCAAAAAATTCGGAATAGCCCTGCGGCATATTGGCACAAATGCATTTCAGCCCCTGATAACTGCTGGCAAAAGCCAGGCTGCGTACCAGACGATAATTGCGGATTTTAATCCAAGATAAAATGGAGCGTCCTTTTTCAACCAAAGCCGGAATGTCCAGCCGCTCATTCAGCAATTGCGTCCAGATTTCGTCTTCGGGACGATTGACGCCCAAGGACTGAAAGGCATATTCGAAAGGACGAACACGGTCGTCGCGGAGATCAAAAATGTCATTCAGCCCCAAAAGGCGTAATCCTTCAGGTACCGGTTTGTCCGGATAAAAATATTCCCAGGTCAAAATTGCGGCGGCGGTCCCTACCCGGCGCAGGCCTTTTAACGTCGGGCGGCCGGCGGCAACGGCTTTTTCATATTCCTTAATGACGGACAAATGATGGTCAATCCACACAAAATCTCCGGCGACAGAGAGTTCATACATGAAATCCAGCGGCAAGGAAATGTCGCAGACAACAATTTGCTTATGACGGCGGATTTCTTCATAGGGAATTTCCATATCATGGTTAAGGCCCAAAAATTCCGTTTCGGGATAACGGCTTTTTACAACAGCGGCGGATCCTTTGCCGTCGTGGTCCGCAATATGGTATATACAAAGCATTTTTATTTCCTTTATTCTATATTCAATGTTAGTCCGTCATAAGCCGGTGCGACGAAGTTCGGCGTGCGGCGGTTGATCTCGTCATAATCGCATTCCGTGGCCATATGGTTGATGATTGCTCTCTCGGGATTGATCTTTTCAATGCAATGCAAAACTTCTTCCAAACTGGCATGTGCCGGTTGACCGAAAGGTGTGGTCAGCGGGATGATCAGTAATTTCGGCCGTTGCAAAATCTGCGCATAAACCGAGGAAGCCAAGCGTTTAAAATCGGCAATATGCACAATCTCGCCATCATTAAAGGCATAGCCGATACTTGGCACCAAATGTCCAAGAAGCTTCAGCGGTGTTATTTTTAGTTCTTTTACGTAAAAAGGATGATTGGCTTTGACCTGATTGCACAGCAGACTGGGCATATAGACGACATTTTTGGTCCGGCGGCGAGAAGCCACCAGATAGTGAAAGCCTTTTTTTATGGCTTTGACGGTATCCTGATTGCCAAAGATGTCCAAACTGCGGCAGGAAATGCGGTTGATTTCGCGCAAGTCGTCAATTCCGTATAAATGATCTGCATGCCGGTGGGTATATAAGACGGCGTCCAGGGTGCGAATATCATGTCGAATCATTTGCGCGCGGATGTCCGGCGAGGTGTCGATGAGGATTTTGACACCGTCGTAATCCAGATAAGTGCCGGTACGGGTTCTTAAATTATAGGGATTGTCCGGATTGCAAGCGCCCCAGCCCATGCTCAAAGAAGGTACACCCGGTGCGGCGCCGCTGCCGAGAATAATAACTTTTTTCATCAGTAGTCGTACCTCCCCTTGTCACTGGCTTTGCGAAAGAGGTTGCAAAAATTGTCGGAAGTGATTTGGGCGAGTTCTTCATAAGGAATACCCTTTATTTGTGCCAGACGTTCTGCCGTATAGCGCACAAACGACGGTTCGTTGCGGCGGCCGCGTTTGGGAACCGGTGCCAAAAACGGCGCATCGGTCTCGACCAACAAGCGATCAAGAGGAATATCGGCAAAAATTTCGCGCAGTTCCTGGGACTTGTTAAAGGTGATAATGCCCGAAGCCGAGATGTAAAAACCGATGGACAGAGCAAATTCGGCCAGTCGGCGGGAAGAAGAAAAACAATGGATCTCGCCGGTAAAAGGTTTGATCTTATATTGCTCTCCCAAAACGGCAATCGTATCGTCATCAGCGTCCCGCGTATGAATGATCAGCGGCAATCCGGTTTCCTGCGCGGCCTTGATCTGTTCGATGAAGATCTTTTTCTGCAGATCTCGCGGCGCGTAGTCATAATAGTAGTCCAAGCCGGTCTCACCGATACCTACGACTTTTTTGTGCCGTGTGGCGGCTATAAAATCCTCGGCTTTAATGTCGGGATATTCGGCAGCATTATGCGGATGAACTCCGACTGCCGTATAAATAAAGGGATATTTTTCCGACAGGCGAAGCTGGTTTTCCAGTTCGTTGATATTGTTTCCGGCGTTTAGAATCGTGGTGACACCGTTTTCCTTGGCCCGGGTAATCAGTTCGTCCAGATCGTCTTCAAAATCATTAAAATCCAGGTGACAGTGACTGTCGATGAGCATTTTACATCCTTTGGCTTAAATTATAAATAATGTTCATTAAAGCTTGTTTCTTATCCAAGTTCAAGGCAGACGTTTCGTTAAAGACCTTAAGCGCATTACTCCAAGCGGTGCTGAGGGCTTCAACATCTCCGATCGCGGCGGTCGAAGCGATAAATTTGAGCAAAAGTTCTTTAGACAAGGCATAAAGCTCCTCATTGCCGGCCGCGCGGGTGCAGAAATCCAGAAGCTTTCCGAGGTCCGGTCGGTTGCTTGACACCAACGACAAGAGTTCCTCATTGAGGAAAACGGCATCGAGATCGGCATAGCGCAGGGCTTTGCCGATACTTCCCGAGCTTAGGGAGGTCAGTCGTTTGACTGCCGCTTCCGTCAATTCGGGGCGATAACGGCGCAGCAGACTGGCAACATTGACATCGCTTAAGGGTTTTAGCGGCAGCTTGGCACAACGCGATCGGATCGTCGGCAGCAGGCGGTCAGGGTTATGGCTGATCAGCAGCATAACGGTTTGTGCCGGCGGTTCTTCCAAAACCTTTAACACGGCATTGGCGCTATTGACGTTCATGTCGTCCACGGCATCGATGATGACCACGCGCCAGCCGTCGTTTCCCGAACGCTTGGACAAGAATTCGTTGATTGTGCGCACGTCGTCCACCCTGATGAAAGCCGATTTCTTGAGCTCTTTCAATTCTCCTTCGTCCAAAGCTTCGCCGTCTTTAATGGCTTTGAGGACCTTTTTCTTATCCGTATCGGTAAAATCTCGCTCAATGATTTTTAAATCCGGATGTGCCTTATTGGCAACCAATTTGTAAACCGGATGCTGGTCGCTGACATTCAGATTTTGGTAAGCGGAAGGGTCCGCATTGCCGGCCGCCAACAGAAAACGGGCAAATTTGTAAGCCAGCGTGGCTTTGCCAATGCCCTCAATTCCCGATATTATCCAGGAATTATGAAGACTGCGGGAGGCCCAAGCGTCAAACAGCAACTTTTCCTCAGCCTCATGACCCAAAAGGCAGGTGTTACAGCGGGGATTGAAATTACTGCCGTCGTTTATTTCTGACATAAGCCTAAATTAAACCTTTCACAAACAACGTTGAGAATGTCCTGATGCAGTTCGGCAATGCTTTTGTCAGCATTTAAAACCACGCAGCGTTCCGGTTCGACGGCGGCAATTTCCTTAAATCCGCGGCGCAGATTTTGGTGAAAGACAAGCTCCCTGCTCTCGTGTCTGGTTTCTTTGACCGTCATATGGCCGGATTTTTGATAAGAACGCTCTAAGCCAATGACCGGATCCAGATCCAGAATAATCGTCAAGTCGGGCTTGAAGTCTCCGACCGCCAGATCATACAAGTTATTGATCGTCTCTTTGGAAAGGCGGCAGCCGTAGCCATAATATTGATAAGCCATCGTCGAATCGGCAAAACGGTCGTTTAAGACCCAGACGTCTTTTTCAAGCGCCGGCCAAACTTTTTCCATCAGGTTTATGCGTCGATCGGCAAAATACAGCAAAGCTTCGGTGACGGCGTCAATTTTGTCTTTGTCACCGGTGACCAGAATTTTGCGCAGTTCCTGCCCTATTTCCGTTCCGCCGGGATCTTTGGAGGTAATGTTTTGAATGCCGCACCGGGTTAAAAACTCTGACAATAAGCGTATTTGAGTCGATTTTCCGGTTCCCTCGCCGCCTTCAAAGGTGATGAAACGGCCGCTCATCTAATTTTCCCCGAACAGCAGATATTGCAAATTGGTTTTGATCCGGCCGAAGAAACCGAGCTTTTCAACACTTTTGGCAGCCAGAAGCGGAATTTCAACCGTCTCGGAGCCCGGTACTTCAACCCGGACTTTGCCGACAACGTCGCCTTGTTGAACCGGGGCCTTGAGCGGCGTATTATAAATGGCCCTCAGCTTCAGATCTTCGGTCTTGTTGCGCTTGATGGTGCGGAGCAGATCTTCAGACACAACCATGTTCACGTTTTTTTCTTCGCCCATCCAAACCGGGATCTCGCCGACAATTTGCCCCTTGTTCAAAATTTTATAGTTATCAAACTCTCTAAAGCCGTAATTCATCAGTTTTTCGGCCTCTTCCGAACGCTCCTTGTTAGAACTCATTCCGGTCATAACCTCAATCAGTCGGCGGCCGTCTTTATGTGCCGAGGCCGTCAGACTGAAGCCGGCTTCTTCGGTATGGCCGGTTTTCAAGCCGTCGGCATTGGACATGCTGTATAACAGCGGATTGCGGTTGCCTTGGCGAATGTTGTTATAGGTAAAGTTTTTCTCAGAAAAGAGATGATAAAATTCGGGAAATTCGGAAATGATGATCCGGGACAGTTTGGCCAGGTCTTCCACCGACATGCGGTGATCAGGATGCGGCCAACCGGTCGCATTGGCGAAAGTGCTGTTGTTTAGCCCCAGTTTGCGAGCTTTTTTTTGCATCTCTACGGCGAAATCCTCTTCTGAACCGGAAAGGTTTTCCGCCACGACAATGCAAGCGTCATTTCCGGATTGAATCAAGATGCCCTTAATCAGGTCTTCTACCCGGACTTTTTGGCCGATATTCAAAAACATCGTCGAACTGCCGCTGGCTGCGCCGCCTTTCCGCCAGGCATTTTCGCTGACGGTAAACGTGTCGTCAAGAGACAATGTGCCGTTGCGAAGCTTGTCAAAGACCATATAAATCGTCATTAATTTGCTCATTGAAGCCGGGGCGACCTTTTTGTCGTGTTCTTTGGTATAAAGATATTGTCCGGTGTCAAAATCCATCAGAATCGCGTTGCGGGCTTTGGTCTCGATTGCTCGGGCCGAGGCGGCGTTCCAACAAAAAGTGACAGCCAAGGCCAGAGCGGAAACAGAAAATTTAGATGACGACAACATATTGACTTATCCTACATAAATTAATCTTGTACCACACGGGCGTCATAGACCCCGTAATTTTGAAGCTTGTCCAAAACGGCGTTTGCCGCCTTCTTATCGGCATAAGGCCCTAAACGAACGCGGTAAAAGCTTTGGCGGTTGATGTCAACCTTATAAACATTCGTCGTTCCGAACTGATCAAGCTTTGAGCCGAGTTTAACGGCAGAATCGCGATTGGCATAAGCGCCGGCCTGAACAAAATAACTGCCTTTCTTGTAGACCTGTACCGGAGCGGCTGATTCCGCCGTGGTTATATTGTTGTTTTCCTGAACGATCACCGGTTGTTTGTAGCCGGTCAACAAAGCCTGCTTCAAAGCTTTGCTCTCTTCAGGCAACAGTTCGACACGGACTTTGGCAACCCCTTGGTTTTTGAAGCCAAGAAGGGTGGCGCTGCGTTTGGAAACGTCGATAATACGATTTTTGGCAAAAGGACCGCGGTCATTGACGCGCAACACCAGCGAACGCCCGTTTTCCAAATTGGTAACCCGAACGATGGAGGGCAAAGGCAAAGTCCGATGAGCCGCCGTTAAGGTGTTCATGTCATAGATTTCGCCGTTGGCGGTATATTTGGCGTGAAAGTCCTCGCCGTACCATGAGGCCGTTCCCACCTCGGAATAAGAATAGTCTTCCTTGGGGTAATACCATTTTCCCATAATTTTATAGGGTTTTCCGACCTTATATGTTCCCTGGGTCCCGGAGATGGCGCTGGCTTGCGAATATTGATCGCCGACTTTAATGCGTCCCGTCGTACAGGCATTCAGCGACAAAACGGCGATACTCAGCGCGAGGGAAAGAATTATCTTATGCTTTGCCATTATCAAGTTCCATTCTTTTATTTACCGAATCAATCTATACTTTATTTGCGGCTTCGTAAAGCCTCTTTTCCGCCGTTGTGTAATTTTCGTTCCGGGACAGGAACGGAGAAGCCGATTTCAGGGTTATACGCGCGGATTTTCTGCAGCAGACGATAGTCGGGATAACCGTCGGCCGGAAGGTTGGCACGGGTTTGAACATCGCGCACGGCCTCCCGGGTAGCGGTTCCCAGCTTGCCGTCTTCCTGCAGTTGAAACCATCCCAGGCGATTAATCAGGGTTTGAAAAGCCATGACATCATCCGTTTTCAGTCGTAGGGAAGGATCCGCCTTTAGCGGCTGCCAAGGAGCTTCCGAAGCGATGTAGTCTGCCAAGATACCGATGGCCAGTGCATAATTTTCCGAGCGATTCCAAACCATAATTCGGCGGAAATTGTCCAAAATCAGGTAAGCCTTGCCTTTGCGGCCTTCAGGCACGATCAGAGACGCCAGGGCTTGGGGATCAGCCTTTATCTGCGCAAGATTGTTCAACGGTTTGACGCCCATGTCCAGCCATTCTTTTATCGGTTTGCGCGTCTGGCGGCCGGACAAAGAAAAATCAAAGTTCCAAGGCAGCGTTGCCTCGCTTCCCCAAGGTTGATTTTCCTGCCACCCCAAAGAAGACAAATAATTGGCCGCCGAGGCCGCCGCGTCTTCAAAAGAATGCCAGATGTCGATTTGTCCGTCCCGGTTATAGTCGACGGCATAAGCGTTGAACGTCGAGGGCATGAATTGGAAATGCCCCATAGCGCCGGCCCAGGAGCCTTGGATTTTGGTATAGTCTATCTGCCAGGTATCAATAATCTTCAGGGTTTCATAAAGCTCTTTTTTGAAAAAAGCGGAGCGCCGGCGATCATAGCTGAGCTGAGTCAGGACTTCCACCGTCAGATATGATCCGAAATTTTTGCCGTAATTGGTTTCCAGTCCCCAAAAGGCGATGATATATTCTGCCGGAATGCCGTATTGTCGGCTGATCGGCTGCAAAAGCGGCGCCAGCTCTTTGGCTAGTTTCCGACCTTCTTCCACTTTTTTGCGGTTAATAATTCGGTTAACATAGTCTGTCGAGCTCAGAATAAACTCGGTCTGACGACGGTCGATTTTGACGGCTTCGGGTTGCGAGTGATAGTAGTCCTGAACGTAGACCTGATCCAACGTTTTTTGAGAAATCCCCTTCTCCCGCATTTCTTGTTTGAGCCCTTTGAGCCATGAAATGTATTCTCGGGGCGCGTCGGTCGTCAGATTGGCATTGGCGCAACCGGCCAAAAGGCATCCCAATCCCAAACAAATCCACAAGGCGCCGGTTTTCATTCCTGTTCGACCTCTGACCAGCTGATTCCGTTAATCAACATGTTCTGCAGACGGGGCTCGCCTTTTTTGGGCAAGCGAAAAACCAATTCAACTTTCGTGTCGGGACGGCTGACGATTTTTTCCAGACGTGCCGCTTCAAGCTCGGGAAGATGATAACGATAGCTGCTTTTAAAGCGTTCCGTCGGACAGCGATTGTCGGGGAACTGTGTGCAATCGGTCTTCTCCCAGGTCAATCGTAAATTAAGATAACATCCGGTTAGGAGGTTGCGCGGATCATATCCCGTTCCGGTAATCCGAACTTCCGGCTCGGACAGAACGGAAATTTCCAGAAAAGCAATCCATCCTGCAAAAAAAACAACCTGGATTCCCAAAACAAACAAATATAACTTTTTTTTCATAGCATTCTCCTCTTTTATTTTGCTTGTCGGATGTTGCGGATAATCCAGATAAGAGACAAGGTTAGAATACCGGAGATGATCAATCCGATACCGGTCATCAGCAAGGAACCGAAAACCTGAATAAAGCCGATAAAAATACGCAGAGCCAACAAGATCGAAAGATTGCGCACCGTTGCGTAATTGTTCTTTCTCCATGCATAGGCGCCCCAAAGGCAAAGGAACAACACGGTAGAGGCAAAGCCGGCGAATTCGTTATCAGTGACAATCCCGTAACTCAGCAAAAGGGCATAAAACATCATATATGCGAACACAGAGCTGAAAATTGTCGATTGCTTAAAAGCCAGGTTTAGAGCATATAGCACCGCGGCAATTAACAGATAACCTCCTGGTAATAAATAAAAGACAAGGCTCTTGTCGGCAAAAGTGATGCTCATATTTTCAATGGAAGAAATGTCCAGCAAAGAGATTCCGTAGACAAGCCCGAGGATTAACCACAATTTATAAGACCATAGGAGCTCCGGCAAGACCTCTTTCAAAAGGCTATCTGCAAAAATATAAAAGACAAGGATCAACGACAGCCATAACATACAAACATTGACGAAGCCAAGTTGATTGTCCATGAACTTCGACAAAGGGCTGAACTCATAGTACTGGAACAGCGCGTACCAAAATATCGGAATCCAGAAAAAAGGCAGGATTTTCTTTCGGCTTATCAGCAACAAAGGCATGTTAAGAAGCGCCCAAATCAACAGCACACCACCGGAATGTGGCGCCTGCAACTGGTAAATCTGCGCAACCAGACCGATCGAAGCCATGATCAATATGGAATAAAACAAGATCAAGCTTTCTTTCAGGCCTTGTTTGCCACGTTCGGCGGCAAACCAAATGTACCAGGCCGTCGCCGACAGTAAGAGCAAATCGGCAGTTAGTTTGATGCCGTCGCTGATCAACTGCCAATTGCTTGAAATGACGGAAATGATGCCCAAGCCGATGCAAAAAAAAGCAAGATAATTCAAAATTTGATATAAAAGCGATTTATCTGAAGCAGGGTTTGCCATGACAGAATCTCCCGATTAGCGTCGTAAATAATTTTAAAGCCAAAGCTTTTCAATGTAAACAAGTAAGCTCCGGTATGTGGATATAACCGGATTGAGGCGGAAATTTTGCGTTTATGCAAAAAAGGCTTGACCTTTTGCACGGTTTTTTATAAAACAACGCCATGAGCTGCTGCCGGAGAGGTGGCAGAGCGGTTTAATGCAGCGGTCTTGAAAACCGTCGAGGGAGCGATCCCTCCGGGAGTTCGAATCTCCCCCTCTCCGCCATAACAAAAACGGCCTGCCTTGTGCGGGCTGTTTTTGTTATGATGTGGAAGGGAGGAATTTGAACTCCCCAAAAGGGAGTTCGACTACCAGTGAGAGGCGGACGTGAGGACGCCGGTCAGCAACGCTGACGAACGCCTGTGCAACTCGAGCAACGCGAAGAGTAATCTCCCCCTCTCCGCCATAACAAAAACGGCCTGCCTTGTGCGGGCTGTTTTTGTTATTGTCAGAGGACTTTTCTTTTGCCTTTCTCTAAAAAAAGAGCACCGGACTTCTGTCCGATGCTCCGAGATGAAAAAAACTAAGGTACAAATTTTAGAATTTGTACTTTGCGTTCAGCAAACCGGTATGATCCTGATAATCTTCGCGGAATTTTCCTTCATATCCGAGGGAAAGTTCAACATCGTCATTCACATCTGCCGTAATACCGGCACCGGCTTCAAAGCCGAGACGCTTCAGAGCGCGGCCTTCGACATTGTAAACCGAGCCGTTGGCCAAGCTGACCACAGAGCTGCCGGCATCGTTCTTCATATCATAGGTCATTGCCACTCTGATTTCCGGACGCAGATTCATACCGTTTTCCAGAGCAAAGTCTTTGGTTGCCTTGGCTCCGATAATACCGGTCAGGAGATCGGCATTATTCTGGGAAACGGTCTGGCCGAGAGAATCCGTGTAACCGTCCTGTTTGGCATGGATGTAACGCAATCCTGCTTCAGGCGTTAAGATATAACCGTTGACATTAAAGTCATAACCGGTCATCGCCTGCAATGCAAAGGAATCAACGTTGTATTTGGCATGATTGCCGTCATATTTGTTTTCTTTGTAATCTCCCCAGCTGTAAGAGGCAATACCGTTAACAAACCAAGCAGAGGGCTTATATTCACCATAGACGAAAGCCGTATTGGTATCAACGTCGGTTTTGCGCATCAGGCCTTTGATATCGCCGCTGGTGTAGGCATAACCGGCACCAACTTTGACGTCATCAGCGGCATAGGTTTCGCCGCCGAGGGCAATACCGGCGGAATTGCTCTTGAAACCGGCTCCTTTCGAGGTGTCGTCAAGTTTGGCCTTGTTAATCAAACCCTGGACCCAAACGGCGCCGCGTTCAAACATGCTATCACCAGAGGCAGCCCCTTCGGCCGAACCGGAGATTGCACCGCCGCTCAGACGCGTGCTGACGGCATTGAAAATTTGATTGGTGTGTTCTGTTACCTGAGCCTGAGTCATCGGTGCGGCTTCCGGCGCAACGGCAGAAGCGATGTCAGCTGCAGCCTTAACGTTATCTGTTTGCAGCAAACCGGACATAGTCGTTGCCACATTGTCAGCCGCCTGATTGTTCAGGTTTCCGGCCGTGAAAGCCGCCAGCGTTCCGGCCTGAGAAGCCGTCGCCTGACCGGTGGCCGCAACGTCAGCCGCAACGGCGTCGGCTGCTTTTTTGACAACTTCCAATTCGCCGCCGCTGTAGGCTTTGGTTTCAGCGTCATAGGCGTCGCCGCCGTAGGTGTACAGCAGGTTGTCGGCCAAAATCAGCTTACCGTTGGTATCCGTTACGGAATCGGCCGCGGTAATTTTTGAATCTTCTCCAACGACAACGTCATCGGAAAGGACGATTTTCAAAGTGGCGTCACCGGTGGCTTCGGCCGAACCGACCGTTACGCTTCCGAGATTGCCGGAAACAAAGTCTTTGTCCACGTGAACATTGGCAGAAGTTCCCGCCGCCAGAGTGGTCGAGCCGATCGTTGCGCCGCTCATAACGTCAAGGCTGCCGCCTTTATGAGTCAAAGAAGTGATTGTACCGTTGTTGACCAAGCTACCGCTGTTGATTACGGTTGTTCCGAGCGTTATGTCTTTGGCAATGTTAACGGTGCCGGTGTTGGTCAGGTCAGCGCTGCCGTCAACATTGGCGTTGACGTTCAGTGTTCCATTATTGGCAACTGCTTTGTTGTTAAACGTGGTTTCGTTTTCAATGCTCAAATTACCATTGGCAACGACGTCTCCATCTCCGGAAATCGTCAGCTTCGAACCTTCCAAACCGCTGATTCGGCCGGTGCCGTTAAAAGTGACGGTTTTGTCCTCCGACGTTTGCAACTCACTTGTAGCGTTCCAAATGCTGATCCGGCCGTCGTCAAAAGTCAGGTTTCCCACGGTCAAAGGTTTGTTGCCAAGGACCAAAGCACCGTCGGAAGCTCCTTCATTGGCGGTATTGTTCTTGTTGGAAATGGTCAAGTCCAATTTGCTCAAATCATATTGCGCATCAGGAGAAACTGTCAAATATCCGTTAACACGAAGAGAGGCACCTTCTTCGGCGTCGATGGTCGGCGCATTGTTGGCTTCAAGGGTCAATTGATCGTTAATGGTATTGCTGCCTTTGAAAGTAATGGTACCGACTTCGGTAAACAAGCCGCCGATCGCTACGCGGGAAGCCGTTTCTTCCGGGCCGACGCGCGGCAGAGAAATGTTAGCATTTTCAATAGTCATGCCGGTATCACCGGGGTTAAGCACGATGTGGGAATTGCTTCCGCCATCTTTAGTCACTGTTCCGCTCAAAACACCGCCGGTATAGACAGTCATATTCCCCTCTTGGGTGACGACGGGCGCTTCGGCCATAGCCGGAGCCGCCGTCAGCAAAACGGCAAAGGAGCTGGAGATTAACAAAGTATTTTTCATCAATATTTATCCCATATAGTTATTGTTAGCGTATCTGATAATTCCCTGTAAAAACAGAAAACATCATTGTAAAATAGTATTGTCCTACCATTTCAATCAAGAAGTTTAGAAAGGAAAAATTTATAATCAATTAAAAAAGGCGATTTTGCCAAAAAATATTATTTTTATAATACGTCGTATTGACACGATATGGAAATTTTTGTCATACAAGTTCTTATGACTTTGCGAGTCATTCCTTGCTTACCATAGTTATGAGGCTTGACAAAATTCTAGCTCTGTCTTTTGCTGACAAAGGGATTGTTTTTAAGGGTAAAACGCCAAAGATTTTTTGAATCGGGGCCGGCATAGTCGATGCCGATGCGCTTGGACGCCTGAGTTTCATAATTCTTTTGCCGCGGCGAAAGCCAGATTTCCGGCCCACTCAAATCAATTCCGTCATGACGCTGCCGGGTAATTCCCAGAGCCTGGCAGAGTTTTCCCGGTCCGGTCGTCAGGTTTTTGAGATTATCCGTCACGCGTCTTTCCTGCATGACGGGAATCCCGGCTACGGGTTCCAGCGCCCGAATCAAAATCGCATTCGGCGTCCCCTCCTCGCTGACGACGACATTAAATTGATGATACATACCGTATACAAAGAAGACATACGCGCAACCGCCGGCTTTAAACATGGTTGAAGTTCTTGGCGTTAATTTGTTGGGATAAGCATGACAGGCGCGGTCGCAGGCACCGAGGTAAACCTCCAACTCGGTGATCATTCCCGCGGTAAAATTCTCGTCTACCATGGAGCAAAGATAAGCGCCGAGCAGATGTTCGCGGGCAATTTCAAAAGGATCCAGCAGATAAGTTTGCTTGGGGAGTCTGGTTTCAAACATCAATTTTGTCCTAAAAAGCTTTTCAGCATTTTTAGGCAATAATCACATCGGTGTCAATTTATTTAATTTCAAGGCTTGTCAAAGGCGGTAAAATGCGTTAGTTTTAGTTGGATTTAAGCGTTTAAGTTGAGAAAAAACAATGAACATGACCGGACAAAGCCTCAGATCCTATACGCCGCAGGAAGAGATTTGGAACTGCACCATTCACGGAATCGGCATTGCGTTGAGTATTGCGGCATTGATTGTTCTGGTGACTTTTTCCGTCGCTCACGGCAACGCCTGGACGGTGGTTTCGACGGCAATTTTCGGAATTTCCATGATTTTGCTTTATTCGGCGTCCACGTTATATCATGCGGTGCCGGCTCAAGAGCTGAAGAAAAAGCTCAAAAAATTTGACCATATCTCCATTTATTATCTGATTGCCGGAAGTTACACGCCCTTTTTGCTGGTTTCTCTGCGCGGCCCCACAGGTTGGGTAATTTTCGGCATTGTTTGGGGATTGGCGTTGATCGGCACTTGTCTTAAACTTTTTCTGCAAAGCAGCGGCACAAAGCTTTGGTCCATCGGCCTTTATCTGACCATGGGCTGGATGATTGTTTTCGCCTCAAAGCAACTGGTTAAGGAATTGCCGCAGATCGGCCTTACCTTTCTTATCCTCGGCGGTTTGTTCTATACGCTGGGTATTTTCTTTTATGTTTGGAAAAGCAGGCAATATACCCACGCCATTTGGCACTTTTTTGTTTTGATGGGCACGATCATGCATTTTTTTGCGGTTCTTTATTCCTGCGTGTTGATTTGAGTGGCACAAAAGCATACAACAAGCCGCCGATCACGACCATAACCTTAACAAATCCCATGGCTTTCTCCTTTGCGGTTTAGACGCAGTCGTCGCCGTTAAACGAAACGTCGGTGATTGTTCCGTCGCTGACGGTAAACAAGGTTTTGCAATAATATAAACTACTGTAGGGATTGGCATCCGACGGCAGGTAATCCGGCGTGGCAATGGCCGGATAGTAAACCTCGGTGTCGGCATAAGGTTGCGTATTGCCGCCGACGGGCTTGTCTCCTACCTTAATGTAAGTATAGACTTCCTGTCCGGGAGCAATTTCAAAGACATTATCCGGCTCGCCCCAGCTTTCTAGCAACAGGCTTTCGGGTTGCCCCACCCAATTTTGCACGCCTTGCGAATAAGTATTGGTAGAACTGCAGGCGGCAAGAAACAACAAAAAAGCCAAGCGGCGCATGAGGTTTTCTCCTTTAACATCTTGTGTTTAAAGAGATAATCCCTGATTGGAAAGTTACAAGTCGGCCAGGTGTTTCTTTAAACGAGAAAAATTTTCGGGAGAAATTTTGAGGCTTAAGAACAAGGTTTCACCTTGGAGCTTTTGTTGCAAAACTTCGGCATTTGCATGAATCCAAGCGGCTAAACGGCCGTCAGAAGCAGGAATTTTCACTTTTTCCAGCAGAAAGGACGCCGCCAGGCAATCATCCAGTTTTTGCAAAAACTCGGCACGCCCTTCTCCGCTGACTGCCGAGACCGGCAATAAACGCGGAAAACGCGCCGCCTGTTCCTCCCAATGGCGTCGCTGATCCGGCGGCAGCAAGTCAATTTTGTTAATCAGCTCCAGATAGTCGTCCCGGTCTTCCAGCCTTTCCAAACCGAGGCTGTTTAAGACGTTGATGACATCTCGGCGCTGGCTTTTGTTGTCAGGATTGGAAATATCGCGCACATGAACAATAACGTTGGCGGCAAGAACCTCCTCCAAAGTGGCACGAAAGGCCATTACCAATTCATGCGGCAGATCCGAAATGAAGCCGACGGTATCCGACAAGATGACCTCCCTGCCCGACGGCAGACGGATTTTGCGCATGGAGGGATCCAAGGTGGCAAAAAGCATGTCTTCCGCCAAAACGCCAGCCTGTGTCAAAAGGTTAAACCAAGTGGACTTTCCGGCATTGGTATAACCGACCAACGCTACGACCGGATAAGGGATCCTTTCGCGGGCATGACGCTGCAGACTGCGGGTTTTGCGGACTTTTTCCAATTCCTTTTTGATTTTGACGATCTTGTCGTCAATAATGCGGCGGTCCAATTCGATTTGGGTTTCGCCGGGGCCTCCCAAAAACCCGGCGCCGCCGCGTTGACGCTCCAAATGCGTCCAACTGCGCACCAAACGGCTGCGCTGATAAGTCAAATGCGCCAATTCGACCTGCAGCTTTCCTTCGCGGGTTTGAGCCCTTTCGCCAAAAATTTCCAGGATCAGCGCTGTGCGGTCAATGACCTTCAGGCCGAGTTTGTTCTCCAAAGTGCGTTGTTGAACTGACGTCAGAGCTGAATCGACAATTAACAGGTCGATCTCCCGTTCCGCGGCAACCGCCGCCAGTTTGTCGATAATTCCCTGTCCAAGAAAGGAAGCCGGGCGAACGGTCCGCAGTTTGACGATTTCTTGATGGACAACGTCAAGATCTATCGCCATGGCCAACCCGACGGCCTCCTCCAGGCGCGCAACGGGTGACAACTCAAGATTGCGGCCAGCCACCTCAGGAAAAACAACGGCCGCCTTGGCCCGACGTTTCTTATTAATCTCTATTGCCGTCACCTTGATCTTCTTCAATGGCGACATCT
The DNA here is from genome assembly GCA_934254925.1 of uncultured Alphaproteobacteria bacterium. Lineage (GTDB taxonomy): Bacteria > Pseudomonadota > Alphaproteobacteria > RF32 > CAG-239 > CAKQMD01. The sequence continues at coordinate 81,977 of CAKQMD010000004.1, forward strand.
ACCGCCGATCCGGGCATAATGGTCGAAACCGCGTGTTTATAAATCAGCTGGGTGTGGCCGTCGCGCCGCAACAAAAGCGAAAAATTGTCAAACCAAGTGATGATGCCCTGAAGCTTGACCCCGTTTACCAGAAAGACCGTTACCGAAATTTTGTTTTGTTTGATGTTATTAAGAAAATCTTCCTGAACATTTTGTGACATGATTTTATCCTTTATAAGAGATTAAGTATTTAGAATTTAATACTATTTTTATATATTAGTAAAGTATTGATTGCAATAAGGGGATAAAATCCTGCAAAAGATCCGATTTTTAGGCGAAGATCCGTTCAATGCGTTTTACGGCTTTGGAATCAAGGTAAAGCACAATAACGTCGCCGGGAACAAGCCGTTGTTTTTCATCAGGAAAAGATATTTCTTCATCCCGCAAGCAGGCGCAGATTCGACAGCCTTCGGGGAGTTTGAGCTCGGCGGGAGACATGCCCTCGCCGACGGTGTCTTCATCCAAACGGATCTCCCAAATCTCGGCAAGGCCGCGATTCAAAGAATAGGCCCGGATCATTGAGGTTTTGCGAATTTCCTTCAAAATTCCCGAAACTGTTACCGACGAGCGGTCAACCAAAATGCTGTCGCCAACATTGTCTACCAGATTGTTGTAAGACGGCGTATTGACTAAAGAAATGTTGGTTTTGACCCCGGCTTGCCCCGAGAGCAAGGAAACCAACAGGTTGTCTTTATCCTGTTCGGTGACGGCAATTGCCGCATCGGCGTTGTCTATGCCGGCTTCCCGCAAGATGTCATCGCTCATCATCGGGCCATTGATCACCGAGGCGGTATTGAGCTCGGTCGCTAACGCTTTGGCTTCCTTATAATCTTCAACCACAATTTTGCAGCTGACGATGTTGTCGTCTTTTTCCAATTGTCGCGCCAGAGCCAACGCAATGTCGTTTCCGCCGAAAATCACCACGCGTTCAATCCCCGGCCGCTCTTGGCCAAACTCACGCACCGCTTCAAGGATTTGCTCGGACATGGCAAGAAAGTAAACCTCGTCTCCCAGTTCAAAACTGTCTTCCAACCCCGGTACAAAGCTTTTGCCGCGGCGAATGATATTGACGATCGAAGCCTCCAGCGTTGGTGCCACGCGACTGACGTTTTTAAGCTCGGTATTGAGCAACGGACAATTGACTTCTATTTTGACGCCGATCAAATACAGTTTTTTTTCAAAAAAAGGATAAGCCTGCAGCGCGCCGGGAAACTTTAACAGCCGCATGATGTCTTCGGCAATGGCGATATCGGGCGAAATAATCAGGTCTACCGGAATGGCATGGTCACCAAACAGGGTGTTCCACAAAGGATTCAAAAAGCTGCGGCTGCCGATGCGGGCAATGGCGCTTCGTACCTGAAATTCGCTATGGGCAACCTGACAAGCCACCAAATTGACTTCGTCGCCGTCGGTGGCGGCAATCAGCAGATCTGCTTTGGCGGTGCCGGCTTTTTCCAAAACGTCGGGATGAGAAACCGATCCCAAAACCGGCAAAATGTCATATTTTTGAGAAACCTCATTCAGAGTCCGGGAATCATTGTCAATGATGGTAATGTCATTGTTACCGCGCACCAAAAAGTCCAAAATGCTTTGGCCGACGCTTCCCGCTCCCCCGACTATGATCTTCATTTTTCTCCGCCTTCTTCGCAATGGTCAAAATATTGGTGAATTTCGGCAATTGCCGTCGCAAAGTCGTTCAAACGCAGATACCTCTCGCGAAACTTCTTGGCATCACGCAAAGATTTTGAATACCAACAGACATATTTGCGCGACAACGGCAAGGCCGTCTTTTCTCCATAGTAATCAATTAATTCTTTAATATGTTTTAACAAGGTCTCTTTTACCTCTCGGGGCGAAATTACCTCTGCCGGCTTTCCTTCCTCCAAGTAACGGTGGGTTTGAGAAATCAGCCAGGGATTGCCCAAAGCGGCCCGGCCAATCATGACCGCATCGGCCTTGGTATAAGCCAGCATACGGGCGGCTTCCTGCGGAGAAGTGACGTCACCGTTGCCGACGACGGGAATTTTCAAGGCTTGCTTTACCGCGGCGATGATGTCCCAATCGGCTTTTCCGGCATAAAAATCCGAACGGGTGCGGCCATGGACCGTCACATAAGCGGCGCCGCAGTCCTCGCAGAGTTGTCCGAATTCCACGGCATTGATCGACTGATGATCCCATCCCTTGCGAAACTTGACGCTGACCGGAAGTGTTACCGCCGCCCGGACACTTTTGACAATAGCCGCCGCCCGCGGAAGATCCGTCATCAGATATGCTCCGGAGCGGTTGGCAACGATTTTTTTAACCGGGCAGCCCATGTTAATGTCAACAGAACACGCACCGAGTTCCTCTGCCAGCCGTGCCGCATCGGCAAACAAGGCAGGGTCGTTTCCAACCAGCTGTACCACAACCGGATAAGGTTCGCTACGGACGTCAGCAATACGGTAACTTTTGGGATTTTTGCGCGAAATGGCATTGACCGCCGCCATTTCGGATACCAGGTTCCCCGGCCCCAAATCCGCAACGATCCGCCGCATCGGCAGATCGGTTATTCCGGCCATCGGGGCTAAAAACACCCGGCTGTCAAAACTCATTCCTTTCATCAGACCCTGAAATCAAATATTCGGTTATTTCGGTGCAGCAAATCCAAAACCGGCTGCGGTTCATTCAAAACATTATCCGCCGCGGCATAACTGGCCGCTGTCTCTTTGGCAGAGGGGGATGTGGCCAAGCTTTCTTCCGTTTGCAGCGTGTAGGCAGAAGAAGTGGCCAACAATTGATAGGCATATTGCTGCACGCGCGGCGCCGAAACAAAAGCCTCAAAGTCGTCATCCGCCGAAGCAAAAGCTTTTTTCGGGCGGTTGGCCTCTTTCTGACGCAACCGTTCCACCGAGGCCGAAATATCCTGCTGCAGGCTTTGCAGATATTTGTTTAAGGCAAGATCAGCGGCCATCCCTCATTCCTTAATTCAATTTATCCAATGAACGGGCTAAGACATAATAGAGTTTGCCAACGTCGGCTCCGGAAATCACCGAAAGCAAAATGCCGGAACGCTCGTTGCTGCGCGCCTTGCCTACCAAAGTCTCAAATTCCGACAAATACTGCGTTACCAAATTGCGGAATTCAAGATTTTGCTCAAATTCCTTGCGGATGGCCTGTACCTGCGCTTTGGTCATGGTCTTGGAAAGATAACGGACAAAAGCCGAGGTATCGCCGTTGTAGTAGCGTTTCCACAATTCCTCTTCGGCACTGGGGTTGAAAATGCGGTTGATGTCGACGGAAACCGTTTCCAACTTTTCAATAATATAGGAGGCTTCTTTGAGGAAATTGTCAACCTTGACGCCTTCATAGCGTTTTTCCAAATCACCAAGTTTGCTGTCGGCCTTTGCCGCCGTTTCGTTCAGCTGTTCCATCTGTTTTTTGATGACGTCATTGAAGCGAATCGTGTTTTCGACGATATTATCTCCTTTACTGACAAACTTGTCGGTGTTGGTATCGAGCAGCGACATGGCCTCATTGACCTTTTGAATCGTATCGTCGGTTGCCGCGACCAAAACGCCGGACTGCTTGAGGAAGACCTCGCCGGAACTGCGGATTTCATTGGAGATTCTTTCGGCATTGGCAGCTACCTCCGAAATGCCGGCGCGCAATTTGTTTCCGGAATTCTCAAAATGAATGACGGACATTTTGCTGGCTTCTTCCATCTCCACACTCAAAGCCTTGAGGTTTTCGCCCAGGCCTTTGACTTTTTCATAAGCCAGATTAGCCCGATTGGCCAAGACGTCGGAAGTATCGTTCAAAACAGTATTGAAACAATCCACCAAAGCTTTCGTGTCTTCGGAGATCTTCAGCATTTTGTCACTTTGCTGCGAGATCAGACCGTTGATTTCCACAACGCCTGTGCTGGCTTCGGCCGTAACCGTATTGAAACTGGCGATCGACTGCTCATAATCGCGCATGGCATTGCCGATTTTACTGACAGAATCGTTGACACCGGCCGCCAGGTCTTCCGTGCATTGCGACAAAGACAAATTGACCTGTTCGACGCTTTTGACCGAGTTTTTCGAGGCTTTTTGAATGTCTTCGCTGACTTTGATCAGACGGTCACCCAAAACGTCAAACTCATAAGCTACCTTGGCGGAGGTATCAAAAATCGCGTCGGTGTTGGATTTGAACTGATTGTTGATCTCTGCCAACTTTTGCGCCACTTCCGTCGAGGCGTCAGACAAATATTTATACTGCTGCGCCAGCGCGGCTTCGCCCAAGCGGGTTTGAGTCGAAACAACGTTGACAATGTCTGTCAGGCTGTCTTTTTGATGATCCAGCGTCTCTTTGATACCGTCGGCCTGCGACCGTGTCTTGATCAGGCTGACGTCAAGATTTTTCAGATGTGTTTCAATCAGTCCGGAAACATTGCGGGTATCTTCGGCCAGATCCTGATTGGCAGCTTTGATCTTGTTGCAGCTGTTAAGTAAAGTTTCCGCCATGGCCGAAGAATCGTCGCGAATGGTTTTGACCGTATTGCCAAAACCGACCATGTTTTGCGTAAAGCTTTCGGAAACCAATGCCAGCTTTTGAGTAATTTCATCCAAAAATCCGGCAACGCTGTCGTTCTGGGCGGCAATGGACTTGTCAATCTCGGCCAGTTTGTCAATCGATTTGAGAGAATTTGCCACCACGCTTTCCGCCCGTTTGTTGACGTCTTCTTCCAACAGGGCCATCCGGGCAAAGACGCGATCGGCGCTTTGTTCGATAACCGAGACTTGTTTTTTGAGCGATCCGCTGATGGCGGAAGTATTTTCGCTGATGCGGTCGCAGATGTCATAAAACTCGTTTTCCTGATGTTTGAACAAGAGGTTGATGGCTTCAGCCTTTTCATCCAACGCCTGAACAACGTCTGAAACATAGCCGACGGTGTTTTCCGCCACGGAGTTGAGGATTGAGGACTGGCTTTCAAAGGCCGCCTGGACCTCCTTGATCGTCCGGGCATTGTCTTCCGTCGTTTTGCCGACCAGCTCACATTGGCGGCCAAGCACTTCTTCAACCTCATGCGAGCGGTCGACCACGGTTTTTGAGACTTGATCCAATTCCTGAGACTTGTTGCTCAAAACCGTTTCCAACTGGCTGACCTTTGCCAGCGTTTTGTTGGCAGAGGTATCAAAACTGCTGCTCTGGGCCGTCAGATTGTCGTTGAGCGCCTGAGTCTTCAGCACCACGTCTTCACAAGACTTCAGTACCTGGGACATCTGCTTTTGCAATTTGTCGACCGAACGGGTCGCTTCATCATCAATAACAGCGGCGGCACGGCTCAATTCATCAATTTGGCGTTTCAACTCGCCTTTGATCTCTTCCACACGGTTGACGGAAGTGCTGATATGCCGTTGCTGCTGAGACAAGGCGGCTTCGCTGATTTTGCTTTGCGATACCACGATCGACGAGGCTTCGACCAAGCTGTCGGAATGTTTCTTCATAACCTGGCCGATGTCATTGAAGCGGGTTATGCTGTCTTCTGCCTGCTGTTTGAGCAGAGAGGTCTTGTCAACCAGTTCATGTGCCAAGCCGCGCAGGCTGACGGCAGATTGTTCGCTCAACTTCTCCAGCTCTTTATGGCGATTGTCCAAATCTTCACTAACTTCCGCAGTTTTGCTGATTGCCATATCCGCCATTTCTCCCAAACGGGCCGTTCTGTCTTCAAGGGCGCTTATCACTTGATTGACATCGTCAACGGCGGCGGCAGATTTTTCATCCAAAACGGCAAGTTTATCAGTAAGCGAGGCTTCTACATTGTCCAAACTGGTAATGACTTTATCGGAAATACCGGCCAATTCCCGCACTTGCATGGCAATACTCTCATCCAGGCTTTGAGCCCGCACCATGATTTTGTCCACCTCGGCGGCCACAAGCGTTCCCTGCTCGCTGAAGCGTTTTGAAAGCTTTTCGGTCTTGCTGTCAAGGCTGCTGACTTGTTCGATGACAAATTGGCTCTGAGCCTTGAGGATATTTTCCAGCTTGCCGATGCCGCCGTCAAACTGTCGGTACAGGCTGTCGCAGTTATCGATGGCACCTTTTGACACTTGTTCCAAACGTTGAGCCTGACCGTTCAGAACCTCAGCAATGCGCGTCATAGACTCTCCGCTCTTGGCGCTGAATGCGCTCAATTGCTCATTAGCCTGCTGCATTTTGGTGCTGTTTTCATTGGTTACGGTTTGCAACAGTTCCGCCGAAGACTTCATTTCCTTGATCCGCGGCAGCAAGCTGTTGAATAAAGCGGTAAAATTATTCTGCATACCGTTGGATACGGCGGAAACATCCGTTGCCGTCTCCTTTAAGCGTTGGCTGGAAGCATCAGCCTTTTCGGTAACGGTTTCAAAACTCTTCACCAGGGTTTTGACGCCTTCAGTCAGTTCGACGATCGTCTTGGAAGAATAAGTGTCCAAAACTCCGACCAGCTTGGCAAAGTCGTCAACTCGGCCGCCGAGCTCGTTTTTGATCTTTTCAGTTTGTGCCGTGGCCAGCTTGGTCACTTCCTGAAGCTCCACGACCTGGGAGCGGATGGCATCAGCCATGGCCTTGGCAGTATTGGCGCCGCCGTCTTCGGGATAAACCAGCTGATTCATGTAAGCGCGAAGAAACTTCGCCTCCCGTTTGAAACTGGAACCGCGGTCAATATAAGCCATCACTACCCAAATAATTGCCAGCGGCAGCGTGATACCGGCCAAAAAGCCGCCGAATTCGTCGGGCATCATCAAAAACAGATTGGACCAGCCAAAAAACTGCGTGATGTAAATCAGCACAATGGCAAACCAGGCCGCCGAGACCCAGATCATCAGCTTATGCAGGTTGTTGTTCAGCCAAGTATTGGCAGAATCGGCCTCCTCAAGGTAATTGGTACGGCTTTGTTCGTTCATAAAGTTAGGAATGGCAGTCTCTGCTTCGGCAGGCTTGCGGTTTTCGGCTGGCATAAATTTATTTCCCCAAATAAAATTAAAGCTTCAATCGGGGCTTAGTCTACAGTATTATTTTCAAATTTGCGAGAAAAAATAATCATTCTTCCTCCAGTTTTTTCAAAACATATTTAAGACGGTTTAAAGCTTGGAGCTGCATTTGTTCTTCTGTCAAAGAAGCCGGAACGACAACGGAGGCCTCCACTCTCGTTTCCGGCTCCAAAGCCGTGACTTTGACATAAGCGCCCTGACGGACGTATTCAAACAAAATTTCCGCCATCAACTCCGCCTTATTTTAAGAACTTGCCTGATTTCGGGAAACCGAAAGGTGCCAGTTTACCCACCTGCGCCCGATGACCGAGCCAAGCCAAAAGATCGGTTTCGGTCTTGATGCCGCCGGCACGATTATAGCTAAAGCCCTCTTCTTGCTTGAAAATCTGAATATCCGACAGACCGCCGTCTTTATACTTTTGCAACGCCACACCGCGGCCGCGAGCCATGGTGGGAATCTCTTCCAGCTTAAAAATAAGCAGTTTGCGGTTATCACCAATGATGGCCACCATATCACCGGTAATCTTCTTGCAGAATACCGCCGTCTCCCCTTCGGCCAGATTCATAATCTTACGGCCGTTGCGGGTTTGCGCCAACAGGTGATTTTCATCAACGCGGAAACCCCGACCGCTGTCGGAGGCGATCAGATATTCGGCGCCGGGCTCAAAAACAAACATTTCGCATATGCGGTCACTGTTGCCGAGGTCCACCATTAACCGTACCGGTTGTCCGAAACCGCGGCCGGAAGGAATTTCCGAAGCCTGAATGTTAAAGAATTTGCCGGAGCTGTCAAACAAAACGATTTTGTCTGTGGTTTGCGCATGGACGGCAAACTGCAGGGCGTCATCGTCTTTGAACTTAAACTCCTCTTCCAAGCTGACATGGCCTTTGACGCAGCGGATCCAGCCTTTTTGCGACAGGATCACCGTGATCGGTTCTTTTTCGACCAAGGCTTCGACGGAGATTTCTATGTCTTCGGCAACCTCGGAAAACTCCGTGCGTCGACGTCCCAAAGCCGTCTTTTTGCCAAATTTTTCCTTCATCAGCTTTAACATATCGGCAATTTTGGCGCGCATCAAAGACTCGTCTGCCAATAGGGCCTCAAGCCCGCCTTTTTCGGCAGAAAGGTCGTCAAACTCCTTTCTGATTTCGCTTTCTTCCAATTTGCGCAGGCTGCGCAGCTTCATGTTCAGGATCGCTTCCGCCTGGTTGTCGGTCAAGTCGAATTCCTTCATCATCATCGCTTTGGCATCGTCTTCTTCGCGGATGATGCGGATGATTTCGTCCAAATTAAGATACGCGATCAGATAACCGGCAAGAATTTCCAAACGGGCGTTGATACGATCCAGCCGAAAACGGAAGCGTCTTTCCCAAACGATTTTCTGATGTCTCAAAAACTCGCCCAGGACGTCTTTGATCCCCATCACACGGGGAACGCCGTCAGAATCCAACACATTCATGTTCAGGTTGAATTTTACTTCCAGCTCGGTTTGCTTAAACAGCAGCTCCATCAGCATATTGGCATCAACGCTGCGGTTTTTGGGTTCCAAGACAATGCGAACTTCATGGGTCGATTCATCGCGGATGTCGCTTAACAGCGGGATTTTCTTTTCCTGCAGCAAAGAGGCTATTTTTTCGATCAACTTGGATTTCAAGACCTGATACGGGATCTCGGTCACCACAATCTGATAGAGGCCATGCGAAAGTTCCTCTTTCTCCCATTTGGCACGAATGCGGAAACTGCCGCGTCCCTGCTTGTAGGTGTTGAGGATGGAGGCAAAACTGTCGACAATCACGCCGCCGGTGGGAAAGTCCGGCCCTTTGAACTTGCGCAACAGGACTTCCGTTTCGACTTCCGGATTGTCTAGCATCAACAGCAAAGCATCGACAACCTCGCTCAAATTATGCGGAGGGATATTGGTCGCCATACCCACGGCAATCCCCGAAGAACCGTTGCACAACAAGTTCGGCACCGCACCGGGCATCACGACCGGTTCGCTTTCTTCTCCGTCGTAAGTATCCATAAAGTCGACGGCGTTTTCGTTCAGGCCGTCCATCAGCGCCATGGCGAACTCCGTCAGACGCGCCTCGGTATAACGCATGGCGGCGGCGTTGTCACCGTCGATATTGCCGAAATTGCCCTGCCCGTCAACCAAAGGATAACGTACCGAAAACTCCTGTGCCAAACGCACCATGGCCCCATAAACCGCGCTGTCGCCGTGCGGATGGTATTTACCGATGACGTCACCGACCACACGAGCGCATTTTTTGAAGCTGGACTTGGGATCCAGGTGCAGCTGGCGCATAGCATAGAGCAAACGGCGGTGAACAGGTTTCAAACCATCGCGAACGTCCGGCAACGACCGAGAAACGATCGTTGACATGGCATAAGACAAATATCTTTTGCTCAGTTCTTCGGCAAGGTGGACGGTTTTAATGTTTTCAACGGCTTCAGACATAGCGGTTTCAATCTCTTATAAGTTCAAATTATCCAGCAAACTAGCACGGTTTGGCGGAAATTTCAAGCTGTGTAAATTAAAAAAGTTTTTCTGTAGAAAAAATCCGGTCATTTGCAACAAAGCACGCTGCTCCGCCGGGGCGGGAAACTCGTTTTTTTCAATAATGAAGCGCGGATAAGCAAATAGGCGATCCCGATAAGCCTCTCCGGCCACCCGGCAGACGGCTTTGCCGGTTTTGGGAGAAACATAGGCCAAGTCCCGTGTCGTGCCGGTGGCGGCGCATTCGCTCAGGTCCAACCCGATGCCGAGATATTCCAGAAGATAATATTCAAAGTAAAGATAGTATGTTAGCCAATTTTCTTCATTTATAAGTTTAAAAAAATTATCAACACAGGCATAAAAGTCTTCCAAATTTTCAAGTTCGGGAAGGACGGCGTTGCTCAGAGCGCAAAAGGCAGCCAACACGCTGAGCTTTTGCGGATCGGCAATAAAATTGACGGCATCAGGCGACAACAGCTCCACTTTCAGGCTCAGCATATTTTCATCAACTCGGGAATAAGCCTCAAACTGGACCTGATTTCCCAATTGAAAGACGCCGAGATTTTTTTTGCTCAAAGCGTGTTTGACAAAACCGGTGACTTTGCCGTGTTCGCGGCTCAAAACGGTGAGAACCGCAGAGTTCTCACCGTGTTTGCGCAGATTGACAATATATCCCTGATCGTTAAAACGCACTTTGGCTGACGCGCCGGCGTCCCTCCTCAATCATAATCATGAATCATCGACTTGGTGATTTGGTCATAAGCCTGAAGTTCGGTTAAGACCCGCTTCATGTCATGCAACGGAATCATGTTCGGACCGTCGGAGAGAGCTTTGTCGGGATGATCATGCGTTTCGATGAACACCGCGGCAACTCCGACGGCAACCGCCGCCCGCGCCAAAACCGGCGCATATTCCCGCTGTCCGCCGGAAGTACCGCCCTGGCCGCCCGGTTGCTGCACCGAGTGCGTGGCATCAAAAATCACCGGACAACCGGTATCTTTGGCCATGCGCGGCAAGCCGCGAAAATCCGTCACCAGCGTATTGTAGCCGAAGCTGGCGCCGCGCTCGGTGACGCAAACGTTCATATTGCCGGAATCTTCGGCTTTTTTGACCAGATTTTTCATATCCCAGGGCGCCAGGAACTGCCCTTTTTTGATGTTGACGACTTTTCCCGTTCGGGCCGCGGCCACCACCAGATCCGTCTGACGACAGAGAAAAGCGGGAATTTGCAACATGTCGACATGCGGTGCAACGATTTCGCATTGTTCTTTTTCATGAATGTCTGTCACAATGGGCAAACCGTCATAGAGCTTTTTAATTTCGTCAAAAGTACGTATGCCTTCTTCCAGCCCAACACCGCGCGCCGTATTGATGGAGGTGCGGTTGGCCTTGTCAAAAGAAGCCTTGAAAACATAGTTCATGCCCAAAGAGCGGGTGATTTCCACCATGGCGCCAGCCATGTCTATCGCATGTTGACGACTTTCAATTTGGCAAGGGCCAGCCAAGAGCGCCAGCGGAAGTTTGTTGCCGATGGCAAAATTGCCGATTTTTACAGTTCTTTGTTCCATCTTTTTTCCTTATGTCAAGAGTATATGTTATGCCAAAATCATAAAGGCTTCCCGCAAAATTGGCAAGGAGATAAAAAAATATCCCCTGCTCAATTAGTCTAATTTGACAATAACGGGGTCAATAGATTATATCCAAAACGCTGATTGGCTGAGGAAAAGTTTTGCAAGTTTTTTGAGCCGATTTCTCATTTCTTTTATACTCCTGATATTAAAAAGGAGAAGAAATGAGTAACAGTATCAGTTTAACCGCGTCAATGCGATCAAATTTGCTGAGCCTGCAGAATATTGCAGGACAAGTTGATTTGACCCAAAATCGTCTTTCCACCGGATTGAAAGTCAATTCCGCCATCGACAATCCTTCTTCTTATTATACGGCTGTCTCTTT
>CAKQMD010000005.1 GCA_934254925.1 uncultured Alphaproteobacteria bacterium
CTGGGTATTACCAAAATCGGTGATGGTGATGATTCCAGCTGGAATGCCGGTGCTGAAGCCGTTACCACGGCAAAAGATAATTTAGCTAAAAATACTGAAGCTATTGCAGCTAAAGAAGCTGAAATTGCCGAATTAAAAGAAGATCCTGTCGGTAATGCGGACGAAATTATCACGGCGGAAGGTGAATTGAAAGATTTGACCGATGCTACTGCCGGTTTGAAAGAAGCTGTGTCGACAGCGGAAAAAACGGCCACCGACACCTCTCGCAACAACATCAACAAGGCTATTACCACGGTCGAAGACGCGATCAGTACTTTGCGTACTATGGCGTCCGACTTGGGTAACAACTACTCTATCGTGCAAAACCGTGAAGACTTTACCGAAAATCTGGTAAACGTTCTGACCGAAGGTGCCGATAAGTTGACCTTGGCCGACATGAACGAAGAGTCCGCAAACATGCTGGCTCTGCAGACCAGACAGCAGCTGGCCATTAACTCTCTGAGCTTGGCTTCTCAGGCTGCTCAGTCGGTTTTGAAACTGTTCTAGTTTCCAATAAAAATAAACAAAAAAAGGCGCTCCCCGTGGGCGTCTTTTTTATTGCAAAAGCGTTTGGTTTATGGCATATTAAAAAATGGACAAAAACAAGATCCCAAGAAGGAAAAATAAAAATGTATTTGGATAACAGTGAACAGGCGATAATCAAGCCTGACGAGGAACTGCAAAAAATTCTCGATACTTATGCCGATGGCCGCGCTTTAGCGGATTTGTCCTATGACGAAATTGAAAATATCCAGCATATTCTGGATCGGGAAAATGCCGGTCGCATTGACCAATATCATGCCGACGGAATCATTGACGATTATACGGCAGATCTTCTGCACCGTTATTACGATAACAGCATGCAGAATTATGAGGTGTTTTACAACGCCATTACCGAGACTTTGGGAGAACCGGAATATATCTATTATTACAATCCGAAGACCGGGGAAATTGACAGCAATACCAATTACTACCTGCAGCATGTGGCACCCTTTACGTCCATGACCCTGAAATATACCGATGAGCACAATAATCCGGTTTTTGTCAATCTGGGAAAAATGAAAAGCCTTAACCGCGTGATTGAAAAAATCACTCCCGGCAGTGTTTATTATAAAAAATACGAGGAAGAAAAAGAGGCCGTTTGGAAAGAATACGGCCATGATCATGCCCGTTATACGGAAGCCTTGGCGGAAATTAAGCGGCCGGTGGATTATGTCAGCGACATTTTGCGCTGCAATCATTATTTCAAATACATGAAAAACGTTTTTGACAACTACCGTCGCCATAAAAGTAACCCCAAAGTAAAAATTTATGACGAGGAAGTGAAGGATAAACACTGCCGAAACGACATCTCCACGCCCGAACGCCGTGACATGATTACCAGAAATCCGGGAAACCACCGGGATTTTAAGTTCTTTGTGCATTTTGAAAACGGTTTGCGCGCCGAGTTTATGGGGATGACGCATATTTTCGGCCACCATTATACGCTCACACACCCTCCTTATGAGCGCCGTCGCACGCTGGAACAGGAATTGAAAAGAAACCCCTTGAGAAGTTTCCTGGATTATGAAAAGAAGCGCTTGGAGATTACCAGTTGCAATATTGAAATCCGCAAAATCAACGCCAATGGTTTTGAGCGCGAAAACCTGCGGGTTTTGGACAAGGTCAAACGGATGGAGGACAAAGCGCGCCGTCAGCATCGTCAGCCGGATCTCGGCGCCTGTTATTCCGAATGCGTACAATTCATAAACGATAACTTTTACGTTCGCACGGTAGACGCACTGAGCCGCCGTTCTTTTGCGCCTTATCCGGCCCCGGTCCGCGAAGTTGCCGAGCGCTATTTTCCCTATATTCGCAAAAAATATTTGGCCGATATACGCGATTATGAAGCGGCAACGGAAGATCGGGACGATAACGGCGTCCGCCGCCGTCGATTGTGGGAGGAGCTCAAGACTGTGGTTGACCGACAGGAGCGTCAGCGGCTGCTCCTGGAGTTAAGACGCCTCAGCCGTTACGAGGAAGTGGCCGCCGCGCATGATTTCTCTGATCCGCAGGTTGGTGTCCTTTATGAGGCCCGCAGCCGGATGAGCGGCAAAAAGGAACATGACGACGACGAATATGAGGTTCTCCGAGCCATGACACAAGGCCATGTCAAGCTTTGTCCTGAGGGGAGATGAAAGAAGTTTCCGAGGATTTGCAAAAAGTTAATAATCTTGCGCTATTCTGTAGGAAATACCGATCCAAAATCATAGCGGAGTAAAAATCATGATCAGAATCGCGGTTTTGTTTCTGGCGGTGGGGCTTGCGGCTCTTCCGGCCTTTGCCTTGGAGGAAAACGACGGCGTCGTCAGCTTATTTGATAACATGCCGGAGGTTAAAAAAGCCGTTTCTTCTGATAAATCGTCCGCAGCTGAAGACGACAACGGCATTTTTTCTTTTCTGAACATCGGCGGTCCCAAAAAAGCGCCGTTGCCGACCACCGACAAACAAGGACGTGAAAACGAGGTCTTGCAGGCGATTGCCCTAGCGGAAAAAGGCAATTTGAATGCTCAACTGGCTTTGGGATATTTGTATTTATACGGCGGTGAGGGCATTGAAGTTGATCGGGAAAAGGCCTTTAAATATTATTCAATGGCCGCCCTGCAGAATGATCCCACGGCCTTAAACAACCTCGGCAGCTTGTATTACAGCGGCATTGGCGTCAGCCGCGATCGGATGAAGGCGGCCAAACTTTTTGAACAAGCTGTCAAGCTTGACAATACCGAAGCAGCCTTGAATCTTGGTTTTATGTATATCACCGGCAACGGCGTCGCCCGCAATGATCATGCCGCCATGGATTTGTTCACCAAAGCGGCGCAGGCCGGTAATCCCACCGGACAATTTATGCTGGGCTATGCCTATTACAAAGGTTTTATCGTTCCGCAAGACTATAAGCGAGCTGCCGAATTGTTGCGTGCCGCTGCGGATAAGAAGTTTGACGAGGCGGAATATATTATGGCGCAGCTCTATCTGAACGGCCAGGGAATCACGCAAAACTACGGCCAGGCTGTTCGCCTGCTGAATCGCGCCGCCGATCAGGGCAATACCGCGGCGATGATGCTTTTGGCCGGCATTTTGAGCGAAGGGGAAAAATATACCAAAGATTGGCGGACGGCGCATATTTTATATAACATTGCCGCCGTTAACGGCATTCCCGCGGCGGCTGCCCGGCGTGAGGAACTGGCCTCCAAGTTGAAGATCGAACAATTGCTGGATGCTCAGGCCGCGGCCGAACGCTTCAAGGCCAAGCCCAGCGAACTGACGGACTATGTCCACAAAACCTTCGGCAACCCGATTTACGGATATATTGACGGCACCAACCAGCTTCAGTAAAATTCGACGGAAAGAAAGATCAAAACGCCCAACACGCCGTAAAGCACCACCCCGAGCGGGTTATTGAGCGCCACGCGAAAATCTGCCCGTGACGGCATGGCGTTTTCAATGATGATCGTCTGCAGCAAAACATAAAGCACATAATTCAGCAAAGTCGGCGGCAGCAAAGGCAGCAAATAGCGGTTGGCGTAAAAACCGATCGGCAAAAGCAGCAAAGGCGCCATTGCCGCGGGAAAAGCGTTGTAAAAAGTCACGTTGGTGAAGCCGACACTGCCCATCACATAATTGCCGTCCAAGTCCCGTCGCGGAAAAATGGTAAAATTACACGGCCGCGCATTCAAAAACATTCCCACCAGATAATGCATGCATTCGTGCAGGATCGTCCCCGGAACATTGACCAGGGAGCTCAGCCACATGCTGCGATAAGTGGCATATTTGGCCCGCATTAAAATAATGACCAGCAAAATGAGATAAAAACGGTTGTCAAAAAAACTGCTCAAAAACTGCGGGCTGTTAAGCAGCGCCGTCAGCTTGTAATAGACGCCGTAAATGTATTCCATGGTTAACTCCGTTTAAGGGCGGCCATTCCGCCGAGATAGGTATTGAGAAGCAGTTTGCAGATGTTTTGCTGACTCACCCGGTTAAAATGTTGCGGCCCCTGGGCTGACAAAAAAGACGCCAAAGAAAACAGCGCTTGCCACAAAACCTGCCAGGACAATTTCTTTTCCATTCGGTTGAGAGCGGTAAAAATCTCGTTAAACTGTCCTTCGCACAAGGCGGTAATCTTGTTCAGGCGCCGCAAATAGGCAAGGGGGAGCTTTTTTTCTCCACAGCGCAGATGATAGTCAAACAACAGTTTCCATAAATTTCGGTTGTTCATGAGATAGACGACAAAAACGTCCATATAGCGGTTGAGGTTGATGTATGGGCTGGCGTCCGGCAGCAGTTTTTGCAGGCGGGCATAAAGCACATCAAGCGTCGTCAGGTTGAGCTCCAGAATAAAGGCATCCATATTGGAAAAAAGGTTGTAGATGCTGCCGACCGAACAATGGGAAGCTTCGGAGAGCTTGCGCGCCGTCAAAAAATCCGCACCATTGGCCACGACCAGCCGACGTCCGGTCTCCAACAGGCCTCGGCGCAATGTTTTTTTCAGAAAAGCTTCACGAGAGTCTTTTGCCATTTTACTTACCTTTTTTTAAGACTAAAGAGGTATATATTAAAAACATAATCCAGCATAAACCATCTTAGAACGGTGTTCAATTGTTTTTCGGGCGAAAGGGATAATTTTATGAAAAAAAGTTTCGGACTGGTCTTGTTTGCGACCCTTTTGACAATAAACGGCGTTTGGGCGCAGGAAGAAAATCTTCTGATTTCCGAAGAAGTTCTTTTGGAAGATAATGTCGACAAAGCTCAAGAGCAGGCCAAACGCTTGTTAGACGCCAAACCCCGACAGCCGCAAGGCCTCAAAGCTCCGGAGCTTCGCCGCGCGACCGGCCTGCGCAAAAAAACGCAAAACGGGCAGCTAAGTCCGGCGCCTTTCGGCCTCAACTGGGGAGCCAGCGTGAGCGAAGTTGAAAACCTGGGCGTAACGTTGAAAAAAATTTATGAGAAAGACTATGTCAACAATTTTCAGGCCGGTCACTTGCCCAAACCGGTCAAAGATTTTCGCGACGTCAAACTGACTTTTGGCGAGAACAATCGCCTGTGGCGCATTCTGGCTTACGGAGATTACCTCGACGACGATACGGAGGCTTCGAAAGTCCTGCGCCAATACCGGATCTATTATGACTTGCTGAAAGCCAAATACGGCAATGCGCAAGAGTTCTTTACCCCCGAAACGGTCACTGTGGAAAAAGTCAACGACCGAGGTCAAAAAGAAAACGAACAGCAAACCCAACCCATGGGCGCTCCGGGTTTTCTGGAGGCCTTGCAAAGCGGACGTGCCGAACTGTATGCCACTTTTGAAAATAAGGAAGTTGGGGTTGCTTTGGCGGTTAATGTTGACGGCAGCGGTAAAAGTTATATTGTAATAGACTATAAAAACCTGAGAATCCTCAAAGCCGAAGAAGGCAATGTTCTGGATGCTTTATAAATTGACGAAGGACGAAAAAAACAATGGATAATAATAAGAACAAAAAAGTATTTTTCTGTGCTGTTTCCGGCAACGGAATGAGCGCTTTGGCGCAGATTTTGAAGCTGCAAGGCTATGATGTTTACGGCTCCGACCTCAGCTTTGACTGCGGGCGCGATGCCTCCAACAAAAAGGCTCTGCAGGAAGTCGGCATCAAACTTTGTCCCCAAGACGGCAGCGGCGTCACGCCCGACATGGCCGCAGTCTATGCTTCAAGCGCCATCAGCGACGACAATCCCGATATTATGGCCGCAAAAAAGTATAACATTCCGGTCAAAAAACGTTCAGAACTTCTGGCCGAGATTTTTCACAGCTATGCCCACAACATTGCCGTCGGCGGCACAGCCGGAAAAACCACGACTACGGCGATGATCGGTTATATTTTGGATAAACTGGGCCAAAAGCCCTGTATGGTCAACGGTGGCTTTTTGCGCAATTATGAAGATAATCCCGGCATCCCCAACATCATTTACAATCAAGGAGACATCTGCGTTATTGAGGCGGACGAAAGCGACGGGTCAATTAAGAACTATTACCCCTATATCGGGCTGATCAATAACATCTCCCACGACCATGAGCCGATTGAAACCCTGATGGAATATTTTGAAACCTTTGCCGAACATGTCAAACAGGCGCTGGTCGTTAATTATGATTGCCCGAACGCTCGCAAGATAAAACATCGCAAACAGACTTTTACTTATTCCATCAAGGACCGTCATGCCGACATCTTTGCTTATAACATTGAGGCGGTGGACAACGGCGTAAAATATTCCGTTGATGGCCGGAGCTTCAAGTTGCAGTTGATCGGAAAGTTTAACGTTTCTAACGCTTTGGCTGCCATTTCGGCCTGTGTTTTGTTGGGGATTGACAAGTTTGATGCCGCCAAGGCTTTGGAAGGTTTCACCGGCATCAAGCGGCGCTTGGAACTGGCCGGTACCAAAAACAACATCAGCGTTTTTGACGACTTTGCCCATAATGCCAGTAAAATAGAAGCTTCTTTGTCTGCTCTGCGCGAATACGACGGTCGGCTGATCGTCATGTATCAGTCGCACAAGCCTTTTTCCGCCCGGACTACCGGCGAGGAAGACGGCGTGGTTTTCGGCAAGGTCTTAAACAAGGACGACATTTTGCTCATGCCGGAAATCTATATGCGCGATCCGGTCAAAGACAGCGATATTTCCGGCGCTGATCTGGTAAAATATGCGGTGGATAATGGCGTCAACGCTTTGTTTCTGGAAACCAAGGAACGCGTGCGCGACTATATTCTCAAAAACGCCCGTCCCGGTGACCGGGTCGTCATCATGGGAGCGCGGGATAACTCTTTGCCCGATTTCAGCCGCCAATTGTTGAAGGCCTTTTAATGAACGATTATCTCGGAAAAAATCTGACGGTCGGCGTCATTTCTCCTTCGATCTCCTTGTCCGGCGCTACCGCCGTGGAGTTTGAGGCCGGGTTGGACTTTTTGCACCGTCTTGGTTTCAAAACCGTCGTGGCGCCGAGCGTGTGGGAGGGCATGCGCCTGACCCCGGTTTCCGATTCTCATAAAATCCGTGACATTATGGCTATGTATCGCGACCCGGAGATAAAACTGCTCTTTTGCCCGCATGGCGGTGCCAGTTCTCAGCGGCTTCTCCCCGGACTGGATTATGAAGTTATTGCCGCCAATCCCAAACCGATCATCGGTTTCAGCGATACGACGGCCCTGCAGATGGGCGTCTATGCCAAAACCGGCAATCCTTATGTTTCGGGTTTTCTGCTGATCTATGATTTCAAAACCGGCAAAATAGATCCGTTGGTCGAACGCTCCCTTAAAACCGTTCTCGGCGGGACTCCCGTCATGGCACAGGGCGGCGAAACCGTTTACGGCGGAAAAGCCGAAGGCGTTTTGATCGGCGATTGTTTGAGCGAAATCAGCTACCTGACCGGAACGCCTTTCTCACCTGATTTAAGCGGCAAAATTTTACTTATTGAAGATGAATGTGAAAAACCCTACAAAATAGACTTCATGCTGACACAGCTGCGTCAACGGCCTGACTTCAAGGCGCTGAAAGGTTTGGTCTTGGGGAGCTTTAGCGAGTGTGAAAGCGCAATAAACAGCCACGGAACGATCGACGACGTGTTAGACCTGTTTTGCCGTGACCTCAAACTGCCGTTGATTCGCAATTTCCCGTTCGGCCACATTCCCAGCCGTTATGTTTTGCCGATGGGGTGCCCCTTCAGAATAGATGCCGACAATTGTCGTTTAGAACAAATTCTTTAGAAAATTTAATACCCATTGCAGATTACCGGCGTTAAGATGGGCGATCAGCTTTTGATAAAGCCACACTCCCTCCCAGCTGCGAGAATTAAAAGCCAGCATTGACCCGACAGTCCACAAGTTGGCTCCCGGCAGAAAAACAGCACAAAACTTATAGCCGACTTTCGGCAGGTCAGTCTGTTTTTCATGAATTTGGGAACTGACAACGTCCAAATGATAACCGATAAAATAACCGAGAATCCCATTGAGCAAAAGGTTGGTCGGCGCAAAAGCCGTGTAAAGGGAAATTCCGACCATGGCAAAAAAGCCGAACAACGGAAAAAAATAAGGCGCAATGATGATCAGCCAATTTCCTTCGCCCTCAAAGGCCATGTTGCCGCCGCTGTTGTCCGGGTCAACGCGGATGGATTTGACTCTGTGCAGCGTCAACAAGGCAAAAAAGGCATGCGTTACCTCATGGGCCGAAATTTCCATATTGGTTTTGACCGAACCGTCCATCATCGAACGAGAAATGTAAAACAGGAAAAAGCCCGCAATTAAGACCACATAACGCAGATTGGTAAATTGAAAATAAGCCAGCGACTGCAAAAAAGCCGGAGTGGAAAGCAGCATATAAACGGCAGTCGGCCATTTTAAGAGTTCCAGTATTTTATCGACAAAAGCATGCATGGTTTTTCTCCGTTTTGAAACAAGTATAAATGATAAATCGTATTTTTAAAAGCAAAATTAACATTTCTTCAACCTATTTGGATTAGCCTGACACTACGGAAGATCTTTATAAAAGGTCTGGGCCGCTGCCTGCTTCCCCCGAAACGTTGCGGCGGTCCTGATCCGTGTCATGAATTTTAGCAAAAGGTTACGCCCATGGAAATGTCTGAATTTGAAACCTATGATTTTCTGATTAATGAAGAAGATGAAGCCATGCTGCTTTTGTATGTCCGTGCCGGCGAACCGCAAAATCCGACGATTGAAGTCAATTTTGCCGAAAAATCGGCAATCTTATTCCGTAACCCTGAAGACAGCGTCCGTCTGACGCAGATTGACGACGAGGTGTTGGACAGTCTGTCCGAAGCCGACAAGCTCTTAGTCTGCGAGCTGAGTCTGGAAGAAAACGAAAAAGACACCGAAATCGTCTATGCCTATGAGGCAGAAATTACCGATTAGTCTAATTTGACAATAAAGAGGTTAATGGATAGTATCCAAAACCCCGATTGCCTGAGGAAAAGTTTTGCAAGTTTTTTGAGCTGATTTCTCGTTTCTTCTATAGTCTTGGTATCAAACCCAAGGAGAAGAAGATAATGAGCAACAGTATCAGTCTAACCGCGTCGATGCGATCAAATTTGTTAAGCCTGCAAAATATTGCGGGTCAGGTTGATTTGACGCAAAATCGTCTTTCGACCGGATTGAAGGTTAACTCGGCCATCGACAACCCTTCATCATACTACACTGCTGTTTCTTTGAACAATCGGGCTAGTGACCTTTCTTCTCTCCTCGATTCCATGGCGCAAGGAATCCAGACGATTAAAGCGGCCACTGAGGGACTGCAGGCCGGAGCAGCTTTGTTGGAACAAGCCGCCGCCGTTGCGTCTCAAGCTTTAAATGGCTCGTCCTCTGTCAGTAAGCCGATTGATTATTATTTGGAACAAGGTTACACAGCAATCAATTCTACGATGAACAGTGCCGAGATTGAAGCTTTGATGGTTGACGGAGCCAGGCTGGTCTTGGCTGATGACGTGGTCTTGGATGCCGGGTTGGAGATTGCGGCAAATAACGTGACGATTGACGGCAACGGCCATTGTCTAAGTTATGGCGGCACGGATGACCTTTTGTCCGTCTCCGGCAGCAATGCAACCGTTACCAATGTTAAATTGGATTATATTAACGCTTCCGGCGGATCTGCGATTGAGGTGACGGGGTCGGCGGATATTTCCTTGATTGAAATTGAAGCTCAAGGCAATAAGGTTTACGGCATCCATTGCGATAAGGACGGCAAAATATCCTTGGACAACACTTTTGGGATTAAGGTCAGCGGACAAGGAGCACATAACTTAGTCAACGGCAATGCCGAAATTTATGATGGGAGGAGCAATACCCAAGCCATTGTCGGTCAGATCGGAGCTAATGCTTCGGCTGCTTGGGCAACGCATCAATTTTATGCCCCGGGGGTTGTCAAAGACGACGCTACTTTCGGCCAAGGGCAATGGTATTTGCCTTCCATCGGCGAACTCATGGAGCTTTACGGAACGGATGCCGATGCCATGACTGCCGGAGACAAATATTCCGGCGCAATTGGCGACAATAAAGATAAAATTAACGATGTTCTTGAAAAGTTAAAAACCCATGGCATTGACACGCAAATATTACAAAACGCCAGTTATTGGTCATCTTCCGAATGTATGCCCTCTCGCAGCTGGAAATTTAGTATGACCGAAGGAGCGCGTCATCTTTCCGACAAATATGCTGACAATGCTTTTGTTCGCTGTTTTTCCTTTTTAGAAAATCGTTTCGATCCTTCGGTCAACACGCCGAAAATAGGCGACATGATGTATTCTGATATGAGCTATGGTTCTGTTGATGATTATAACGGCGACAAAACAGCTGTCGGTGTTGTCGTCTGGACTTCTGAAGACGGACGTTCGGCCAAAATCATCGGTTTGCAAGATTTATGCTTTAGCTCTCGGGAGGAAATCGAAAGTTTCAATCCTGACAAGCCTTATTCAGGCGCCGTGCAGGCACCGCATTGGACTCTGGAAGCCGATAAAAGTACCGATATTTCCGACATAACAAACATGTTAGCCGCAGACTTATTAAAAGCCGCGCAATCCGGTGGGGAGGTTGCGGTCGGCAATACCGGTCTGACGCCCGAGCGGAAGACCTATGTTGCGTCTCGCACTCAAATTTCTTCTTACAATGAGCTTCTCTCTCAATACGAGTCGCTCATTAAAGACAGCTCTTATAAAGGAATTAACCTGCTGCAGGAACAAGAATTGACGGTAACCTTCAACGAGGACCGTTCGGCACGGTTGGCCATACGGGGCAAAGACCTTACTCTCAAGGCCCTGGGCTTAAATGCTGCCGATTGGTTGATTGTTGAGGACGTGGCCCGGTCTTTGGCAGAAATTTCCGCCGCTCTCGGTCAGATTCGTCAGGCTTCCGGTCAGTTCGGCAATTATTATTCGATTGTCACCACGCGAGAGAACTTCACGCAAAACCTGATCAACGTGCTGACCGAAGGCGCCGACAAGTTGACCTTGGCCGACATGAACGAGGAGTCGGCCAACATGCTGGCCCTGCAAACCCGGCAACAGTTGGCGGTTAACTCCTTGTCTTTGGCCTCCCAAGCCAGCCAGTCGATCCTCAAATTGTTTTAGCTATTCTTCCTCGCCGACTTCTTGGACGCGTCTGATGTCGGCGCCGACACCTTTGAGTTTTTCTTCCAGTTTTTCATAGCCGCGATCAAGGTGATAGACGCGATTGACAGTCGTTTCGCCGTCGGCGACCAACCCGGCCAGAATCAGGGCAAAAGAAGCGCGAAGATCCGTTGCCATCACTTGAGCTCCGGAAAGCTTCTTGACGCCGCGCACAATGGCTGAAGCGTGACCGTGCACGTTGATGTCGGCACCCATGCGCAACAGTTCCGGCACATGCATAAAGCGGTTTTCAAAAATCGTTTCCGTAACCATTGAGGCGCCTTCCGCCGTCAACATCAAGGCCAAAAACTGCGCCTGCAAATCCGTCGGAAAACCGGGAAAAGGCTCCGTCATGATGTCTTTGCCCACCAAAGTACGGTCGCGGGCGTCAACGACAATACTGTTTTCCTTTTCTTCAATTGTTACGCCCATGTCTCGTAAAATTTGCAAAGGTTTTTTGAGTGTTTGCGGCAAAGCATTGATCAACTCGATTCGGCCGCGGGTAATAGCGGCGGCGACGGCATAAGATCCGGCCTCGATTCGGTCGGCGATGACCTTGTGTTTGGCACCGTGCAACTTTTCCACGCCTTCAATCGTCAGCACCGGCGTACCGATTCCGCTGATTTTGGCACCCATCGCATTGAGCAGTTCTGCCAGATCACCGATTTCCGGTTCCATGGCGGCATTCTCCAAAACCGTCGTTCCTTCGGCCAAGGTAGCGGCCATCAGGATATTGCAGGTCGCACCGACGGAAACTGTGCGGAAAACGATGTTGGCACCTTTGAGCCGTCCATTCGCTTCGGCATAGACATAGCCGTTTTTAATTTCGATTTTTGCGCCCATTTGTTCCAGCGAACTCAGATGAATGTCCATCGGTCGGGCACCGATGGCGCAGCCGCCGGGCAAAGAGAGTTCGCATTTGCCGTAACGAGCCAGAAGCGGCCCCAAAACATAGTAGGAGGCCCTCATTTTTCGCACATAATCGTAAGGGGCGACAAGGGAGGTTGCCTTTGGCGTCCGGTAGGAATAAGTTTTGGTGGGGTGTCCGTCGACAAAGTCGTCAAACTCGTCGATTTGCGTTCCCAATTGTTCCAAAAGGGCATTCATGGCTTTAATGTCTGAAAGCATCGGCATATTGGTGAGGGTCACTGTGTCTTCCGTCAGTAGGCTGGCGCAAATCAAGGGCAGGGCGGCATTTTTTGCGCCGCTGATGTAAATTTGGCCTTCTAAGCGGTTTCCGCCGATGATTTTAATCTGATCCATGGCTTTTCTCCTGATTTTGGGTTGCTTTCAATTTTGCGCGTTCCTGCAGTTGTTTCTTGCGTTTTTCCAAATTTTTCTGCAGCATTTTTGCTTCTTTTTCAAAGCGAATGTCCCGCCGTTTTTTTGGGGTTTTATTGTCGGTCATCATTGTCTCCATCCGGTATTTTGATTTGATCATAACAACACAAGCTTAACAAAGAGATAAGATTTCTCTGCAGCGGCAAAAATCCCCGCCGCAGCGGGGATAATAAGCTTACCGGCCGAAAACGGCATCCTTGAGGCGTTTGAGAGTTGCCGCGGCGTCCGGGCGCGCTTTGGCCGCACCGGCAGCCAACAGTTCTTCCACCTCGTTGAAATGTGCCATGTAATAATAGTATTTTTCTCTGATGTCTTTAATCTCGGCAATAACGGCGTCAAGAAGCATGTTCTTGATATGTCCGTAGCCGAGTTTTCCCTCTCGCAAACCGTCGGCCATTTCCTGGAGTTGGGCCGGTGCGGCGATGGATTTGTAGATTTGGTAAACCAAAATTTCTTCCGGATCTTTCGGTTCTTCCATCGGTCGGGAATCGGTTTTGATGGAGAAGATGGCTTTTTTGATGATCTGATCTTCGGTGAAAAGAGGAATGACGTTGCCATAGGACTTGCTCATCTTTCGGCCGTCAACGCCGGGAACGACGGCCACATGTTCGTCAATGTAATATTCCGGCAGACTTAAAAGTTGACGATTGTAATGGGCATTGATAGCGCCGGCGATATCTCTGGCAATTTCCACATGCTGCACCTGGTCTTTTCCCACCGGTACAATGTCGGAATCATAGGCCAGAATATCGGCCGCCATCAGGGTCGGATAAGTATAAAGCCCCATATTGATGCCGTCGTCGTCAGCTTTTCCCACCTCGCGGTTTTTGTCGACGGCAGCTTTATAAGCATGAGCCTTGTTCATAAAGCCTTTGGGCGTATAGGCGTATAAAATGGTTGTGATCTCGGGGATCTCGGGAATATCCGACTGCCGGTAAAAAACGGATTTTTCCGGGTCCAACCCGCCGGCAAGGTAAATGCAAGCGATCTCCTTCATTTTCTGGTTCAAGATTTCGGGATCTTTCTCGGCGTTGATGGCGTGATAGTCGGCAATGAACATATAATGCCGTCCGTTGGCGGCGAGAGCCTTCTTTCCCAAGGCGATAGCCGGTTTGATCGCGCCGAGGTAATTTCCGAGATGTGGGGTGCCTGTTGGTTTGACCCCGGTCAAAATCTTTTTTCCTTCAAACATTTTTGTGTTATTCCTTGACATATTTTTGTTGTATTTATTTATAGAATTGATACTCTATGCACGGATTAAAATCAATTAAAATATAAACTTATATCAAAAATTAGGACAAAGAAACGATGTTGGATATGAAATTTATTATTGAGAACCCGGATCTCGTCAAAACAGGCTTGGCCAAAAAAGGCTATGGTCCCGATGCGATAGATATTGACGCTCTGATCGCGTTGCATAAAGATATCAATAAATTAAAAACCTCATCTCAGTCTTTGTCCGAAGAAAAGAACAAACTCAGCAATTCCATCAAAAACGCTTCGCCGGAAGAACGTCCGGCCATTATTGCCAAGAGTAAGGAAATCGGCGAAGAACTGAAGACGGAGCAGGAAAAATTGGCCGTCGAACAAGCCAAATTTGACGAGATTATGCTGCGTATGCCCAATCTGCCTTCGCCGGAAAGCCCCGTCGGCCCGGATGATTCCGCCAATGTGGTGCGTCGTCGTGTCGGCGAACCGCGGAAATTTGACTTTGCTCCCAAAGATCATGTCGAATTGATGGAGTTCAACGATTGGTCGGAGATGGAACGCATTGCCCGGATTTCCGGTTCCAGGACTTATGCCATCAAAAACGATCTTGCCCGGCTGGAACTGGCCATTCACATGATGGTGTTGGACAAGTTGCGCTCTTACGGCTTTACGGTTATCACCGTTCCGTCCCTTTCTAAGGAAAAGCCGCTTTACGGCCAGGGTTATCTTCCCTTCTCGCGGGATGAAATTTATTACATGCCGGCAGACGACGTTTATCTTTCCGGCACCGCAGAGCTGATTTTGAACTCGCTGCGTGCCGACGAAATTTTGAATGAAAACGAGCTGCCGATTCTTTACGCCGGTTTTTCACCCTGTTTCCGTCGTGAGGCCGGTGCCGCGGGCAAAGACACGCGCGGTCTGGTGCGTGTCCACCAATTTATGAAGACCGAGCAGTTCGTTATCTGCAAAAACGATATTGCCGAAAGCGAAAAATGGCACAAAAAACTGCTGGAAATCTCGGAAGAGATTTTGCAGGATCTGGAGTTGCCGTATCAGGTGTTGGAGGTCTGCACCGGTGACATGGGCGCTCCCAAATACCGCCAGTATGACCTTGAAGCTTGGGTGCCTTCGCAAAACTGCTACCGGGAAACGCATTCCTGCTCCAATATTACCGAGTGGCAGGCGCGGCGCACCAATCTACGTTATCGCGACAATGCCAACGGCAAGGTTCGCTTTGTCCATACCTTAAACAATACCGGCATTGCCACACCGCGGGCGCTGGTGCCGTTTATTGAAAATCATCAAAATGCCGACGGTACGGTGAATATTCCCCTCAAGCTTCAGCCTTATATGGGCGGCAAGACCAAGATTGGCAAAAACCTCTGATCCGTTTTGCAATCCCGGTTGCTTCTTTCGCACCGGGATTGCTTTATGTCCGTTGTCGGGCTGATCCTTTTTCCTATTGAACAACCGATTTGATGAATTATCTATGTGACAAGTGCAACATAATGGGTGAAAAAATGCCGCTGCTCAATTTATCCGACCTGAAAATCGTTATCTTTGACTGGGATAACACCCTGGCGCAAAGCCGGCCGGCATTGCTGTTTTCCATCAATTTGGTATTGGCGGAATACGGCTTGCCCGGGTTTGACTTTTTTGCTTCCAAGAGGGATCC
The DNA here is from genome assembly GCA_934254925.1 of uncultured Alphaproteobacteria bacterium. Classification (GTDB taxonomy): domain Bacteria; phylum Pseudomonadota; class Alphaproteobacteria; order RF32; family CAG-239; genus CAKQMD01. Next base: position 15,435 of record CAKQMD010000005.1, read on the forward strand.
CGAGTTGTCTTTCAAGCAAAATTTTCCTCTGATGTTCGGTCCCAAGGCGCAGGAGATCTATGACCGCTACCGCGAGATATACAAGGCCAATGTCAAGGAGCTGATTTCCGCTTTTCCCGGAACGCATAACGTGTTGGAGTTTTTTCATCGCCGCGGCATCAAATTGATGATCATGACCAACAAGGAGCGGTGCCTTTTGGAATACGAGTTGCCGCTGCTCTATGACGCTTCCCTTTTTGAAAAAATCGTCTGCGGACAGGAAGCGCCGCGCGACAAGCCTTTTGGCGACCAGGCGCTTTATGCCCTGGAAGGTTATCTGCAACCGGAAGAAATTACCGCAGACAAGGTTTGGATCATCGGCGATTCGACCCAAGACAGCGACTGCGCTTTGGCGGTCGGCGCTCTGCCGATCCGCATCGGACAACCGATCTGGGGAAACGACAGTCCGCACCGGACGGATATTCACTATTTTTCCGACTTTGTCAGTTTTTTTGATTGTCTGGGAAAATCCGCCGGCGCAGCGACGCAAAATTTTTCATCTCATTAGCGAATTCTTAAAACAAAACGCCTAAGCTTAACCCGTCTGGAACAAACCTTTGAGAAGATTCGCCGATGAGCAAATTTGAAATCGATTACGGCCGCCTGCCGCGCTATATCTTTGTCGCCTTGGCCCTGCTGGCTCTGCTGGTGTTGAATTATTGCCGTTTTACCACCCATATCGGCTCAAATTCGCAATTGATAAACGATTATTATTCCGGAGATGATGAAATGGACAAAGAGCGCATGCCCGCCGTTGCCGGTTTGTTTTACGAGGCGGATCCTCAGGCGTTGGAAAAAAGCCTGGATCTTTACCTTGGCGCCGAGGCCGGATCGCGCCGCATATCTCAGCCGCATTTGTTGATTGTGCCGCATGCCGGATACCAATATTCGGCCAAGGTTGCGGCCAAGGCTTATAAGGAACTGTCGCAATTTAAAGATCGGATCAGAAACGTGATTTTGGTCGGCCCTTCGCATCGCGTGGCTTTTCGGGGAATAGCGCTTTCTCCTGCCGATTATTTTTCAACCCCTTTGGGCAAAATCCCCCTCAACCGCGAGATCAACGAAGAATTAAGCCGTCGTCCCGGTTTCAGGTATTTTGAGGAGGCGCATTTGCACGAGCATTCTCTGGAGGTACAGCTGCCGTTTTTGCAAAAGACGCTGTCCTCCGGATTCAAAATAGTGCCATTGGTTTATGGCGCGGCGGATCCCGCCGTTTTGGCCGAGGCTCTTGCCCCCTATCTCGGCCGCGAAGACACGGTGATAATCGTCTCGGCCGATTTGTCGCATTATCTGGATTATGAAGCCGCGCAAAAGCAAGATCGCCAAACCGCGGACAAGGTTGCCGCCGCTCTTCCCGAAGTGGAAGATCATATGTCTTGCGGTGCCGTCGGCATCAATGCGGCTTTATTGCTGGCACAAAAGCGCCAATTGCAGCCGGAAATGCTGGATATGGCCAATTCTGGAGACGCTGGCGGAGAATATAATGCGGTTGTCGGTTATGGCTCTTGGCTCTTTGCCGAAAATCAAAAAAAGCCGTCCCGTCCGCTCAGCCATTTGGAGCAAGAGGTACTCAACCTGAAGAGCTTTGCGGTGGATCATGGCAAAGATTTGTTAAAAATCGCCCGGATTGCTTTGGAAGAAGCCGTGTTACACCATAATCGGTTTAAGCCGTCGCGCGCTGATTATCCTGATGTTTTGTTTGACAAAGGGGCGGCCTTCGTCACCCTTTACAAAAACGGCGAATTGCGCGGTTGTATCGGTTCTTTGTTACCTAATATGGCCGTTGCCGGAGATGTTGCCGCCAATGCTTATGCCGCGGCTTTGGAGGATTCGCGTTTTCCGCCGGTCAACGCCGATGAGCTGCCGCAGATTGAGGTTTCCGTATCTCTGGTGTCGGATTATGAAAGAATAGACTTTACTTCTGAAGAAGACTTGCTGAAGCGGCTGCAGCCCGGGACTGACGGCCTGATTATCCGGGACGGCAATCGCCAAGGTGTCTTTTTGCCGGTTGTTTGGCAGCAGCTGCCGGATCGGCGCGATTTTTTGAACAATTTGAAAATAAAGGCCGGCATGAGTCCGAGTTATTGGTCCAATAACATCAAGGCTTATAGATTCCGGGTTGTGGAGATAAAGACAAATGCAGATTAACGGTTTTGAACTGGCGCTGAGCCGGGAAGATCTTGAACACCGCCTCAATGACCAAGCGATCACCATTGAATTGCTGGGCAAAACTTCCGGCGCTTATAAATCTTTGGCCGAGGGCGACAAAAAGGCTCTGGCCCACTTGGTCCGTGCCGCGGAAATCATGACCGACGTTGCCCTGGAGATGGATCACCCGCAAAACCTCAGCCAGAAAAAAGCTTTGGAAGAAGCGGCCCTTTCCAGTCCGTATGCGGCTTTGGCTTTGCGGTTGTTTAACTCTTTTCAGGGACTGGCTGCGCTGAACGGCGTGGACCCGGAACCGGTTGAGCTCTTCAAAGGATTGCATTTGTTGCCGGCGCATAATTTTTATCCGCAAGACTTAACCCAAGAGGAATTTCATCGGATTTTGCTTAAAATGTTTGCCGACGGCCAAATTGAAGAGATTCGCAAAATCTTGTCTGCTCGCACTATGGTGCGTCGGGACAAAGACAGCCTGAAGGCCATAGATTATACGCAGTATTTTGCGCCGCAGTTTTCGCAAATTGCAAATGAGCTGGAATGTGCCGCACATTATGCGACCGACGCGGCTTTTAAGGATTACCTCGGCTGGCAGGCGCAGGCTCTGCTGCAAAACAACGAAGACATGGACATGTTGGCAGACAAGCATTGGGCGGTTTTGCAGAACACGCCTTTGGAATTTACGATCAGCCGTGAAAATTATGACGACGAAATGACGCCCACGGTTTTGGAAAATCCGAAACTTGCCGGCTTGATTGAGCAACATCGCATTGAAGTCGTCAGCAAAGACATGCTCGGCGTTCGCGTCGGAATTGTCAATGCCAAGGGAACGGAACTGATCTTGCGCTTTAAGAGTCTTTTGCCGCAGCTGGCCCGTCTGATGCCTTATGCCGAACGTTATCGGCAGCGGCTTTTGGATCAGGAGGAGATCAAACAAACCATGGTCGACGTTGACCTTGTGGCCCTGAGCGGCGATTATGCTCAATGCCGCGGCGGCATTACCACGGCGCAGAATCTGCCCAATAACGATAAACTGGCAGTCAAAACCGGCGGCGGGCGCCGTAACGTCTATCACCGTCAGGTGCGCCAAACCGAAGACAGGGAAAGAACAAAAAAACTTCTGGAGCATTTGGTCAGTCCGGAATTGCATGCATATTATGACCTTGAGGCGCTGCACCTGTTCGTCATCGGTCATGAAAACGGCCATTCCTTGGGGCCGGACAGCGATTATCAAAATGCCCTCGGTCTTTACGGCCATATTGTTGAGGAGCATAAGGCGGATGTCATTTCCGTTGCCATGATGCCCGAATATGTCAAAGCCGGCGTCATCGACCGCGAAACGCTGTATAAAGTTTACGCCACCTGGATCATTTCAAGTCTGTTGCTGCGAGCGGAGCCGCAACTGAGTCATCCGCACCGCGTCGCGGATTTGATACAATTTAATTACTTGCTGGAACACGGGGTTTTGTCTTTTACCAAAGACGAAAAGCTCAAAATAGATTTTTTGAAGTTGCCGGACGTCATGAATCAGCTTCTGGAAGAAACGATAGCCGTTCAATTGTCCAAATCTCCCGAGTTTGCCAAACGCTTTATCGACAACTACGCCCGCTGGGGAGAAATCTCGCGCCGAATTGCCGCTGTTCAACGTCAGCTTGGACTCAAGCCTTATAAACTTATTAAGTCGAAGTTTTGAAATGTATTACAGTCTATTTGAAATTTTTACCGTCGGCGTCGGCCCCTCAAGTTCCCATACTGTCGGACCGATGCGCGCTGCCAAACGCTATGTCGGCAATTTGCGCCGGCTCGGAAAATTTGATCAGGTCAGCCGTCTGCGGGTGACGCTGTACGGATCTTTGGCGCTGACGGGGCACGGCCACGGCACGGTCAAAGCCGTCGTCTATGGATTGATGGAGCTGGAAGCCGAAGCCGTCGACCCTTCCAAGCCTTATGTCGTGGCGGTAGAACGCGATCATATACTCCACCTTGGCCAGGAGCGGCCGATTGCGTTTGATCTGCAAAATGACATAGTCTTTGAGAAGCAAACCTTTTTGCCCGAACATTCCAACGGCATGAAATTTGAGGCTTTTGACGCAGCGGGAAACCCGTTGCTGGAGGAAGTGTATTTTTCGGTCGGCGGCGGCACCATCGCCCGGCGAGACGAAGTTAAAAACCGCATTGAGCGCCAGCCATACAACGTTCCTTACGAATTTGACAGCTGCAACCAACTGATAAAGATTTGCGAGGAGGAAAAGAAAAGCATTGCCGAAATCGTCTGGCTTAATGAATTGGCGCTGCGACCGGAAGAAGAAGTCCGCACCGGCATCAAAAAGCTCCATGCGCTGATGCAAAATTCCATAGACCGAGGCATGCGAACCGAAGGAATTTTGCCGGGCGGATTAAACATTCGTCGTCGGGCGCATGAAATTTATGAGCGTCTGGAAGAAAAGTTTCGCAATAACGACTATGATCCGCTTTTAATGATTGATTGGATTAATCTCTGGGGCTTTGCCGTTGCCGAAGAAAACGCCGCCGGCGGGCAGATCGTCACGGCACCGACAATGGGATCGGCCGGCGTTATTCCCGCAGTCATGCGTTATTATGAGCGCTTTGCCGCACAAAAGTCGCCTTATTCTCAGGCGGAGGGGATCGGAAAATTCATGCTGACCGCTTCGGCCATTTGCAGCTTGTATCGAACCAACGCCTCAATCTCCGGCGCCGAAGTCGGTTGCCAGGGAGAAGTCGGCGTTGCCTGCTCCATGGCGGCCGGAGGACTGGTTTCGGCCATGGGCGGAACAGACCGTCAAGTCGAAAATGCTGCGGAAATCGCCATGGAACACAACCTTGGCTTGACCTGTGATCCGATCGGCGGTTTAGTTCAGGTTCCTTGTATCGAGCGCAATGCCATGGGCGCCGTCAAGGCCGTCAATTCCGCCCGCATTGCCATGAAAAGCGCCAGCAGCCATTTAGTGTCTCTGGACAGCGTCATCAAAACCATGTATGCAACCGGTACCGACATGAACAACAAATATAAGGAAACCTCGCTTGGCGGTTTGGCCGTTAATGTCGCTAACTGTTAGAAAAAGAAAATTTCAGCTTGCTAATTTTTTTGCAACCGGCAATAATGATTGCCATAAATAACGCATGAAGGAAGAGTTATGTTTAAGAAACTGGTAAATGGCGAGTTAAGCTTGGGCGTGACCTTTTGGAAATTTGGAATAATCGGCCTGCTTGTCCTTGCCTTGGCAAACAAATTTTCTGCAGCGATGTTGATTCGTTATACCGGGAGCGTTTCCCTCTTTAATTACTTTTTGCATTATTTTCATCCCATATATTCCAGCAAAATGAGCATTTTGTGGACTCTGTGCTACTTAAGTTCGTTGCTTGTTCTGAGCGTTTATACGGTCATGGTGTTCAAAGGCGTTTGGCGTGCGTCGGCGGCTTATGACAAAAGCAGCTGGCTGGGCGGATTGTCTCGGATTTTTGTTGTTGTGTTTATTTTGGTCATATGGAGCGCCGTGCGTTTCCGGCCTTTCTTTTAGGAAAAATTGATGAAAAAATTTATAACTTTCTTTTTGCTGATGACATTGGCGGCATGTACCGTCGGTGAATTTACCCCCGACCGAAACCGTCTTCATGACTTGAATCGTCCCGATTGCCAAACGGAACCATCGCGTTGCGTCAATGACGTTCCCTGGTAATTAAGATAATAAAAAATCCCTGTTTTACAGGGATTTTTTTTCTTGAAAGATTATTTTCCGGCTCGTTTTTCCATAAATTTCTCCAGCCAGTGAATATTATACTGACCGTCAATAAATTCAGCCTGGGAAATGATCTGCTGCTGCAGAGGGATCGTTGTTTGCACGCCTTCGATGACAAATTCCTCCAAGGCTCTGCGCAAGCGCATTAACGCAGCGTTACGGGTTTTGCCGCTGACGATCAATTTGGCGATCATGCTGTCATAAAACGGCGGAATCGAATAACCGGAATAAATTTCGGAATCCACACGAACGCCCAGACCGCCCGGCGCATGCCATTCGGTAATTTTCCCGGGGCAGGGGGCAAAGGTTTCGGGATTTTCGGCATTGATTCGACATTCGATCGCGTGGCCGTTGAAGGTAATATCCTTTTGTTCATAGCCGAGAGCAGCACCACTGGCAATGCGAATTTGTTCCCGAACAATATCGATGCCTGTAACCGCTTCGGTAATCGGATGTTCCACTTGCAGACGGGTGTTCATTTCCATAAAATAAAAACGACCGTCTTCAAACAAAAACTCCAAAGTTCCGGCGCTGGTATAGCCGATTTTTTCAACCGCCTTGCGCACAATGTCGCCGATTTCTTCCCTTTGTTGGCGATTGAGAGCCGGGGACGGAGTTTCTTCAATGACTTTCTGATTGTTGCGCTGAATGGAGCAGTCCCTTTCGCCCAGATGCACAACATGACCGTATTTGTCGGCCAGAACCTGCATTTCAATATGCCGTGGCTTTTGCAGATATTTTTCCATATATACCACGTCGCTGGTAAAAGCAGCTTTGGCTTCGGCTTTGGCCATGGTAAAAGCTTCCTTCATTTCGTCATCGTTAAAGGCGATCTTCATGCCTTTGCCGCCGCCGCCGGCTGTCGCTTTGACAATAACCGGATAGCCGATTTTGTTGGCCCATTCAATGGCGTGTTCGACGCTTTCCAAAGCCGGAGATCCCGGAGTAACGGGCAGGCCCGCTTCCTCGGCTGCCTTGCGGGCGGTGATCTTGTCGCCCATCAGGCGCATTTGCGCCGAAGTCGGCCCGATGAAGGTGATTCCGTGTTCCTCGACCATTTCGGCAAAGTCTGCATTTTCGGACAAGAAGCCGAAACCCGGATGAATGGCGTCTGCACCTGTGATTAATGCCGCGGAAATAATAGCGGACTTGTTGAGATAAGAATCAGCCGATCTGGCAGGGCCGATGCAAACGGCTTCGTCGGCCAGGCGCACATGCATGGCAGTTGCGTCGGCTTCCGAGTGAACGGCGACGGTTTTGATGCCCATTTCTCGGCAAGCTCGGTGAATTCTCAAAGCGACTTCGCCGCGGTTGGCGATCAATACTTTTTCAAACATAATCTAATCCTAGCAAGTTAAGACACTATTCGATGATGATCAAAGGTTCTCCGTATTCGACGGGATCGCCTCCGGCGACCAAAATCTTGGTCACTTTGCCGCCTTTGTGAGCTTTAACCGGATTAAACGTTTTCATAGCCTCAATCAAACAAACGGTATCGCCTTCGCTCACGCTGTCGCCGACTTTGACATAGTCGGGCGAATTGGGGTCGGCCGAAAGGTAAACAACACCCACCATCGGAGATTTGACGGCATTGGGGCTGTTTGAATAATCGGCTTCTTCGGCGACCGGAGCCGGTATGGCGGCGGGTTGTCCTGCCGGAGCGGGAAGCGGCGCTGCCTGAGGAGCCGGAGCAACCGGAGCGAACGAAGGCAGGGGAGCCGGGGTCGGCCGGTGATCTCGGGTCAGACAGATACGGCAGCCTTCGTCTTCATATTCCAGTTCGGTCAAATTGTTCTTGTCAAGAATTTCAGCCAGCTTGCTGATTACTTTGGGATCTAAAGAGTCGGACATAAGCTTTTATCTTTCTTTGTAGTTAAATGATACACAAACACTTCACATTTTTAACGCCGATTTTTTTAAATAACAACAAAAATATGTAAATATTATCGAAAATACGCAAAAAATCTTCAAAAACGCATTAATTTTCGCAGATTTTTCAAAATCGTCGTTTATTAAAAAAATAAAGTTGTATTTTAAAATTTAAACCACCTAAAGAAGAAAAATTAATATTGTGCCTTTTCACTTGAATTAAGAAGGAGGCTAATTATTTAAAACTTGTCATAACAATAAGTTCAACCAAGGAAAGCGCAATGCAAAACCCGACCGAAAAAAAGACGTACAGCCGTCTGCTGCTCATTCTGATTATAATCGCGGCCGTCGCCGCCCTGACAATGCATTCGGCGCAGAGCAAAACGGAGGAAAAACCGCAATTGACGGTTAATGTTGCACCGCTGCAGGCTGAGGACATAAGCTTGAATCGCTCTTACATCGGTTATGTCACTCCCATTCATTCGGTTGACCTTGTGCCGTATATTAACGGTTATCTGGAAGAAATCAGCGTCAAAGGGGGAGAAACGGTCAAAGCCGGCGAAACGCTAATAAAAATAGAGCAAAGCCAGTACAAGGCTTCCCTGGATGCTGCCAAAGCCGCACAACAGCAGGCGGAAGCGACTTTTAACAACGCCAAGGTTTATTATGACCGCATCAAACGTGCCGGAGAAAAGGCTATTTCCAAAACCGACCGCGACAATGCCAAGGCATCCTATCTTTCGGCTTTGGCCGCCGTTTCCAAAGCCAAGGCCGACGTGGCTCTGGCGCGGGTAAACTATGATTATACCGTCATCAAGGCTCCCATTGACGGTGTGGTCGGCACGATAGACCTGACCAAGGGTAATTATGTGTCTCCCGGTTCGGCGCCTTTGGCCAAAATTGTGCAATATGATCCAATCCGCGTCGTCTTTTCCATCACCGACAAGGACTATCTTGAAGAACAGTCCCGACACCCCGGAGCGTTGTTTGAGGGAGAAAAGATTGTCATCCGCCTTGCCGACGGCAGCTTGTTCGACCGGGCCGGAGAATACAAATACCTCAATAACGAAATCGACCGCAGCACTAATTCCATCGCCGTCTATGCCGACTTTGCCAACGAGCGCCGCCTGTTGGTTCCCAATGCTTATGTTGATGTTTTGATTGAAAAGAAACTTGCCGACGTCGTCCGTCTGCGGCAAAACCTCGTCACCATGACGCCGGAAGGAAACTACATTAACATGATCCGTGACGGCAAGCTGGTTCGCGCCAAGATCAACATCATTGCTACCGATGGCAACGATTATATTTTGGAAAACACCTTCAAAGCCGGCGACCAAGTTGTTTTGGACAAGCTTGGCCGCATTGCCCCCAATACGGTCATTAAGACTAAAACCGCCGCCCTCGGGGAGAAAAACTGATGTTTTCAGCTTATTTTATCGATAAACCGCGGTTTGCCGGCGTCATATCCATCATCATGGTGCTGTTGGGGTTGCTGGCGATTGCCGTTTTGCCGATTTCGCAATACCCGCAGATTACGCCGCCGCAGATTGTTGTTTCCGCCACTTATCCCGGTGCCAGCGCCCAAGTGGTGGTTGATACCGTGGCTATCCCGATTGAAAATCAGATCAACGGTGTCGAGGGCATGCTTTACATGTCGTCGACCTCTGACGACGACGGTTCTTATCAGCTGACGATTACCTTTGATATCGGCACGGATCCCGACATTGCCCAAGTGAAGGTGGAAAATCGCCTGCAACAGGTGACGTCTCAGCTTCCGACCATTGTTAATGAAGAAGGGTTGACAGTAAAAACCCAGTCGGCCAATATTTTGGCGATGCTGATTTTGCGTTCTCCCAACAATACTTATGATGATCTTTATCTCAGCAATTTTGCCTATACCAACATTCAAAATCCGCTGGCCCGCGTGGACGGTATCGGCAGCGTAGACATTTACGGTCCGCAGTATTCCATGCGCATTTGGCTGAATTCCGAGCGCCTGACCTCCCTCGGCTTGGACAGCAATGACATTGTGACCGCGATAGAATCTCAAAATACCCAGGCCTCCATCGGTGAAGTCGGCGCCGCGCCATCCGGGCCGGATACGGCGGTTGTTCTGTCTTTGACGGCTAAGGGGCTGCTTAATGACGTCGAAGACTTTAAGAACATCATCGTAACCACTTCTGCCGACGGCGGTATTGTACGCCTGAAAGACGTTGCCCGTATAGAACTCGGAGCCGATACTTATAACATGAACGCGCATTTTGACAATTCTCCCTCGGTGGTTATTGGGCTCAGCCAAACGCCGAATTCCAATTCTTTGGAGATTATGAAAAATGTTGAAAAAGAAATCGAAACCCTGAAAAAAGATTTTCCCGCAGACATGGAATTTGCCACGGCCTACGATTCTACCAAGTTTGTCAAAGCCTCGATTCAAAGCATTTTGGAAACCCTGATCATTACTTTTTCTCTGGTCGTTTTGGTGACTTATCTGTTTTTGCAGAAAATGAAAACCACGCTGATCCCATTGATTACCATTCCGGTGTCGCTGATAGCCACCTTTGCCGTGATTTACCTGCTGGGATTTGACATTAACATTTTGACGCTGTTTGCCATGATTTTGGCCATCGGTTTGGTTGTGGATGATGCCATTATCGTGGTAGAGCGCGTTGAATACCTGATGAGTTATGAAAAAATGGACGCTAAGGCCGCTGCGGTAAAAGCCATGCAACAAATTGCCAGCGCGATTATCGCCACCACCTTTGTCCTCTTGTCAATTTTTATTCCCGTCGGGCTGATGGCCGGTATTACCGGAAAAATTTATCAGCAGTTTGCCGTTACCATTGCCACGGCGGTTGTCTTTTCGGCCTTTAACGCGCTGACGCTCAGTCCGTCTTTGTGCGCCATTTTTCTGCGCGGCGACAAAAATGAAAATCCGCAAGGCTTTTTCAAATGGTTTAACGAGACGATTGACTTTTTCAAAGAAAAATATTTAAGCGTTGTCGGCTATTTCTCTTCCTACCTGAAAGTGACGGCTCTGGTGATTGTTGCTGCCATAGCGGTCACTTGGATCGGCTTTCGTTTAACGGCCACGTCTTTTCTGCCGGAAGAAGACCAGGGCATTGTTTTTGCCAATTTCCAACTGCGGGACACGGCAACCATCACCCAGACGAACCGTCTTTTGGCCGAAGCCGGAGACAAGATTTTGAAGATGGACGGCGTGGAATATTTCATCTCCGTTGCCGGTTACAGTTTGCTAGGTGGTGGCGGAGAAAACGTTGCTCTTGGCGTGATCGGTTTGCAAGACTGGTCAAAACGCAAGACCAAGACTTTGTCGATTGAAGGCCTGACCGCCTCTCTGAGCGAAATGTTTGCCGGCAATCCCGAAGCCGAAATTCAGTTCTTTGCGCCGCCCTCAATCCCCGGCATCGGCCAAAGCAACGGCTTGAGCTTGGAGCTTTTGGCTCGCAACGGCAACCTGACGCCAAACCAGCTTTATCAGACCATGGGAGAATTCCTCATGGCCCTTAATGAGAACAAGAGCCTGTCTTATGCCTTCAGCACGTTTACCGCCGATACCCCGCATATTTACTTGGATATTGACCGTACGAAGCTGGAAGCGTACAACATCCCGGTTGCCAATTTGTTTACGGCCCTGCAAAACAATCTCGGCTCGCGTTATATCAACAACATCACCCTCAGCGGCCAGGTGAACAAGGTGATTATTCAGGCGGATTATCAATATCGTCAAAACGTAAATAACGTCGAAAACCTGTACGTTCGCTCCACCACCGGCGATATGATTCGCGTCAAGAGTTTTGCTGACGTCAGCACCACCGTTTCGCCAAAAATCATCTATCGCTATAATCAGTATACCAATGCCTCGATCGTGGCTCAGGCGGCCGAGAGCGTCAGTACCGGAACGGCGATTGACGCGGTACGCGAAACGGCGGCCAAAATTCTTCCTTCCGGCTATGACATCGCCTGGACCGGACTGAGCCTGCAGGAGGTGGAAGCAGCCGGTTTGGCCACCTTCCTCATCTCTTTGGCGCTGATCTTTTGCTATCTGTTTCTGGTGGCTTTGTATGAGAGCTGGATGCTGGCCTTTTCCGTGATGTTTTCCACCGTGTTTTCTATCATCGGCGCATTGATCGGTTTGTATGTGATGGGGCAGTCCTTAAGCATTTATGCCCAGCTCGGTCTGATTATGTTGATAGGTCTGGCTGCCAAAAACGCGATTCTGATTGTTGAATTTACCAAAGCTTATCGCGATGACGGCGCACCGATTCTGGAAGCGGCCAGATTAGGCGCCTCCGAAAGATTCCGCGCTGTGCTGATGACCGCACTGACCTTTATTCTCGGCGTGTTTCCGATGATTATTGCCACCGGGGCCGGCGCGTCTTCGCAAATTGCCATCGGCACCTCCGTTTTCTTTGGCATGATTGCTGCCACCTTTGTCGGCATCATTTTCATTCCGGCATTGTTTGCCTTGTTTGAAACCATAAAGGAAAAGGCCGGAGGTGGCCGCGAAGAAGCCGAAATCCAGGCGCAAAACAAGGCGCAGGGCAATCCTCTCGGGATAAAATACGTACCGGAAAAAACTTCTCACAAGCGGGGCGGTCATGACAAAAAATAAATGGTTAATCAGTTTCAGCATGGTTTTGTTGGCTTCCTGCAGCAGCGTCGGGCCTGATTATGAGCGTCCGCAGTTCTATTCGGCGCCGGAGATCAAAAAGTCTTTGGACCTCAAGCCCGAACAGGCCCGCCCAATTGCCAAAGATTGGTATAAAAGCTTTAACGATCCGGTGCTCAACCGTTTGATCGCCGAGGCCGGAGCCGATAATCCCAATGTCAAGGCGACGATTCACAAGTTGCGTCAGGCGCGGCAGAACCTCAAAATCAATGCCGTCAATAATTTGCCCAAACTCAGCGCGGACGGAAGCTACCATTATATGAAAGACAACCAGAGCTACGGCATGGCTCTGTCGACGGATTATTATCAGGCGGGGTTGGACGCTTCTTGGGAAATTGATATCTGGGGCGGCGGCCGTCGGCTGACGGAACAGACTTTGGCCTTGTATCAGGGAGCGGCGTCGGCGTTGGATAACGTCCGTTTAAGTCTGACTGCCGAAGTTGCCAATAATTACATAGCGCTTCGCGTTGCCGACGAACAGCTGCGCATAGCCAAAAGAAACTTGAAGATCCAAGAAAACATTTATGATCTGGTCAAGCAAAAATATGACGTCGGTTTGGCTGACGATATCAGCCTTAACCAGGCGCGTTATATTGTTGAAACGACGCGCGAAACCATTCCTCAGTTGGAATATCAAATTGAGGCGTACCGTAATTCTCTGGCCATTTTGAGCGGTAAACTGCCCGGACAGCTGGAGGAAATGCTGCAGATAAAGGAAAACAATCTGGTGCGCCGCCGCTTCAACTATGATCTGGCCAAGCTTTATCAGTTGCCGGCAGATGTCTTGCGGGATCGTCCCGATGTGCAGATTTCCGAACAAAACCTGATTGCCAAAAACGCCGCCGTCGGCCAGGCCGTTGCCCAGATGCTGCCCAATGTCAGTCTGAGCGCTTTCTTCGGCTTCCAATCGCGAAATCTCGGCCGTTTGTTCAGCTCAGCGACGGATACCTACAACTATTCGCCATCGTTGACTTTGCCGATTTTTCAATGGGGACAGTTGGTAAATAATGTAAAATTGCAAAAAGAAATCAAAAAGGAATATTTTTATCTTTATCAACAAAGTCTGCTAAATGCTGCCAACGAGGTGAAAAACGCCATGGTTTCGGTAGAAAAAGAATATCATAAAAACCAATCCTCCCGGGAAGCCGTTTTGTCTCAGCAGGAAGTCGCCTCCTTAACCTTAAGCAAATATAAGGAAGGGCTGATAGATTTTAACGACGTTCTGACCTCTCAGCAAAATCTTTTGGAGTCTCAAAATACTCTGATTGCCAGTAACGGCGCCATTTATCAAAACATCATCAGTTTTTACAAGTCTGTCGGCGGCGGTTATCGGACGCATTACGATTATAAAGCGCCTTGCTCGGGCTGCGAGGTTAATCGTCGCCAAAAGGAGGCGGCGCAAAAATCGGATACCGTCGCGGCTGTTCATAATGATGCAGATTGATGTTGGTAATTTCGGGAATGTCATGCTCCCGATTCCAGTAGCCTTTGCTTTCCATGCATTTTCGATATTCGATGGGGTTAACGTCCTCGTCGTTTCGGCGGGAATTAACCATCAGGGGTTGAGCGCCGGGGTAAGGAACGTAAGATGCCCAAATTCCTTTGTCGGCATGCCAGTCGGCACGTGTATTGAGCTTAGTTTCTTCCGAATAAAACCAGGTACGAAAATCCGGCCATAATTTGAATTCTTTGGCTTTGTTCAGACATTCTGTATGGTCCGTGGAAAACTTTTGCACGCCGGTATTGTCTCTTTCCCAGTGATAAACCACTTGACCGCTGCCTTTGTACAGATAAGTGCAGGACCCGAGGGCCAAAAGAAAAGCAAGCGGCAGAAAAGCTTTTTTGTTCATTTTTTCAATCCTCAGAAATCCAAATTGGCATAGTTTTTCGACGGCAAAATTCCCTTAATGTTGTCTTTTAGGATATCTTTGAAACAGGGACGGGACTTCACCTTGGAATACCACAATTTGGCATTTTTATAGCCATCCCAGGGAACGTCGCCGAGATAGTCGATAATTGAAAAATGCGCTGCTGCCGTAATGTCTGCCAGGGAAAAGTCCTCTCCCGCCAGATAATTGTTGCGCTCCGCCAGCCAGTCGGTGTATTCAAGATGAAAATTGAGGTTGTTCAGGCCGGCCTTCAACACGCGGGAATCCGGCGCGCCGCCTTTGGAAAAACGCTTGTGAATTTTTTCCGCGGCGATATGACGATACACTTCCCGATAAAATTTCTCGTCAAACCATTCGGTCATCCGTCGCACCTCGGCGCGTTGCCGGGGATCGGTCCCCAGAAGGTTAACTTCGGGATTGACCTCTTCCAGATATTCGCTAATGGCGTAATTACCGGAGATGACCCTGCCGTCGTTGATGAAAACCGGCAAATTCCCTCCCGGATTCAACTTAAAAAAGTCTTCGGAAAGGTTCCACGGCTCTTCTTCGCGTAAAACAAACAGCATGCGTTTTTCGGTCATCATGATCCGAATTTTTCTGGCGGCCGGCTCGGCGGGGTGATGAATAAGCAAAACCATCTGATCTTTTACCTGTAATCTGAATCTCTCGTTATTTGAAATAAGTTTAACCTTTTGAATTTAAAGGTCAAGCGGCCAGGCTCATTTATCATTGTTTTTTATCGGAAAGCTGGTTCTCCTCCAGAGCGTAGGCCGGCGGAACGATGCCCCGGCTTTCCTTCTCCGCTTGGACAACCAGGTCGATCAGCTTTTGCCGGATTTTTTTCTGATTTTCCGGATCTTCGCTGAAGCGCGTCAGGCGTTGTACCAAAAATTTGCGATAAGGCGAAATCTTGGAAACTCCGATAAATAACGGCATTTTCCAGACGACTTGCCGAGAAATGCCGATTTTGTCTCTCAGGCCGAGTTTCGATGCTTCAATCAGTCCGAAATACTGGCTGATCATGATATAGTCGATTTTGCCGGTAAACAGCTTCTCAAACAGTTCATAAGAGCTGTCGACGACTTCCAACTGATAAGCGGCCATTTGTTCACTGACGTAATCGCTGTAAAATTCCCGTCCGCTGCGGGCGCCTTTGAGCTTTTTCAGATCGTCGAGCGTTTTGACCTTTTCAATGTTTTGCGGCAACATGAAAATGGTAATCGGGTTGTCGATGATGGCGGGGTAAACATATTCCAAACCGCGATACAGTTGCGTTTCGTGATAAATTCCCAAAATCATGTCGATGTTACCGGAGCGCACTTTCCTTACCGCCTGCGGATAAGTTTCGTACCACATGACGTATTTGAGCTTAAAATCGCCGGACTGCGCTGCAAAATCGCTGATAAACTGGTTGAAAACCCCGGTATAGTCGTAGCGCCCCTCGCTTTCCGGATCGGTCGTTTCTCCGAAAGGCGGATAGTTGTAAAACCCCGTTACCTTGATGTCCGTATATTTGGTAGGCACTTCGTTGTCGATGATTTTGATGGCCGCAGCCGGTTTTATAACCAGGCTGGCCAAAAGAACAACGACTAAAGTCTGCAGTGTTTTCATTATCTTTTACCTTTAAATTTTTCACTTTTCATAGTAATATAAATTTAAGTAAACACAAATTTAACACAATTATGTTAAAAAAACTTTTAGATGTCATAATCTTGTAAAAAATTAGGTGTTGAAAAATGAATGTTTCTCAAAATTACAGTCAAAACGAAATCTCTTCCCTCGGGCAGAGCGAGCTGGAAAGCCGGGCTTTGATCCGGACGGCTTCGGCTCTGAACAACATTCGCGAAAACTGGGAACAGAAAAAAAGCGAACTGACCGAAGCCCTGGAAAAAAATCGCCGCCTGTGGACGATTATTGCTGCCGCAATGAACGAGGAAAATTGCCGCCAGCCCGCAGATGTAAGAAAAAACATCGTCAACTTGGCCATGTTCGTCTTTCAGCGGACGGTGGACATCATGCTCACGCCCAAGCCGGAAAGCCTGAGCGTCTTGATTAATATCAATATGAATATTGCCAAAGGCCTCAACGGTTCCCCCGGCGGTAAATGATGAAATGCGCGCAAGAATTGGTTGCGGCCGGAAGTATTCCGGCTTTTTTTATGCCTTCTTAGCAAAATTTAAAACGGAAATGCTGAAAACGGCACACTATTTGCATGGTAAAATCTAAGATTAATCAGATAAAAGAGGTTGACAATGGCGTTAAGCATTTTTACCCCTTCGGTTACCGGTATGGAAGCCCAGTCGCATGCCTTAGGAACGGTAGCGACCAATATTGCCAATATGCGCACGATCGGTTACAAGGCCAATCAGACGATGTTTTATACCCTTTTGGGGTCTCAGCCTGTCGTAAAAGGCAATAATGTTGAACTTTCTTCTTCTCGGGTCGATGTTGACGGCGTCGGCTATTATGACCGTACAAATATTGATGCCCAGGGAACGGTGACAGCGTCTTCGGGGAATTATGACGTTGCTTTAAACGGCACCGGTAACGCCTTTTTTATGTTGCGCGATTCCTCCAACAAAATTTATTATACCCGCGCCGGAGACTTTGGCACAAGAACTGAAGACGGCACCACTTATTTGGTTTCTTCCGGCGGCTTGAAAGTGCAAGGATTCCCGGCTCTGGAAGGCGGAGGTTTCGGCGCTTCTCCGGATGACATTGTCATCAAATATCCTGAAAAGAGCCCCTCTGTTCCGACGTCGAAAGTCGAAGTGACGGCAAATGTTCCGGCAACCGGCGTCGATACGTCAAGCTACAGCATTACCGTCTATGGTCCCAACAACGACGGCCGTACCATGAATATGTTGTTTTCCAAGGTTGAAGGAAAAGTCAATACCTGGAAACTGAGCTTTAACATTGACGGAGGTACGGTAACCTCACCGGATATTGAGGCGGTTTTTGATTCTTCCGGTCAATTGTTGTCGCCCAAAACTTTTGATCTGACGGTTAATTGGGATGACGGTTCTTCCAATCAGGTGGCCATGGACATTTCGCATATGACGCAGTATGACGGTTCTTCGGGAATTACGCATGTGTCTCAGGACGGCAAACAGAGCGGAAATTTCGTAAGAAGCTATATCGGCGACGACGGTATCGTCAAAGCCACTTATGATAACGGTGTTACCATAAACATGGCCAAACTGGCGGTTGTCGGGTTTGAAGCACCAAACAATTTGTCCCCCTTTGAAGGAACGTTGTTCGAAGCGACACCCGAGGCCGGAGACAGCCGCTACATGACCGATACCAAAAATTTGATCGTGCCGCAGGCGTTGGAACAGTCAACCGTTAACGCTGAGATTGAGTTTTCCAACATGATCCAGGTTCAGCGCGCCTATTCGCTGAATACAACCTCTTTCACCACAGCCAATGAAATGTTGGAACTGCTGGTCAATCTAAAAACTTAACGACAAAAAGGTCCTCTCCTGCGGCAACCGAATTTGCAGCATATGAGGTTACGGACGCTTCAAGAGGCCCAGCGGGTAGAAAGGAGGATTGTCGTCAAAGCAAAGGTTTGTGGAAAGCGGGCACCCCATAAGATGCAAGGTATCGCCCTTTTTCTCAAATTTGACCAGGAAAGGCGGTATGTCGGGTATCTCGTTGCTAACCAAGTCAGAGCGATCATCCTCAGTGATGTCTTGTTTATTAACGGTAGAAGGGCCGCACATATATTTTCCTTCATATGGAGACAGCGAACAAAGCAAAGAATCGTCTTTTTCGTCATAAATCAGTAAGATACGGCTGGAAGGAGATCCCGGACGAGTTTTGACCAGCTGAAACTTGACGGTTCCTCTGAATAGGCCGTTTTCATCGGAAAAATCGACATTTTCCAAACCCGCAGCCTGCCAAGTTCCCAAAAAATCAAGAACTTGGTTTTTCTCTTCTCCTTTTACCGGAAAGGTGGTCAGTAAAAACAAACATAGGCTTAAAATAAATTTATGTTTCATCATGATGTTTCTCCCTTTGGGGCTTTTATTGATCAGATCTCAAATAAGATTTGCGTTTAATAAGATAAAAGTTGGAAAAAAAGCCGCTGATTGGCAGCGGCTTTAATGAACTTAAACCTAACTTATTTGCTCTTTTTAGAAGTGGTTTTGGTCAGCTTTTTGCTCAAAGAAGCGGCAGAACTCTTCAAAGCTGCGGCAGCGGATTTTACCGAAGTTTTTTTGCTGGAAGAAAGGCTTTTCAAAGAAGTGGATTTTTTGCTGCCGTTGGAAAGGGAAGCCATGGCGTTCAACTGGGCAATGGCGGCGTTCCAGTCGTTCAGGCTGGTGTTGGCTTGGCAGCCGTTGTTTTTCCAAATGTAGTAAGCAGCTTCGCGGATTGCGTTTTCGTTGAGTAAGTTTTTCATTTTAGATTCCCTTTTGAATTTTAAGTTTAACAATTCGCTATACAACATATAATCAATAGGTTAATAAAACATTTAAACCTAAAATATTTTTAAGCTTTTTATTTGCCACTGTTTTTGCATATTTCATAAGCTAAACTTTAACGAATAGAAAATCCAAATGGCACGAACTCTAAAAACAATCGCCAAACCTTTAAAAAATTAAAACCCCTCGAAAACCTGATGTTTCTAAGGGGTTTGAAATGGTGCTCGGGGACGGGATCGAACCGCCGACACGAGGATTTTCAGTCCTCTGCTCTACCAACTGAGCTACCCGAGCATTGGTTAACGGAAAGGTTTATAAAGCATATTTTTCCGCTTGTCCAGCTAAAAAAACGCATTATTGCAATTTTTTTTGCGAAGTTTTGTTTTTGCAGCAAAAACATTAGGCTTTTTTAAGCAAAATGTTTTGTTTTAAAAATTAAAGATCCCCGCTTTCAGAGCTACAGCCCAAACTTGGAACTACACCCCCTTAAACGAGGATCTTTTTTATGCTTGACTAGGACTTAAGCGGCTTTAGAGTTTTTTTTAGCGGCAAAGTCGTTCATCGTTTTAATGATGTAATCCATGTCCTCTTTATCCAGATAAGGTGTCATCGGGATGGACAAGGCGGTTTTTGAAAGTTTTTCGCAAACCGGCACATGACGGGTATTCCACTTGGCATAAGCCGTCTGGGTGTTGACCGGACGCGGATAATAGGCGCCGCAGGGGATACCGTTTTCTTTCAGATAAGCCATCAACTCGTCTCTGTCTTCACAGGTAATGGTATACAGGGCATAAGCCGAATGGCAGTTGTCCAGAATCTTCTGTTTGCCGAAATAGCTGTCCAGTTCATTGTCATAGCGGCTTGCTACTTTGAAGCGGTCTTTAAGCTCCTGATCAAAAACTTTCAGCTTTTGCAAAAGAACGGCGGCTTGGAAAGTGTTCATGCGACCGGTCATGCCGAGACGAACGTTGTCGTAATGGTCTTCCGGGCTCATGCCGTGAACGCGGCAGGACTTGACCAGGTCGTTTTCAGCGTCATTGTTGGTGAAAACCGCACCGCCATCGCCGTAACCGCCCAGGGGTTTGGTCGGATAGAAGGAAGTAGCGGTCATGTCGGCGATGCTGCCGGCTCTTTTGCCGTGATAAACGGAACCGAAGGCTTGGCAAGAATCGGCTAAAACGCGCATACCGTTGGCGTGGGCAATTTTGATGATCTCGTCGTAATCGCAGGGAGAGCCGAAAATGTCAACCGGAATAACGACTTTGGGGGTCAGTTTGCCTTCTTTTTTGACTTCGTCAATGGCACGTTGCAGGTCTTTGGGATCCATATTATAGGTATCGGGGTCTGAGTCGACGAAAATCGGGGTCGCGCCAAGCAAAACAGGAGCCTCTGCCGAAGCGACAAACGTGAAAGAAGAAACAAAGACGGCATCGCCTTGTTTAACGTCCCAGGCCATCAGGGCCAGAGTCAGCGCATCCGTTCCCGAACCGCAGGTCGCACAGTGTTTGACGCCGGCATAATTTGCCAGTTTTTCGTCCAGTTCGCGGGTTTCCGGTCCTTGGCAATAAGCGCCGTGATTCAAAATCGTCTTAAAGGCTTCCAAGAAGTTTTCTTGGCCGATGACTTTTTGCGAAGTTGCACAATCAAACAGGTTAATGGGTTTTGCAGGTTTGTTTGTCATTGATTAAGATCCTTATAAAGTTTCAACTCGACTGAGATGATAGGAGAAATTTTCCAGCTTGGCAAAACACAAAAGATTTCCGGCTTGTAACATAGCCTATACATACCGAAATATTAAAAGATGCAGCATAAATTTATTGATTTCATAAATATTAATGCTATATTACAAATAATTTTTGAACTAACGAAAGGTTTGGGTCGTGAATAAAAAAATCTTCTCTCTCATCTTTATAGCTGTTTTGGGAACCTGCTTGATTTCTGGAGTGTCAGCCGTCCGGGCCGATGCAGACATTCATGATCAACCGGATCAGTTTGAATCTTTCAACCGCGCCATGTTCAAATTCAACTATCAGGTTGACCGCTTCGTCCTCAAACCCCTGGCCAAGGGCTATCGTGCCATTACCAACGAAACCATCCGCGAACGGGTGCGTTCGGTAATATCAAATTTACGTGAGCCGATTTCCTTCGGCAACCAGATTTTGCAAGGGGAGTTTAAGCAGGCGGGCGTCACCTTGGGACGTTTTGCCGTTAACTCGACTTTGGGTTTGGCCGGCATGTTTGATGTTGCCGGAGGTTGGGGATGGCAACGCAAAAAAGACGGTTTTGACGCCACTTTGGCCAAATGGTGCGTTAAAGACGGTCCTTTCATCGTTCTGCCTTTCCTCGGACCGTCCACCCCGCGGGCCTTTACCGGTATGGTCGGAGACTTCTTTATGGATCCCGTTAACTGGATAACCTATGAATCTGACGACGATACGGTTAAATATGCAGTGGGTTATGGTTATTATGCTTTGGGAATTGTTGCCCTGCGTGAATCCAGTCTTGAACTGACGGACGAGTTGGAAAAAGGCTCAGTTGACTACTATGCCACCATGCGTTCGGCCTATCTGCAAAACCGCAACAAAAATTCCTGCTATGGGGATTCGGAAAACAACGCCACTTCTTATGACTTCGACTTTGGTGAGGATGAGGAAGATCAGACCTACCAGGAGATGGAAGAAGCGCAGTAAGATAATCATTGCCAACGGAGAATTATAATGAAAAAAAGTATTTTTGCCCTTTTGTTCAGTTTGCTGATTGCCGGCAATGCCTCGGCCGAAGTGAACGCTGCCAAAGCGGAAGCTTTTGTTAAAAAAGTGACCAACGAGGGAATTGAGGACATTATCAACGCCAATGTTTCTCAACAGGTGAAGGATCAGCGTTTTGAAAAGCTTTTCAATCAGGCGCTGGATCTCGATTTTATCGGGAAATTTGTCTTGGGCCGCAATTGGCGGACTGCCACGCCGGCACAGCAGAAGGAGTTCATCTCGGTCTATCGCCAGTTGAATGTGTCGACCTGGTCGCGGCGTTTTGACGAGTTTAAGGGAAAAAACTTCACTTTTGTCGGCACCACGCCTTCTAATTCCGCCAATCAGATTTTTGTAAATACCACGGTAAAGATGGATCAGGGCGAACCCGCCAAGGTTGTTTGGCGCGTGAAACAAACCGGCGAGCAATTCAAAATTGTTGATATTATCATTGAAAATGTCAGCTTGGCCATTACCGCCCGTAACGAGTATACCGCCTTTATCAAGAATAATCCCGGCGGCGTGGAAGCCTTGATCGCCAACCTTAAAACCAAGATTTAATTCAACTCCAAGCTCCCGCAAGGGAGCTTTTTTTATTACATGCCTTACAGAAAAACCCGAGTAAACTCAGGGCTGAATGCCAAGGTGTCGTTAGACACCGTTCCACACCAACGAGCGTGGTCAAACCGTTAGGTTTGTAGCTGTTATAGAACCCCCAGTTTACTGGGGGATATCTTCAAGAAAATCGCGCGTTAGGCGCATGGTTCAGGTTTGCAACCTGTTCAATAAAAACCGAAAGGGCAAGCGGATATTTATGCTCTAAATACCGGAACGACAATCTGCCTGATACAAAAAAGAAGGAGGAGAATTTCTTCCCCTCCTTCTCCCAAAGGAATATTATAACCAAATAAATTTAGAAGTTGTAACGGATACCGGCACTGACTTCGTCGATATCGTCATCCATGAAGACATGACGTCCCATCAAGCGCAAACCGACGTTTTCCGTTACGTTGTACTGCAGACCGACGCCGAGGCGGAAGCCCAGATCATCGTCTTCAAGCTCATAGCCGAAAGCTTTTGCTTCATATTCATATTGGGCAACACCGAGGGACCCCAACAGTTCGAGTTTGTCGAAGACCGGATAATAACCGATGAGGTCGGCACCATAGGCATAAAAGCTGGTTTTAGCTTTACCTGTTTCCCCCGTCGAAATGTTCCTCAACATGTTGCTTTTTTCCTCGCCGGACTTCTGGTAGAAGGCTTCAATGCCGACATAAGGGGTGAGTTTGACGCCGGCGGAAACGACAAAAGAATTATAATTTTTTTCTATGCCCAAATCTTCCAAACTGCGATCAAAATCCAAATTGGAATAGGCATAGTCAAGACCGATCACCGGGGTAATTTCCGCAGCTTGGGCATTGAACGTAAACGCTGCTGCTACTGCAGCCAAATAAACAGTTTTTTTCATTTCTTAAATCCTACAAAAGTTGTTCAAAACAAATACACTAGTCATAGAGGCAGCGCTGAAAAATTTCCTAACGAAACCAACAACACCGCTTCCATAGGATTTTGGAAAGGAAACAATAGCCCATTCTGAAGGTGGGGTGCCTTATTCGACCAATCGCTTATTTCGGCATCTCCTTTTAACTCCTATTAAGAGCGGAACAAAAAAGCAATGATGCCTCCAAGATCAGCCCTTAATACGAAAGTATCTTAACCTAAAAAAATTAAAAGTAAACTATTTAATGCAACTGTGATTAACATTCTATTCAAAATTGTTTAAAGCCTTCGCATTAGTAGTAATATAAATAACCATCAGTTTTATATTCCTAAAAAAACGAAAATCTCTTCTGATTTTTAATGGCCAAAATAAAAAAATCGCCGCACTTAGTAATCAAACGCGGCAATTCTAAAATAGGATTCACAAAATTTTAAGCGCACAGAATCTTGGCATTAGCCCGTGCTTCGTCGGTGATTACTTCTCCGGCCAGCATTCGGGCAATTTCTTCGATTTTTTCTTCCTGCGTCAATGGGGTAACGGTTGTTGTCGTAACGTTGTCGACGGTACTTTTTTCGACTTTGAAGTGGTTGTTCCCTCGAGCGGCGACTTGCGGAGAATGGGTCACAACCAAAACTTGAACGTCTTTGGCCAAGCGAGCCAAACGTTCGCCGACGGCTTGCGCCGTTGCGCCGCCGACGCCAGCGTCGACTTCGTCAAAGATCATGGCTTCCACGTTGGAACTTTGCGCCAAATTGACCTTCAGTGCCAACATAAAACGTGACAACTCTCCGCCGGAAGCAATTTTGTTGATCGGCCCTTGCGGAGAGTTCGGATTAGTTGCAACGGTAAAATAAACGTTGTCGCAACCATTTTCATTCCAGGCCGATTCTTCTAATGCTTCAACCATGGTGACAAACTTGGCTTTTTCCATTTTAAGCGGCGGCAACTCGGCCATAATCAGCCGGTCCAACCTTGCCGCTGCCTCTTTTCTGGCTTTGCTGAGCGTTTGGGCTTCCCTGACGTAAGACAGGCGAGCTTCCTGCTCTTGATGACGCAGCCGATCCAACCCTTCTTCGCCGTATTCAATGGCGGCCAGGCGTTCTTTGAAATCGGCTAAAACCTGTTCCAGGTCGTCCACGCCGCATTGATGTTTGCGCGCCAAAGCCTTCAAAGCAAAAAGGCGTTCCTCCGTCGCATTGACTTCATTGGCGTCCAAAGAAATGTTTTCCGAAGCGTTTTCAATCTCTGAGAGGGCATCGCTTACTTCGATCAAAGCCTGGTCAAGAGCGGTGATGATGCCGTCATATTTTCCTTCGACGTGGGCGGCCGCCTTGTCCACGGCGGACTGAGCCTTGCGGATGGCGTCGGTTACGTCACTGCCTTGCGTCAAAACACCGTAGGCGTAGCTGAGATTTTCCAGAATTTTTTCCGCATTCATCAATTCTGCCCGGCGTTGAGTCAGTTCTTCTTCTTCTCCTTGCCGAGGCGCCGTTTTTTGCAGTTCTTCAATCCAATGGCGCAGGTTTTCTTCATCTTCTTTGGCCTGATACAAACGCTTTTCCGCCTCCGCTCGCTGCTTTTTGAGCTGTTGATAGGCTTGATAGGCTTTTTTGACCGCTTCGTTGCGGAGCGGATAAGCGCCGAAAGCGTCTAACACCGCCCGATGATTTGCCGGATTGAGCAATCCTTGATTGTCGAATTGTCCGTGGATTTCCACCAGATAGCGCCCGATCTCCTTCAGAAGTTTGGCACTGATGGCTTGGTCGTTAATGAAGATTTTTCCTTTGCCGTCTCTGCTTAAGGAACGCTTGACAATCAATTCGCCGTCAAGTTCAAGGTCGTTTTCCCTTAGCAACTCATAAAGAGGACTGTCGGCCGCCGGCAGGTCAAAACTGGCCGTGACGGAAAGCTTGTCTTCGCCTTGGCGGATCAATGAAATTTCCGCCCGATTGCCGAGAACCAGACCGAGAGAGTCGAGCAAAATAGATTTTCCGGCACCGGTTTCACCGGTTAAAACGCTCAAGCCTTCTTGAAACTCAATGTCGAGTTTGTCAATCAAAACCACGTTGCGGATGTTTAAGCTTTGTAACATTGTCTCCGGCTTATTTCAGTTTCAGGGCTTGTTTATACCATTTGCTGTCAGGATAGTTGTGTCCCAACACTTTGACGGCATCTTCTGCTTCCTTGTTCAGGCCGAGAATCTTGTATATTTCCGCCTGACGATAAAGCGCTTCCTCAATATGCGAAGTCGTCTGATAATTGTTCACCACGGTAGAAAAGCGGTTTAATGCCGAAAGGTAGTTTTTCTGGTTCAGATAAAACCGGCCGACTTCCATTTCTTTACCGGCTAAATGGTCATAGGTCAGATCCACCTTGAGGGCGGCGTCCTTGGCATAATCGGTGTCGGGAAAGCGAATCATCACCTGCTGCAGGGCATTCAACGCCAGTTCGGTGTTTTTCTGGTCTTTTTCTACGCCGGTGATCTGCTCGTAATAGCACAATGCCTTGAGGTAATAGGCATAGGCGATGTCTTTGTTGCCGGGGTGAAATTTGATGAAACGGTCAAGGCTTAAGATGGCGTCGTCGTATTTTTGGTCTTTGTAATAAGCGTAGGCACCCATGAGCTTGGCTTTGGTTGCCCATTTGGAATAAGGATGCTCCAATTCCACTTTCTCAAAAGTTTCGGCAGCTTTTTGATAGGAAGTTTTGTTGAGCAGTTTGTACCCTTCGTCGTAAAGGGCTTCAGCCGACTTGTGCTCTTCTTTGGGAGCGGAAGAACAGGCGGCGAGACTGAGGCTGAGTAGTCCGATAAAAAGTAAAGCGGCTTTTTTCATGCTGTATCCTTATCTTATTTCATAGTTGTCATGGTCGGCAAACAATTTTTTCAAAACTTCGTTGTTATGAAAATGTCCGGTTTTACGGGCGATGACTTTCCCGATGATCTGATACCCGGCGGTGTACATGTCGCCGATAATGTCAATGACCTTGTGGTTGACGCATTCGTTTTCCAGGCGAAAGCCTTCGGGATTGAGAACTGTGTCTCCGTCCAAAACCACGGCGTTCTCGAGACTGCCGCCTTTGATTAGTCCGACGGATTTCAAATAGTCTACCTGGTATTTTTCGCAAAACGTACGGCAAGGGGCAATTTGCGCGGCAAAAGTCTCCGGCGTGACGACAGCGTCAAACTTTTGTCGTCCGACGATTTTGGAAGGAAATTCAATTTCCATTTCTACAGCAAATTGGTCAGCCGGCAACAAAGAGATGCTGTTGCCCTTTTCGTCGCTGAAGCTGACTTCCTTCAACACTTTTAGCCGACGGCGCGGTGCCGTCTGTTCCCGCACGCCGATACGGGACAACAACTGCCAAAAGGGCAAGGCGCTTCCATCCATGATAGGCATTTCCCGATCATTGACTTCAATGAGCAAATTGTCGATTTCCAAAACCGCTAAAGCTGCCATGAGATGCTCAATCGTCGAAACGATGCAGTCGCCAGCGGCCAGACAGGTACAATTGCGGGTGTCCGCTACCTGAGAATACAGAGCTTTAACCTCCGGTTGGCCTGGAAGATCGCTCCTTTTGAAGACGATGCCGCTGTTTTCAGCAGCGGGTTTCAGGCAAAGTTCGACGGCACAGCCGGAATGCAGACCGATTCCCTTAATCGAAACTTCTTGTGCGATCGTATGCTGATTCATGCTCAAACGTCTCCTCAAACAAGTTGTATGCAAGGCAGCCTGTAAGCCGGGTTCTGTATTTTCGCCTGCGGCAAAAGCGCAATTGAAAACGATGGCTATTAATCTGGGCTGCCTGTTGCCATGCAGCTCGTCGCGACCTACCTCTGGGCGGATTGGGAACCCTCCTGTAAGTTTTATTGCTAAAACTTCCCTGACTTGGTCTTGCTTCGAACAGGGTTTACCTGGCCAAAACCGTTGCCGGTTTCGCGGTGAGCTCTTACCTCGCCTTTTCATCCTTACCGGACGAGCCGCCCGGCGGTATGTTTCTGTGGCACTTTCCCTCGGGTCTCCCCGGCCAGACGTTATCTGGTGCTCTGTTCCCTTGAAGCCCGGACTTTCCTCACTGCTTTAGGCAGCGCAGCCATCCGGCTTCCTTGCTATCCAACAAGATAAACGCGATGTCTTATTATTGCAAGCATTTTGTAAAGTTGTGAAGCATTTTATCGCACTCGGCGTCAAAGCGAATCCTCTTTCGGAGTCGCATAAGCGAAGCTGTGGATTCTTTTGTGAAAAAGATATAAGTTTTTGCGTTTTTTCGCAAGCCTTGAACACTGGGGCTCTCCGCCAAACGAGCCGGAAAAATGTCAGAACAAAACCTGAACAGTTAACAAATTGCTAAAATTTCCCATTGAAAACCATAAAATCCCATGTTATACCATAATTAATCATAAACCAGCAGGACAAGGGCCGTAAATGAGGAAAGTATTCCTTTTTTTAGATACCGTTATAAACAAGGTCGACGCCAAAGGGCGTGTTTCCTTGCCTGCAGATTACCGCGCAATCGTTAAGGAATTGTCAACGGAGATCGTCTGCTATCGCAGCCTGACGTCTCCTTGCATTGAAGGCTGCCTGGAAGAGCTGTTGGACAAGCTGGCCAGCGACATGGAATCTTCTCTGGACTTTTTTTCAGAAACGCAAGACAACCTGACCAATCTGATTTTTGGCGATGCCAAACGTTTTACTTTTGATTCCACCGGCCGCATTCAACTGACGGACAAACTGCTGGCTCATGCCGAAATAGCCGATGCCGCCGTTTTTGTCGGCAAAGGCCGGAAATTCCAAATTTGGAGCCCGGAAAACTGGAAAAAGGAAGAAGCCCGCATTCGGGCGGAGGTTATGGCTAAACGTCCCAGCCTTATGCTGCATAAGGAGGAGAAAGAATGACTCCTAATTATGAAAAACATTTTCCCGTAATGCTTCCCGAAGTTTTGAAATATATGGAACCGGCTGCCGGCGAGACTTATGTCGACGCCACTTTCGGCAACGGCGGTTATAGCGAAGCCCTGCTGCAGGCGGCGAATTGCAAAGTTATTGCATTGGATCGGGATCCCTCCGTTGCGCCGCGTGCCCGGGAATTGCAGAAGCTTTACGGCTCTCGTTTTGAGTTTCGTCCCGGTTGTTTCGGAAATTTGGCGGTTTTGGTCGGAGAAGCGGTAAACGGCGTTGTTTTTGACGTCGGCGTTTCCTCCATGCAGCTGGATCAAGGTGAAAGGGGATTTTCTTTTGCCAAAGAAGCGCCGCTGGATATGCGGATGTCGCAAACCGGCGTAACCGCGGCCGACATTGTCAATTCTTACAAAGAAGAAGACTTGGCGGATCTGATCTATCGTTACGGCGAGGAAAGAAAGTCGCGTCAGATTGCCCGTCGCCTGGTCGAAGCCCGCAAAACGGCTCCGATCGCCACGACCCGTCAGCTGGCCGACATCGTGCATGCCGTCGTTCGTCGGACACCCAACGGCACAGATCCCGCAACGCGTACGTTTCAGGCTCTGCGCATTGCCGTCAACAACGAGTTGGGCGAGCTGGAACAAGGGCTGGCCGGCGCTTTGGAGCGCTTGGTGCCTGGCGGACGCTTGGTCGTGGTGGATTTCCACTCGTTGGAAGATCGCCTTGTCAAAAACTTTTTCAAACAAAAATCCGGCAAAACGGCAGCGGTCTCCCGCTATATGCCGGCGGCGGCCCGGCCGGAATCTCGGGCGGAACTGGCCTTTGTTTCCAAGGCCGTGCTTCCCTCGGCGGAAGAAATTGACGTTAACCCTCGTTCGCGTTCGGCAAAGCTCCGCTATGCCCGCAAAAGTAACCCAGGAAAGGACAACTTGCGATGAACAGTACCAAATATGCTGCTTTAGCCTTATGGATAGCCATTCCCTGCCTTCTGGGCTTTGGCTCTCTGGTTATGAAAAACAAGGTCCAAGATTTGGAACACGAATTGAGTGCAATCAACAAAGACATTCAGAATGATGTCAAAAGCATTCACGTTCTCAAGGCGGAATGGAGCCATTTGAACAATCCGGAACGCTTGCGGGAACTGGCTTCCAAACATATTTCGCTTGAAGCTTTGAAGCCTGAACAAATTATTAACTATTCTGCGCTACCATTTGATTATGAAGCGGGCGATTCGCGAAAACTCGCCGCCCGCAGGAATATTTCACAACAGGCGGAACGCAACAAAGGCTTGAAACGACTCGTTAAAGCCCGGCGTTGAGCCGTTATAACCAAAGAACCAGGCAGTAGCGGGAACAGTTAAGGTGGGAAAGTATTTTTCCAGAAATAAGACTGAGAACTTTTACCTCCCGGGTGAGGAAATAAAAATAGGCAAAAGTATCTCGTTTAAGAATTACACTTGCGCAAAAGACCCTCTTGCCATGTGCAAGAACCGCGTCATTTTTGCAATCTTTTCTTTCGCTTTGGCTTTTTTGGTGATCAGCGTTCGTTTATTTGACGTCTGTATTTCCGACAGTTTTCTGAAACGCAATGAACAGGCTTCCTCGCTGCGGGCCTATATGCAAAATCCGATCAAACGCGCCGATATCGTCGACCGTAACGGCACCATTCTGGCCACGTCGTTGCCGACGGTTAACCTGTATGCCAATCCGCAAAAAATCCTCAATGCCAAAAAAGCCGCCCGCAAGCTGTGTCAACTTTTGCCGGAGTTGAAATATGACGACGTTTATAAAAAACTCAGTTCTCGCGGCA
Organism: uncultured Alphaproteobacteria bacterium; assembly: GCA_934254925.1. Lineage (GTDB taxonomy): Bacteria > Pseudomonadota > Alphaproteobacteria > RF32 > CAG-239 > CAKQMD01. The sequence goes on from CAKQMD010000005.1 coordinate 45,225, forward strand.
AATTCGTCTACCTCAAGCGCAATCTGACCCCTTCGCAGCAATATCAGATCAACTGCCTCGGCATTCCCGGCTTGGAGTTTGAAAACGGCGAAAAACGCGTCTACCCGCATCAGAATCTTTTTGCCCATGTCATCGGCAGCACCAATATTGACAATCAGGGGATTTCGGGAATCGAAAAGGCAATGGACGAAAGGCTGACGCAGTCGGACATTCCGCTGGTTTTGAGCGTCGACGCCGGCGTTCAGGACACGATTCGCCTGCATCTGGCCGAGGCGGTGAAAAAGTTTAACGCCTTGGGCGCCACGGCCGTTTTGATGGATGTTAATACGGCGGAAATCATTGCCATGGTCTCTTTGCCCGATTATGATCCCAATACCAACCGCGTCAAAACCGAGCGTGCCCTTTTCAATATGGCGACAAAAGGGGTCTATGAACCCGGTTCGGTTTTAAAGATTTTCAATACCGCCATGGCGTTGGAAAGCGGAAAGGTCAAAGTTGCCGATAAATTTGACGCGACCGAACCGCTGAAACTGAAATACAACGTCATTAAGGATTATCGCGGCGAAAACCGTTGGCTCTCCGTTCCGGAGATTTTGATCTATTCTTCCAACATCGGATCAGCCCGCATGGCTTTGAAGGCCGGCGGCAACGAACAGCGCAATTTTTTGGAAAAAATAGGTTTCTTTGACAGCCTGGATATTGAAGTTGCCGAGAAAGGGCATCCTTTGGTTCCCAAACGCTGGGGCGAGGGGACGATTGCCACCGTCGCTTTCGGCTATGGCGTCGCCGTAACGCCGCTGCATGTCGTAACGGCCTTTTCCTCCGTTGTCAACGGCGGCGTTTATCACAGTCCTTCTTTGCTGAAAGGGTCCTCAAAAGAGGCCAACGGCCACCGAGTCATTTCTTACAATACTTCAAAGGCGATGCGGCAATTGTTGCGCAACGTCGTGGTGGAAGGATCGGGAAAACGCGCTAACGTTCTTGGGTATGAAGTCGCCGGAAAAACCGGCACCGCCAACAAATTGTCGGCGGAAGGTAAATATGTCAACAAAAAAGTCCGTACCACCTTTGTGGCCACTTTTCCGGTATCGGCTCCGCAATACGCGTTGCTGCTGATGCTTGACGAACCCAAGGCAACCAAAGAGACCTGGGGATTCGTTACCTCCGGCTGGAATACGGTTCCCACAGCCGGAAAACTGATTGAGGCCTTGGCGCCGCAACTTAATGTTCCTGCCAATTATGACTTGGACGAACTCCGCCAAAACCGTATTATCGAAGCCAGCTATTAATATATGTTGAAGAGTGGAAAATAGGGGTTGTTTTGTAAATTCCCGCCGTTATGATAACGGTAGAAGGCTCTGATGCATAAAAGAGGTGAGCATGGAAAAGTTATCTGTTTATATCGTTACCTTAAATGAAGAGGCGCGCCTCCCGGCCACCTTGGAAGCAGCTCGCAAAGTGGCGGACGAGATTGTCGTGGTCGACAGCGGATCAACGGACAAGACCGTTAAAATTGCCGAAAAATACGGTGCAAAGACCGTTTTTCACAAGTGGAAAAACATTTCTTCGCAAAAACACTTTGCTCAAAATCTGTGTCGGAACGATTGGGTTTTGTCTCTAGATGCCGATGAGGTATTGTCGCCGGAATTGGTCAAGGAGATCAAAAAAATCATGAAAAATCCGACGGCCGACGCTTATTGGGTCAAAATCGTCGATAGATGCCCCGGGGATGAAAAACCGCGCTTTGGCGCCAAAAAGTATCATTTGGTGAGGCTTTATGACCGCCGCAAAGCCAATATGCCCGACGACCTCACCCATGACCGCGTCGTGCTTTCTCCATCTGCCCGAACAGCCGAGCTTGACAATATCATATATCATGATTCTTACTTAAGCCTGTTCCAACTGTGGATCAAATATAATCTTTATACCAATGAGCTGATTACCACCGCCCTCAAGAGCGGACGGAAATATTCCTTGTTTCGCCTGCTGATCGAGTTTCCCTGGCAGTTTTTGCGCTATTACTTCGTCAAACGCTTTTTCCTGCGCGGTGTTTGGGGCTTTATCATGGCGGTGTCGATGGCTTACTTTCGCTTTTTGAAAATCGCCAAATATTTTGAATATAAAATGACGCAGGAAAAATCAGCCTCGCGGAGTCGCCGATGAAGAAAATTCTGCATATTGCCAACTTCAATTTGCTTAAGACCAAAGGCTGTTCGCAAAATTCCACTCAGATAAAAATTACCAACGGCCTCATCCGCGAAGGTTATAACGTCATCAACTATTCGGACCGCGATTTATGCCGGATGCTGGGATTTGGCTCAATGAATTTCTGGGGCCGCAAAAAAATCAACGAACATTTGCTTAAGTTTTGTCGGGAGGTCAAACCCGATGCCATTGTCATGGGACACGCCGATACCGTTTCAACCGAAACTTTGTTGGAAATTAAGCATGAGATACCGGGAATGAAAATTCTCGAATGGAATGTCGACCCGATTTCATCGGTGACGGATTATCCTTTTTCGGCCTTTAACATCAAAAAGCTGGAGCAAAAATTGCCGGCGGTGGACGTTTTGCTGATAACGACCGCCCAAAAGGAAGATTTGTTGCGCTTCAAACGCAACGGAACTCAGGTGGGCTTTTTGCCCAATATCGTCGATGCATCGATTGAAACCGGGCGCAATTTTGAACGGGAAGAATTGGAATATGACTTTATGTTTGCTTGTCATCCGCAGTGCAAACGACAGTTTTGCGGCGTTTATACCGATGTTGAGGAAATCGCTCGCGGCATTTCGCGGCATGTTGAGGGACTGCATCCGTTGTTTGCCGGATTGCTGGGCAATCCCCGCGTAGAAGCTTCTCGTTATCAGGAAGCTTATTTGAAAACTGCCATGGGCTTTAGCCTCAGCCACATCAATGACGTCTATCTCTATAGTTCGGATCGGCTGGCGCATATGATGGGTAACGGGCTGTTGGCGTTTGTCGATCGCCGCACCGGTTATACGGACCTTTTGGCAGAAGATGAGGTGGGGTTTTACTCCGAACCGGAAGAACTCTATCAAAAAATTGCTTATTATAAAACAAACCCTCGGGCGCGCATGGAGGCGGCCCGTAAAGGCTGGAAACATTATCATCAGCTGTTTAATGAAAGAATAATCGGCCGATATATGGCGTCATTGTTGTTCGGAGACTTCAAGTCCGAAGACTATCCGTTCCCCACCTTGATCTAGAAAATCCATTGCCTCCGAAACGGATATTTCGTGCGGCGTTGAGGCAATGGGCTGAAAACAGATAAGAAAAGGTTTGATGCAAGAAGACTAAGCGATAGATTTAAGCTTGTCTTGCAAAGACTTAAGACCATATTGTGCCAAGACCTGTTTGGTGCGGGAAGTGGTTTGGGGCCCAAGGTCGTCGTCTTCGGTCAGACGAGGAAAGTCATCCTCATAGCTGTTAAGAGACTTCTGCAATTTTTTCACCGGCTCGGAAGGATATTTCGCCAAAGTCTGAGCAATCTGCCGATACCCTTCGGGAATGGACACTCCGTCTTTGCTGAGCAGAGGACGAGTTTCCAAAGGCGGCGTAAAACGCTGTCCAGCCTCAATGATTCTTCCTGCAGCATCTTGCTTGGCCTCGTCGGTTCCATAGACGGCATCATACCAATTGCTGACGCGTTTTTTGAACCAGTCACGACGCTGAGGGTCTTTTTCCGAATACATGGCGTATTTGTTGAGCGATTGAATGGCACTTTCCGGCACTTCCCTTGGATCCTGATATGCCGGATCTTCCTCCGGAGTGTCGTTAATTCTTAATGCCTCTCCAATTTTATTAAAAATTGTCTTCCATGTCATATCTTTATCTCGGCCAGGAATGATATTTTTTTCTAGCTTTGAGAGTTCCTCTTCTTCCTCTTTTGTAGGAGATCGAGCTTGATCAATGATTTCAGACATTTTTTTTGTATATTCATCCATATTTATTAAACTAATTAGTGATAATTTTTCCATAATTTTTTCCTTTACAAAATTTATATAATAAAAAAAATCCCCGAAATATTTCGGGGAAACAAAATGCTCAAAGTTTTGAGCATTATTTAGATACTATTTTATAGCACCTAAATTGCGTTTAAGATACTTTTCTTGGTATTTATTGATGGTCTCTTGAGAAATACCCTTATGACGTAGTTTATCCAATAAAGAAGGAGGGCAGATTTTTTGTTCCACACAAGCAACTGTGGCAAAGACGATTCTGTTATCATCATAATAATCGGCAAAGTCAGCACCGTGTTTTGAAAGCAATGCAGCCATTTCCGGTTGATAGGGAAGTAAAGCTCCTTCTAAAACGGATAATTTCTTCCCATGTATGATAAAATAGGCATTGACGTCTAAACCTTTGCTTAGAAGTAGCTTTACGATTTCAATCTGTCCAAAACGCGCTGCCGAATGCAGGGTATTGTCAAAACTGTTTTCTGTATTAAAGCGTAATCCTCTGTTAAGAAGAATTTTTACCATATCAACATTACCATTCCCTGCAGTTTCAAACAGATACAGAAGAAAAATGTCTTTATGATTAAGCAATTTCATATTGGGATCATAACCCTCTTCATCAATAAGCCTGATAACCTCGGCTTGATTATTATCAACCATAGCTCTAAAAAGCTTGTCAGGTTTATAAAAATAAAGGTACCCCCATACCATCGCCGCAATCAGAAGGGCACCGATAATACCAGCGATCCAAGCCAAGATTTTTTTAGTTCTTTTTTTCATGATTTTCACCGTTTCTATTTATGATAAATATATATTATCATATTCGCCAATAGATAGCAACAAAAAACTGTATCTAAAATTTTAGATACAGTTATCCCAAGTGATAGTTTCACTATAATAAAATTTTTGGTTTTGTCAAATTGTTTTTTCACTTATCTATTGATAACTTTTATATAATATATTATATATTTTTTAAGCGATAGATTTAAGCTTGTCTTGCAAAGACTTAAGACCATATTGCGCCAAAACCTGTTTGGTGCGGGAAGTGGTTTGGGGCCCAAGTTCGTCGTCTTCGGTCAGACGAGGAAAGTCATCTTCATAGCTGTTAAGAGACTTCTGCAATTTTTTCACCGGCTCGGAAGGATATTTCGCCAAAGTCTGAGCAATCTGCCGATACCCTTCGGGAATGGACACTCCGTCTTTGCTGAGCAGAGGACGAGTTTCCAAAGGCGGCGTAAAACGCTGTCCAGCCTCAATGATTCTTCCTGCAGCATCTTGCTTGGCCTCGTCGGTTCCATAGACGGCATCATACCAATTGCTGACGCGTTTTTTGAACCAGTCACGACGCTGAGGGTCTTTTTCCGAATACATGGCGTATTTGTTGAGCGATTGAATGGCACTTTCCGGCACTTCCCTTGGATCCTGATATGCCGGATCTTCCTCCGGAGTGTCGTTATCAATGAAAAAAACTTTATATTTTTCCATTGGATCAATCTTAGATTTTTTTAAATCATTATATTCTTTTATAAGTTCAAAGGATGATTTTTTATTTCTGATTTCTGAATTATATGTACTTCTATAGGCGTACATTATTTCAGAATCAGGAAGTATATCTTTTCCTTTAGAAATAGCATCGTAAGCTTTTTCATCACCTATTAAAATTCCCATAAGTTTTTTTAATACAGTATTTTCCACGTTCATATTAATTTCTCCTTAATGTTAATAAAAAAATCCCTGAAATATTTCAGGGACAATAAAAGCTCAAACAGATGAGCAATTTTTGATGAGATTTAAAATTAATCTCATCAAAACTATTAATTAGATGATGGTGCCTCATCGGGTAAAATATTTAGTAACAGAGGTGAACAAAGCTTCTTCTGAACGCACAACAAAGCCCGATAATAAGCTTTTTCCAACATTTTCTCTTCCTTTGAGGGATTATATTTTAGCAAAATATCAACGGCTTGATAATTTTCGACAAGTAAAGCAAATTCTATAGGTGAAATTTCGTCGCCATTGAATGAAAGTGTAATATTAGGAGAAATGCCGTGTTGAAGCATATATTCAAGCATCATATGGTTTCTAAAAAGAATAGCTCTATTCAAATTATTATTTTTGTCTCTGGGGTAATTATTTAAATTAACTCCTTTTTGTCTTAAAATTTCAATCATATCTAAGTTTATAGGAATATCAGGAGAAGGAAGAACAGCATATAAAGTGAAAATGTCAACTATTCCCAAAAACTTCATATTAGGATCATAGCCTTCTTCGTCAATAAGCCTGATAACCTCAGCTTGATCATTGTTAATCATTGCCTCTAAAAGTCTATTGGGTTTATAAACATAAAAATATCCCCAAATTACCGCGGCAATCAAAAGGGCACCGATAATTCCACCAATCCAAGCCAAGATTTTTTTAGTTCTTTTTTTCATGATTTTCACCGTTTCTATTTATGATAAATATATATTATCATATTCGCCAATAGATAGCAACAAAAAACTGTATCTAAAATTTTAGATACAGTTATCCCAAGTGATAATTTCACTATAATAAAATTTTTAGTTTTGTCAAGTTGTTTTTTTCACTTATCTGTTGATAACTTTTATATAACATATTATGTAAAATAATAAGTTTTAAGAAACTTATCTGTCTATTGATGTTTTACTTGAAGGAGATACTTTTCTTGGTATTCATTGATGGTCTCTTGAGAAATGCCCTTATGACGCAGTTTATCCAATAAAGAAGGAGGGCAGATTTTTTGTTCCACACAGGTGACGGCCCGAAAAATTATTCTGTCATCGTTATAGAAGTCGGCAAAATTTGCATCATAGCTTAGGAGCAATGCAGCCATTTTAGGTTGATATGGAAGCAATGCCGATTCCAAAACAGAAACTTTTTTATTGTTCATAAGACAATAAGTATTGGGATCAAAACCTTTTTCAAGAAGAAATTTCACAATTTCAGGCTGCTTGGCATCAATTGCTCTGATTAACGTATTGCTCTTAAATGATGTGTCTGAATTTAATTTTAGTCCTCGTTCAAGAAGTATCTCGGCAATTTCAGCAGAGGCGCTTTCTGGTTTGTAGAAAAGATATAAAGTGAAAACATCAGCATAATGGGCCAATTTCATATTAGGATCATAACCCTCTTCATCAATAAGCCTGATAACCTCGGCTTGATTATTATCAACCATAGCTCCAAAAAGTTTAACCGGTTTATAAACGTAAAAATACCCCCACACTACCGCGGCAATCAAAAGAGCACCGATAATTCCACCAATCCAAGCCAAGATTTTTTTAGTTCTGTATGTCATTTTAGTCCCGTCGAGTCAAATTGAATTAGCGTCATCTTATAAACTTAAGGTTAATATCTGATTAAAATTTCTCAATTAAGGCGAAAGGAGATTTTTCAGGAAGATTTTCGCTTAAAATGATTGTCTTTGAGGAATTTTTGTTTTATGTTCATCAAAACACGAGTTAATTTTTTTTTAAGGTGACTGATCACATGAAAGTAAGAACCAGATTTGCGCCGAGCCCGACCGGTTATATGCACATCGGCAACCTGCGCACCGCTTTGTATGAATATTTGATTGCCAAGGCCAATGGCGGAGATTTTCTCCTTCGGATAGAAGATACGGATCAAAAACGCTATGTCGAAGGGGCGACGGACATCATTTACGCCACATTGAAGCAGGTTGGCATGAATTGGGACGAAGGGCCCGACATCGGCGGAAATTACGGTCCGTATGTTCAGTCGCAACGCAAGGAAATTTATGCGCAATATGCTCATAAGCTGGTAGAGCTCGGCGGTGCGCATTATTGCTTTTGCTCCAAAAACGAGGCGGACGAGCAAAAGGACGAAGAGCAAAACATCAAGTTTAAGGATCCCTGCAAGTTTTTGAGCTTGGAGGAGGCCAAAGCCCGCATTGCCGAAGGCGAACCTTACGTCATTCGCCAGACGATTCACAAGAGCGGGAAGTCTAAATATCACGATGAAGTGTACGGTGATATTGAAATCGATTATGACGAGTTGGATGAAGGTGTATTGCTGAAGTCCGACGGTTTTCCCACATACAATTTTGCCAATGTTGTCGATGATCATCTGATGGCCGTTACCCATGTCGTCCGCGGCAACGAATATATTTCTTCGACGCCGAAATATAACCTGATTTATGAGGATTTCGGCTGGGAACATCCGCATTACGTTCATGTTCCTCAGGTGATGAAAGATGCCCAGCATAAATTGAGCAAAAGAAACGGTGACGCCTCTTTTCAGGATTTGGTGGCCAAGGGGTATCTGCCGGAAGCCATTTTGAATTATATTGCCTTGTTGGGGTGGAATCCGGGTACGGATCAGGAAATCTTTTCTCTGGAAGAATTAAAGCAGGTCTTTACGACGGAACGGCTGAACAAGTCTCCGGCGATTTTTGATCTAACCAAGCTGACATGGATGAACGGTTGCTATATCCGCGCCCTGCCGTTTGAAAAATTCCATGAGCTGGCTTCTCCTTATTATCCGCAGGGAATTGACGCCGAAGCCCTGAGCCGCGTTTTGCAGCAACGGGTCGAGGTTTTGGGGCAAATCCCCGAATTGGTCGCTTTCTTAAAACAACTGCCGGCTTATGAGACGGCTTTATACAATAACAAAAAGATGAAAACGGATCCCGAAGTGGCTGCCCGGGCATTGAAAGCGATTCGTCCGGTTTTGGAAAAGCTGGATGACTGGAACAATGAAACTTTGTTTGCTGAACTCAAGGCCTTGGCTGAAGAGCAAGGCTTGAAAAACGGTCAAGTCCTCTATCCGCTGCGTATTGCCTTGTCCGGTTTGGAGACGACGCCAGGCGGCGCGACCGAATTGGCCGTCGTTCTCGGCAAGGCGGAAACGTTGCGACGCATCGACCAAGCCCTTGAAAAATTGGCCTGAAACATTGTTGCTTGAACGGTCCGGAATGCGTTTCCGGACCGTTTTTTTATGCCCTAATGCTTGTTGACAAAGAGCTCTTTGGCCTTGTCAACCAGAGAAGTGTTTTGCGCCAGATTGGAGAAGGCATGCGTGGGAGAAACCGGCACCGGATCCGTCGGCGTAACGTTGACGTAATGAAGTTCCGGATGAAAGAAGATATGACGCAGCGCAAAAAGGACAAACGCGCCGGAAGCAACGGAAAAAGACAACAAAAACCACATGGCGCCAAAATGCTGCATCAAAAAGGAGATCCCTATCGGCCCTGCAATCATGCCGATGCTTTGCAGCAAAATCAACATCCCGCTGGCATGAATGCGCTCGCTGTCGGAGATCAGGTCGTTGACGTGAGAAACGCTGATCGGATAAAGGATAAACGTTCCGCTGCCGAGAATTGCCGCCGCGGCGATCAATTCCCAACGGCCGTTGTCGATCAGCACATGGATCCACGGTGCGACGAAAAATAGCAGGCCGCAAGCCCACATTAAGACAAAGCGGCGATCGAATTTGTCGGAAAGACGGCCGACCGGCAATTGTGCCAACATGCCGCCGAAAATGCCGAAAGACATAAAAAGCGCCGTTTGCGAAAGATCCAGGCCGATTTCGTGGGTGTAAATGGCGCCGAGTGTATAGAAAGAACCGACAAAAACGCCGCTGACGATGCAGGAGACGACGCCGATCGGTGAAATTTTATAAAGGTAAACCAGTGAGATGTCCTTATGAACGCTGATGTCAGGAGAAGGGAGAGCCGTCAGAGAAATGGGCACCAGAGCAATGGAATAAAGAATAGAAACCAAAATGTATACGATAACGCCGCTGCCGTCGGGAATGTTGAGCATCAGCTGTCCCGTTCCGGCGCCGAGATAAGTCGTCAGCATGTAAAGGGACATCAAGACGCCGCGGTTTTTGTTGTTGGAGCGGGTATTCAGCCAGCTTTCCAAGCACATCAGGGCCGACCCCAGACAATAGCCTTCGAGTAGGCGCAATACGCCCCAAAAGATCGGATTAAAGGAAAGCGCATGCAGCAACACCAAGGCGGAAAGAACGGAAAGATACGCGCCAAATGCCCGGATATGTCCGACGCGATTGATGATTTTATAAGAACTGAGGGAGGCGAAAATATAGCCGAGATAATAAGCCGCCAAAATGATCCCGGAAGCAAAAGTGGAAACACCGTTTTCCGCCAGGCGCAGGGCCAAGGTGGAAGAAAGCAGACCATAGGCGCAACAGGTAAGCAGAGTTCCAGCAAAGAAGGCCGTTAAAGGGGAAACGACAACTTGCAGAGACTGTATAAATTCTTTAATCTTCCCCATACTGCCCTCTTGGTATTAAGCGTTTCCGCCGGCTTTCAACATGACTTCCGGTGCCCTGATGCCCAAAAGGTATAACAGCAAGGTTAAAATATCCCTTACCAGACGGGCCAGCTTCAAACGAGAGGATGCCAAAGCCGGTGTCGGTGCGTTCATAATGGAAGAAGCGCCGTAAAAACTGCTGAAGGCTTGGGCCAAGGTATAAGCGTATTCCGAAAGGATACTCGGTTCTTTTTCGCTGTGCGCCCGCCAAACCGTCGGACTCAGTTGCGCGAGCTTTAATGCCAGGTCACGCTCTTCGCGGTTGCTGATGACGATCTCTCCGGCCTCGATTCCCGTTTCGGCGGCCTTGCGCAGAATGGAGTTGATTCTGGCAATGGCATATTGAATATAAGGACCGGTTTTGCCGTCAAACTTGGCAAAATCTTCCAGATCAAAAACATAGCCGGCGCCGATGGTGTTTTTAAGGTCCTGAAATTTGATTGCGGCTACCGCAACGTCGCTGATCAACTTTTCCAGTTCGGCCGCTCCGTAACCGGGAACTTCGCCGGGTTTGGGCATGGATTCGGCCACTTTGTCCTTGGAAAGACGAATCATGTTAGACAGGGTCATAACGCCGCCGTCCCGGGTTTTAAAGGGTTTCCCGTCTGCACCGTTAACCGTGCCGAAGCCGATATGCTTCAGCGTGACGCCGGGAGCGATTCCGAGTTTTTCCGCACCGGCGAAAACCTGCTCAAAATGGAGAGACTGCCGCTTGTCCACCACATAAATGATTTCGTCGGCCTTCAACTCGTCCACCCGCATCTTGATGGTGGCGATGTCCGTGGTGTGATAGGTGAAACCACCGTCCGATTTTTCCAAAATAACCGGAGGCATCGGTTTGTTGCCTTCTTCCAAACGGATGATGTTAGCGCCTTCGTCATGTTCCAAAAGCTTCTTGTCTTTGGCCAATGCGACGATTTTCTTGCAGGTTTCGTGAGCGTCGCTTTCTCCCAGCCACAGGTCGAAATGTACGTCAAGTTCGTTATAGTTGGCCTTGACCGCAGCAACGGAAACGTCGCGCAGATGCTTCCACAAGGCCCGGTAACCGGGATGCCCGTCCTGCAGCCGTGCAGTGATGATTCTGGCTCTTTCTCTGGCAGTTTCGTCTTCTTTGCAGCGGGCGTTAGCCTGCTTGTAGATGGCACTGACCTCTTCTACTGTATAAGGCGGATTTTCGGGATAACCTTTGCGTGCTTCTTCGTCAAAATAAGGCAACTGCGGCGCCATGCGTTCAATCTCGGCGATAATCATGCCCATCGGCGTGCCCCAATCGCCAAAATGGACGTCGGAAATGACCTTGTTGCCGACAAAGCGTTCAATTCTCTGGATAGATTCGCCGATGGCACCCGAACGCAGGTGTCCCACGTGCATTTCTTTGGCGACGTTAGGGCCGCCGAAATCCAAGACCACCGTATGGGGCTGGGCGACTTTGGCAATGCCGAAGTCTTTTCCTTCAGCCATTTTGTCCGTCGCCCGGGCGATAAACTCGTCTTTCAAGCTGACGTTAATAAACCCCGGACCGTCGATGGAGATTTTGGCAAAGTCGGGGTCTTTTTCCAATTCGACGACAATTTGCGCGGCGATGTCGCGCGGATTTTTCTTCAGGCTTTTGGCCAAAGCCAAGGCGCCGTTGCACTGAAAATCGCTCAAATCCGGACGGTCGGAAACTTTCACGCTTGCTTTTTGCGCGTCAAGGCCTATCTTATTAAAGATATTAACAAATTTCCGGTTTATTAAGTTTTCTATTGATAAATCCATGTTAATCCGTCCTAATGTAATTAATGCAAATTGAACACACTTTATAAAAAAAATATTGAAATGACAACCAAAAATTCATCGCTTGAAGCCTTTTCGGAGGTCAAATACTGGATCTTTGACATTGATGACACGCTCTATCCAAAATCTTCGGGATTAGACAGGTTAATCCAGCAGTCTATCAGCGATTATATCGCCGATTTTATGCATATTGACGGAGAAAAGGCGCGTAAACTCTGTGTCGAATATTATGAGAAATATGGCTCGACCATCCGCGGCCTGATGGAAAATACAAACATCAAACCGCGCAAATTTGTCCGCGAGGTTCATCAAAACCTGGACTTGAGCGTCATCAAACCCAATCCGCGTCTGGCCGCCGCCTTGGAAAAGCTTCCCGGCAAGCATTTTGTTTTTACCAACGGCAGCTACTGCCATGGGCTGCGCATCAGCAAAAGGCTGGGGATTGAAAAATATATCGACGGTTTTTTCGGCGCCCAAAGCACCAATTTTATTCCCAAGCCCAATCCGGAAGCCTTTATGGAATTCTTCACCCGTTATAACCTGCGTCCTGAAGACGGCATCATGGTGGATGACGGACTGAAAAATCTCAAGACCATTCACGACATGGGCGCCGCAACCCTCTGGGTGGCCGAAAGCCGACAGGCTCTGGCGGAACATCAGCCTTTGCCCGATTATGTGGATTTTGCCACGGCGGACATCACTCGCTGGTTGGAAAAACTGGTAGGGATAACGTCTCCATCTGAGGATTGACCTTGCCTTCGCAGCGGAAATAGAAATAGGAAGGCGTAAAAATTCGGCAGGCAAAAGCTTTTTGTCGCACGGGAACGGCATGCGTGCCGGTGTTTTGCCTGAGGCATTCCTCATCCGCCAGCTTTTTGACCTCTTGATAGTTGGTGGTGAAGATGTTGTAGCAGACGGCGGGCTCTTTTGGGGTCGATTCTCCGACGTAAAGTTCTTCCGGCGTGGAAGCACCGGCATCGCGTCGCCGGTCGATAAACGGCTTGTAAAGCGAGCAGGCGTTAAGCAGCAGGCTTGCCAGTACGAGATTTAGCAACTTTGCTCTGGACAATTTAAAAAACTCCACTAAATATAAACCTTACCAGCTAATATAAACAAAGAAGAAAAAAATGAAAGAAAATAAATACATTGGTGATGATAAATTTATAAAGATGCTTGAGCATTATGATTGTCCGACCCCGCTGGCGATTGTCAAAATCCGTTTTGCCGGCGCCGTCTGCAGTCCTAATTTGGAACTGCGCCCGGCCGACGTCATCAGTTCCTTTTGGGACGAGGGAAAAGCGCCGCGGCTGGAAACCAAGGAAGAAGCCGACTTGTTTTTCAAGTTTTTTATGGGCTTGTGGGACGAAGTTTTTGCTGCCGTCCGTCGCAATGACGTCAGGTTGTCGGCTTATGCCCGCTCGGCGGAACTCCCGGACGTCTGCGCCCTGCGCTATGCCGAGGTCGAATATGGTTTTCTTGAAGGCTTTTTCGGCGGCAAGGCAGATTTGAAAATTCCGGCTTTCCTCGGCGAAGTCTTAAATTCCCTGTCGGATTTGGCCAATGTTTATGACACTTTGGCGAAAAAACTTGACAATCCGGAAAATTCGGCCGAAGTTTTAAAATCTCTTTCTTCCACGGACAAACTGGTGGAAAAGGCCATTGCTTTCATTATCGAAAGCTCGGTTTTGCCAAGGATAGAGAGTTTACAAAGAACAGTTAACTGAGCGGATGTTTCCGCCGAGGAGAAAATTATGGATTTGATGGAAGGTCTTTTGACCCGGCGTTCGGTTCGTCAATATGACGCCTCGAAAAAAATCTCAAAACAAGATATTTTGGACATTATCAAAGCGGCGCAGTACGCCCCGACGGCTCACAACAAGCAGCCCTGGGAGTTCTTGGTGGTTGAGGATAAGGAAGTCCTTGCCAATTTGCGGCATATTCAGCGTTGGACGTCCTTTGCCAAAGACGCCGACAAGGTTATTTTCGTCTGCGGCAATGAAGACTTGTCCTTCAGCCGCCATAAGGAAAACGAGCAATGGAGCTTTATTGACGTCGACTGCGCCTTGGCCACCCAAAACCTGATGTTGGCGGCCTGGTCCAAAGGCATCGGTACCTGTTATTGCGGCGCCGCGCCGATGGAAAAGGTTGTTAACGACCTTAAGGAATACCTGCATCTGCCGGCAAATATCAGGCCTTTCGCCATCGTAACCCTGGGGTATCCGGCAGAAGCCCCAAAACAGCCGGACGACCGTTACAAACCGGAAAAAATCCACTGGGGAAAATGGGAATAAGCCTGGTGAAGCATCCTTGTTTATAAGTGCGGGTAAACGTAAATTTAGCTTGAAAAAAATCCATTTGGTGCTACATTAGCAGCGATTTATTTAACAAACCCGGTGCAGATGTTGCACTGCTAATTTAAGAAGGATGTAAAATATGATTCGTGTAGGTATTAATGGCTTTGGACGTATCGGCCGCCTGGTGTTCCGCGCCGCTCAGAAGCAAAAAGATATTCAGATTGTCGGCATCAACGACCTTATTGACGTCGAATATATGGCTTATATGCTCAAATATGACACGATGCATGGTCAGTTTGACGGTACGATTGAAGTCAAAGACGGCATGCTGGTCGTCAACGGCAACAAAATTCGCGTTACGGCCGAGAAAAACCCCGCTGATCTGAAATGGGGCGAAATCGGAGCGGATTACGTCGTCGAGTCGACGGGCTTGTTCCTCACCAAGGAAAAGGCTCAGGGCCATATTGACGCCGGTGCCAAATATGTGGTGATGTCGGCTCCTTCCAAAGACGATACCCCGATGTTTGTATGCGGTGTGAATACCGATTCTTATGTTAAGGGAACTCAGTTTGTTTCCAACGCTTCCTGCACCACCAACTGCTTGGCCCCGATCGCCAAGGTTCTGCATGACGCTTTCGGCATTACCGACGGTTTGATGACCACCGTTCACTCGACAACCGCGACCCAAAAAACCGTTGATGGTCCGTCTGTCAAAGATTGGAGAGGCGGTCGCGCCGCTGCCGGCAACATCATTCCTTCTTCCACCGGCGCCGCCAAGGCTGTGGGCAAGGTTATTCCGGCTTTGAACGGCAAACTGACCGGCATGTCCTTCCGTGTTCCGACGCTGGACGTTTCGGTTGTGGATTTGACCGTGAACCTGAGCAAACCCACCACTTATGAAGAAATCTGCCAGGCAATGAAAAAGGCCTCCGAAGGCGAGCTCAAAGGCATTCTCGGCTATACCGACGAAGACGTTGTTTCTTCTGATTTTCTGGGTGATGCCCGTACCTCGATTTTTGATGCCAAAGCCGGCATTCAGCTGACCCCGACTTTTGTAAAGGTCGTTAGCTGGTATGACAACGAATGGGGCTACTCCAACAAAGTTTTGGACCTCATCAAAGCAATGGCTAAAGTAAACGGCTAAATTTAAATCCCCGTCGGTTCGGGCGCTCCGGTTTATGACCGGCAGGCCTGCCGACGGGGTTCTTTTTTTACAAGGAAAAATCAATGGAATATAAAACGATTAAAGATTTGGGCGATTTGAACGGCAAAGTTGTCATGCTGCGCGCGGACTTGAACGTGCCGATGGATGAAAATTTTCATGTAACCAATACCGCCCGTATTGACCGGACGGTTCCGACCATTAAGGAACTGATGAACAAGGGTGCCAAAGTGGTGGTGGTTTCCCACTTCGGACGTCCGGAAGGCAAAGGTGACATGAAAAACTCCCTGTCGCATATCGTACCTGAGCTGCAAAAGGCGCTTGGCCATCATGTGACCTTTGTTGACGACTGCATCGGCCCGAAGGTGGAAGCTGCCGTCAAAGCCATGAAAAAAGATGAAGTGCTGTTGTTGGAAAATCTGCGCTTTTATAATGAAGAAAAGAAAGGCGACGAGGCTTTTGCCGCCGAGTTGGTAAAACCGGCCGACGTTTATGTGTCTGACGCTTTTTCAACCGCTCACCGCGCCCATGCCTCCATGGTTGCGGCGGTCAAACTCCGTCCTTCGGCCATGGGACTGTTGATGGAAGAAGAGGTGAACGCCCTCTCCAAAGGTTTGAACGATCCGAAACGTCCTCTGATGGCGATTGTCGGTGGTTCTAAGGTTTCAACTAAGCTGGATCTGTTGAACAATCTGGTAAAGAAGGTCGACAAACTGGTCATCTCGGGCGGCATGGCTCACACTTTTATGAAAGCCAGCGGCATTGATACGGTCAATGAAGCCAATTCTCTGGTCCAGATGGATATGATCGAAACCTCGAAAGAGATTATGAAAACGGCCAAAGAAAACAATTGTGAAATTGTTTTGCCCTCTGATGTCGTCGTCTCCAAAGAGTTCAAAGCCGATGCCGAGCACAAGACTGTTGATCCGGAACATATTCCGTCTGAAGGCTGGATTTTGATGGATGTCGGCGCCAAGACGATCGAAGCCGTCAACAAAAAGCTGGAGGAATGCAAAACGCTGGTTTGGAACGGTCCTCTGGGCGTTTTTGAGTTGAAGCCTTTTGATACCGCAACCAACAAAGTGGCCGAAAGGGCCGCCGTTCTGACGCAGGAAGGCCGGCTGATGACGGTTGCCGGCGGCGGAGACACGGTTTCCGCTTTGGAAAATGCCGGTGTGGCCAAGAAGTTTTCATACATTTCAACCGCCGGCGGTGCCTTCCTTGAATGGATGGAAGGAAAAGAACTTCCCGGCGTTGTGGTGTTGAAAAAATAAAACACGAAAAAAAGAGGCTTTGTAAAAAGCCTCTTTTTTTATGCCTCATGCTGAAAAGCGCGCTGTTTCCAAAACGTTAAAAACGGTTTTTGCCAAAATAAGAGGCTGAATAATGCAGATTTGGTCTAATCATTATTAAGCAAAATCGAATCGTTAGGGGATAAAATATCCAAAATTACAAATAAGACTTGATTTTTTAAATAATTGTGTCTAACCTTGACACAAGAAAAAGGAGCATATGATGGTAAATTTTACTTCTCAAGTGTTGGACAGCCGTTATGATGGCGATAATTGCTTGGAAATCGAACTTGGCAACGATTTACGTTGGATGAAACAAGTCAATGCGGACGGTCAGGTTGAGGAAAATCTGTTGTTGCAGGATGTTGACGGCGGGCAAAAAGCGGTCGACGTCCTGGGAGACGAACATTTCGACAAGGTTCGCAGTCAAGAAAATATGGTTGAGCTGTATTTTCAAGACAAATTGGTTTGCAGCTATCAACGCAATGGGAAAAATCAGCTTTTCCGGCGCCGGGAGCCGCATGAGACGACGCCGCAAAACGGAAACGGCGGTTTGGTCCGCTGGCAAAAGGTGGCCGCCGAAAACCAAGGGGAAAAGACTCCTAAGCAAAGAAGCGGCGCTCAAAGTCTGAACCGAGCTTTTCGTGATGGTGCCTATTATCGCTAAGCCAAAACAATTTTTACAATATGATGAAAAAGCAGCTTTTCTTGACAAAAAAGTTGCTTTTTTTCTAAAATATGCTATGATAAAGCCATAAAAGACAAAGCGGAGGATGCGTTAAATGGCAGAAAAATTCAAATTACACGACAGCGTCGTCTCCAGTCAGGAGGAATTTGAAGAGGCTTTTGAGACAAAAGGCGCTTTCTATGACAATACCGAATTGCGTCAGTTTTATGAAACTGACAGGGTAGGTTTGTCTATTCTGCTCCGAAGCAATCCTGACAATATTGAAACTGAAATTGAGAAAAAAATTGATAGAAATTTGTCAGCCTCCGAACGCGATCAAAGAAAAAACGAACTGCTTGGAAGGTTTACGAAACATAAAGAACAGTTAGATGCCCTAAAACAGGAATGGGAAAAAGCTAAAGAATCGCAGAAATATTTAAAAGATTTTTTGTCGGAAGCGTTCAAAGTCCCGGGAATGTGGTCAGAAAATGCGGAGATGAAAGATCTGAAAAAGAGTGATCCTGAAGGGTTGAAGCTTTATTATGACCTGCTGAGAAACTATTATGCGGAACCTCCGCAAAGTGGCGAAAATCAGGTTGAATTTAAAGCGTCCGCCTCGCAAGACGGAAAAACGGAGATCAATGTTACGTTGCCGGATCCCGCAGGATTTGCTTTTGAAATCAAAGACGGAAAAGTACACGTCACGGACAATCTAAATGCCGAACAGATAAAAGCGTTACAACATTTGTTCTGGAAACTGGGCGTGGAAAATTACGCTTTTGCCGATCCCCAATTGGCGGAAAAGTATAACCGAGCGGCAGAAGAAAGCAATGAGGAACTCTGGGAACATCATAATAATATTGCTGATAGTGATTCGGTAGTCGCAGATCTGAAAAAATTCAGAGATGATGTAAAAAATAACGCAATACTTATTCTGAAAAAGAAAGAGGGCAAGACCTTTTTTGCCGAAAAAAAGGACGGCGGTTATGCTTTCCGCTATTATAAAGGCGAATATGATTATCTGGACGACGGTAAGGGAAAAGATGGACGTCATAAAGCGACCTATATGTATGAAATCCGCGCCAGGGTCAACAAAGCCGGAAAATTGGGAATCACTTATTATACGCCGGTCGGTGGAGAAATTGACGACGACGGCGCCAAAGCCATTGCCGGCGCGTTAAAAGGCCAAGGGTATAAAAGCGTCGTTTTGGATAAAAAAACGCTGAGCGGTGCGGCAAGAGGTATGTTTCGCAAAGCCTGCGCCAAATATCTGATTGTGCCTGACGGCATTAACTTTTCCCGAAAAGATGTGACGGAAATGTTGGAGATTGCTCAAAAAGAGAATTCCTCCGAGGAGGAGATCCGCGATTTCAAACGTCGTTTGGCTGCCCAATTAAGAAAACAGCAAAAAGGCAAAGCATATGACGACGGTCTGGAAAAACATATCAGAGAAAGTGAAGGCTATGCCAATTACAGTCTGTTCAATGATGCCATAACCGACGATATTTTCAAGGATATTGCCAATAAAATTACAAAAACAGAGAGGGAACCCCGGGGCGCGGAAGAAGTCTTGGCTGCCTATAAAGGCGTCGAGGCCTTATGGAGAATTTTCGATAAGAATAAAGAGCTTTCCATGAAAGAGTTTTTGGCCTCTGATGCTTTGACCAAAACGCAAAAGGAAAGATTCTGCCAGATTATGTTGCAAACGCCGCCGGCAGCGGATCATAAGCTTACGCCGCAGACGCGGTTATATGACTTGCATGGCCGAGAATTGATTGCATTGTATAAAGCTTTGCTGCCGGATCAATTGAAACCGGCGCAGGAGCAACTGAAAAATGTGCTGGCTTCAAAGCACCCGAACGAAAGTGACACGACAATCGCGCTCCGTTGCATCAATGATGAGAAAGGGGCTCTGGAGGAATCCATCGGAACGCATTTGGAAGAGCGGGGCATTAAGGGCTTTCGTTTGCCGCGGCCGCGCGTTTCAAATTATGATCCCCGCAACTCGTCCAGACTCAATCAAATGTTCCAACAAGAAATGCTCAGAAGGAGAAATTCTGCTGGTTATCCCTGATCAAGCGGCAGGTAGATCGTAAACGTCGTCCCGTTATAGACAGTTGAGGTGACGGTCAGGTTACCGTGATGCCGCAGAACAATCTGCTTGGCAATGGAGAGGCCCAACCCCGTTCCCTTGATGTGAAGATCCTTATGCTCCTGCAGGCGAAAGAAACGTTCGGTCAGACGTGCCAGGTTTTCCGGGCTGATTTTGGCGCCTTTGTTGTTAACGGCGACGGCTACGGCGGCGCCGCGAGCGGTTTTGAAGCTTTTTGAGGCGGGGATTTTCTCTGCCCGGCTGAGGCGAATGGTAACGTCGCTGTTGGATAAGCCGTATTTCAAGGCGTTGTCGGTCAGGTTTTGTAACACTTGTTTGATTTGGCCGTGATCGGCGACGATTTCCGGCAGGCCTTCCTCTTGTTCGATACGAATGTTGATTTGCCTTTCCTGCGCTTTCAAAGACAAGGCTTGGGCGACTTCTTCCGCCACGTCGCCGAGGTCGACTTTTTCATCCGGACGGGTATCCTGATTCATCTCAATACGGGACAAAGACAGCAAATTTTCAATCAGGTTGGACATATATTCGGCTTGTTCGGCCATAATCTTCAAAAAATTGTCACGGGCGTCTTCGTCGTCGCGGGCGGTGGTCTGCAGAGTTTCGATGAAGCCGGAAAGGATCGACAGCGGCGTCCGCAGCTCATGTGAAGCGTTAGCCACGAAATCCGACTGCATTTTTTCGATTTTCAGGGATTTGGTCAAGTCATAAAGAGAGATAACGGCAACAGCCCGCCCCTTCGACAGCCATGGCAGCTGTTTGATATGAGCGTAAAGCTTTTGCGGCGTCGGTTTTTTGACGTAAAAAATCAGGTTTTCGGATTTGCTTTCTTTTTTTAACACTCGGGCGACGGCGTTGATGAAGTTGTTTGACATAAAAACCTTGTCAATGTTTTTATCAGTGATGTTTTTGCCCAAGACATTACGCGCCGCCAGATTAGCGCCCAAAATGTTTCCCGCGCGGTCAATCATCATGATCGGGTCGGGCAGGGAGTCGAGCACCGCGGTGTCGGAAATGGTCTGCGCTTCCAGCATATCGGTTTTGTGCGCCCAAAAACGGTGCATGGCATTGACAGCGTTGACGATTTCCCGAGCATCCGCTTCAGAAAGCGTCATCTTTTTCTCGTCAAAATTTTCGCCTTCCGCCAGAGTGGCGATATAGCGTTTGATCTGTTGCAGTTCCAGCGTCAGCGGAAACAGCAGGACGATGTTGAATAAAACTACGCAGGCCAGGGAAATGATTGCCAAAGTCGGGGAAATCAACCGCAACAAAGCCAGGATGAGAAAGACCATCGCCGTGGGAAAAGACAAGAGCAAAACCTTTTCTCCCAGCTGCGTATTCTTTTCAATTCCGAGAATTTTGCGTAAACGTTCGAACATTTGTCCCACCTTGAAGAAAAGTGCTGGAAATCTGATTACAACTATATTAATATGAAACAAGTTTAAATAGACTTAATATTTTAGAAAATGACTGAATATACCAATTTGACGCCGATGATGAGCCAATATATGGAAATTAAAAAGGCTCACAGTGACTATCTCTTGTTTTATCGAATGGGAGATTTCTATGAATTGTTTTTGGACGATGCCGTTGTCGCCTCAAAAGCGCTGGACATTGCTCTGACCAAACGCGGCAAACTGGGGGAAGAAGACATCCCCATGTGCGGTGTTCCTTTTCATGCTTATGAAAGCTATCTTGCCAAGTTGATACGCCAGGGGTTTAAGGTGGCGATCTGTGAGCAGATGGAAGACCCGCAGGAAGCCAAAAAACGCGGTGCAAAATCCGTAGTCAAACGTGAAGTTATTCGCCTGGTAACCGCCGGTACTTTGACGGAAGACAATCTTTTGGACTCCAAACGCAACAATTTTATCCTCGGCGTTTCTCGCAGCGGCGATGATCTCGGCGCCGCCTGGCTTGACGTCTCTACCGGAGATTTCTTTACCCAGGTTTTGAGCCTGAAAAATGCCCGCGAACCGGTTGTGTTGGCAACGCTGCTGTCTCGGCTGAACCCTGTGGAAATCGTTGTCTCGGACCATTATATTCAAAATGCCCCGATCTTTGAGTTGTTGCGCGAATACCGTGAACAATTGACCGTTTTGCCCCAGGCACGTTTTTCTTTTGACAACGCCCGCAAACGCCTGGAAAGCCTCTTTAAGGTCGAAACCCTGGAAGCCTTCGGCAGCTTCAGCCGACAGGAAGTGACTGCCGCCGGTGTTTTGCTGGATTATATTGAAAACACCCAAAAGGGAAAATTCCCCCGTATAGAAAAGCCGCTGCGCGTTTCCGAAAACCAAATCATGGAAATCGACGGTGCCACCCGCCGCAGCCTGGAATTGTTAGATTCTTTGACCGGAGACAAAAACGCTTCCCTGCTCGGCGTCATTGACCGGACGGTAACCGGAGGCGGCGGCCGCATTCTAAGTTACCGGATTGCCAATCCTTTGAAGGATATATATGAAATAAACGAACGGTTGGATGTTGTCGAGTTTTTTATCAATAATCCTGAAATCAGGCGGGAGTTTCGTGAAGTCTTAAAAACCAGTCCCGATATTGAGCGCGCCGTTTCCCGGTTGAGCGTCGGCCGGGGCGGCCCGAGAGATCTTGATAATATTCGCCGAGCGTTGGAACTGGTGCCGCAGATCAAAAACCTGTTGTTGAGCAATTATTCTCGGGAAGCCCTCGTCAAAGAACTGCCCCATGCGGTGGAAAACCTCTGCGGTCGCCTGGGACAACATTCCAACCTGGTTGACAATCTCAAAAACGCTTTGAACGACGAGTTGCCGCTTTTGGCCCGTGACGGCGGTTTTGTTCGTAACGGCTACTATCCGCCGCTTGACGAGATAAAAAACCTGAAAGAGGATTCTCATCGGTTGATTGCCGATCTGCAGGCGCGTTACATTGAGCAGACCAAAATCAACAACCTCAAAATCAAATACAATAACGTCATTGGTTATTTTGTGGAGATTCCGAGCAAGTTTGTCGCCGATATTTTGGAGAACAACAAGGAATTCATTCACCGCCAGTCGGTTTTGAACGCCTCGCGTTTCACCACGACGGAACTTTCTGAATTGGAGAGCAAGATTCGCGGTGCGGCGGAACGCGCTTTGGCAATGGAACTCGAGATTTTCAACAATTTGTGTACGGAGGTTAACATTGCTTCGGATGACATTTCCCGCACGGCCAAAGCCATGGCCGAGTTGGACGTCGGTGCCGCTTTGGCCGATCTTGCTGCCGAAAAAAATTATTGCCGGCCGCTGATTGACGATTCCCTGAGCTTTGAGGTCAAAAACGGGCGTCATCCCGTAGTGGAACATGCGCTGATCCGCGCCAACAGCGGCGCCTTTGTCGGCAACGACTGCTGCCTTAATGACGAAAATGGCCGTCTGTGGCTGATAACCGGTCCCAATATGGCCGGTAAGTCCACTTTCCTGCGGCAAAATGCCATCATTGCCATTATGGCGCAAATGGGCTCTTTTGTTCCTTGCGACAGCGCCCATATCGGCGTCGTCAACAAGATTTTCTCTCGCGTCGGTGCCTCGGACGACCTGGCGCGCGGCCGCTCCACGTTTATGGTAGAGATGGTCGAAACCGCCAGTATCTTAAATCAGGCAGATGAACGTTCTTTTGTAATTTTAGACGAAATCGGACGCGGAACCGCCACTTTTGACGGTTTGTCGATTGCTTGGGCGGTGGTGGAGCATCTTCATGAATTAAACAAATGCCGAGCTTTGTTTGCCACTCACTATCATGAGCTGACGGCGCTGACGTCCCGCCTGCCGCAGATGAGTCTGCATTGTATGAAGATTAAGGAGTTTAACGGCGAGGTGATTTTTCTGCATGAAGTTGTCAGCGGAGCGGCAGACCGCAGCTACGGCATTCATGTGGCCAAACTGGCGGGGCTTCCTCTTAAAGCTGTCAAAAGGGCGGAACAAGTGCTGGAAAATCTGGAAAACAGCAATAAAAACAAAAACTTGAAGAATCTGGCCGATGACCTTCCCCTGTTTGCCAATTTGCAGGTGAAGGAAGAAGCGGCGGCACAATCGCCGGTTATCGAGGCTTTGGAGGAAATGAACCCCGATGAACTCACGCCGCGGGAAGCCTTGGAAAAACTCTATGCCCTCAAGGCGCAATTGCGTGATTTGCACTAAAACAGCTTAAGGATCGACTGGCTGGCCTGTGAAGCCAAAGAAAGAGAATTGACCGCCAGCTGTTGCCGGGTTTGTAAAGCCAACATATTGGCCGATTCCTCGTTCATATCGACCAAGGTCAGCTTGTCGGCTCCTTCGATCAAAACGTTGATCAGGTTTTGGGTAAAATCCTCACGGGTGGTGACAATAGAGTAATAGTTGCCGAGTTCGGAGCTCATCTGCCGGATCTGATTGAGCGCCGCGGCAATTTCGTTTAAAGACTGCGCCACGTCATCCTGCGTCTCCCAACTTGTCGTCATGAGCCCCAAAGCCTTGGTCGAAGCATTTTTGCCTTTCACTGCCAATTGTGCCGAGCGATCTTCGTTGAAGATCACCGTCATGTTCTGCTCTTGCAGTAGGTTGATCCCTTTGTAGGAACTGTCTTTGATCAGGGCGTCGTACTGCTGCAGAATTTGCAAGAAGTTTTCCGTATCGACTTTCTTCTCCGTAAAAACCATAAAGCGCTCGGCAAAATAATCGGCAAAATCCTTTAAGTCTTCCGATCCGGTAATATCGTTTTCCTCCCAAAAGCCGAGAGAGGTTTGGTTACTGCTAATATCGGGAGAAACGCCGCTGTGAATTTCATAAAAATCAGCAATTGTGTCTTTGGCCGTAAAGAGTTGATTTTTAAATGCCAATTGCGCGCCGGCAACCGCTTTGAGGCTACAGTTGCCGCCGTCGCTGTTAAACTGGTGTTTGTTTCCCGCATCCAAAAGAATTTTGGCCGTTGCCGACTGAATGTCGATTTTGCATCTGTTGAAAATCGGAGAATGGGTGTTTTTAACATTTAACTGCGCCTGGTCTGAAAGAGTGAGGCTACCGCCCATAAAGGCATAAGACATAGAACCTGAAGCGGCGATATTGACGCTCCCTTGGCCGATCTCAACGCGCCCGCCGTAAAAAGCGTAGCTGCTGTCTTGAAAAGTTGCAATATTGATGTTGGCGTTGTTCTTAATTGCAATCAGATCGTCAGCGTCTCCGGAAATGGCATAAACGGTTTTGGCGGGATCTTGTTTTTTCGAGATGTCTCGAATATTGATTCTCCCTTCCAAAAAAAGCTCTCCGTCATCCGTACGAATGCCGAACAAAAGAGCAGAGCGTGTAGCATTGTAGTCTTGGTTAAGCTGAATATCCAAAAAACGGCAGGTTCCTCCTTGCGTCATTCTCACGGCAGGAATCCAATTCCCTTCTTGGGGAGAAAGTATAAGACTCAAGTCAGACACCACGACTTCGGCATCTTTTGTCGTAATGGCGGCTGTCACTTTAGGGGAAAAGCTCAAAGCCGAAAATTTGTCGACTTCGTTGTCCTCCGCTCCGTAAGCTCCGACCCCTTTGAGGTTTTGACCTTCTTTGAGGGTAATGGAAGTATCGCCCATATCAATTTGACCGTAAATGACGATGTCGCCTTTTTTGCCGCTGTCAATCGCCGCCAACAGTTCTTCTTTGGTTGAGACAACCGCCGCTACGCCGTCTTGTTCCTCAAACCAAGACTTGGCAGGAATGTTCATTGTTTCCAAAGCTTGGGTAGCCGTCGCCGCCGCTTGTTCCAATAGACCGGCACCGGCTTCTAAGCCTTCGGTCGCCGCTTTGATCGTCTGAATCCCTTGTGCCATCGAGTCCAGCAATGCCGACAGGTCACTGGCCCTATTATTTAAAGATACCGCGGTATAATAAGAAGAGGGGTTGTCTATGGCGGAATTGACTTTCAAACCGATAGAGAGACGATTTTGAGTGAGATCAACCTGTCCCGCAATATTCTGCAGGCTCAGCAAATTCGATCGCATCGAGGCGGTTAAACTGATCGCGTTGGTCATTCACAATTCCTCCGGATTTCAATATGACTTATGTCGGAATAAATCCAAAGAATGATCGAATTTTTGTCAACAACGAAGTCAATGATTGGTTATTATGTTTTGTCAACAGCGAAAAAATGATTGATGTCGGTGAAAAGCTTTCTAAAAAAGGTGATGACAAAAAAAACCGGCCTCCGAGAAGCCGGCTGATTAGCAAGGAGAAAGGCTAGTCCTTTGCCAATTTTTCATATTCTTTTTTAAGTTTTATCACTTGTATAGTCTCTGAATTCGGAGAGATCTTTTTCCCGTTTTTATTGGGATCTTCCCTGTCGGGTGTTTCGTAAACACCGCGTTCGACCATGTCTTCTTTGACCTTTTTCCGGATCTTTTTTTCCAATTCGCGGACTTTTGCAAGATAGATGTCTTTTGCCAGTTCGTCCGACTGTGTCAGAGGAGATTTCCCTCCGAATTCTTGTCCCTTGAATCTCAGGGCCAAAGACAGTCTGGCTTTGGCCCGAAGCTCTTCCTTGCGCTGCTCATAACCGGCTTTTATGTTTTCAAGGAGTTCTTGAGGACGCCATTCTTCATAATCGTTTTTAATGTGTTCGGCTATAGGATCCCGCGCGGCATTGTAAAGATTCTCGCTTTCCAGCTTTTCCCGTGACAATTGCCGGTGCAGATCCATAAATTCTCCGTGATAAGTGTCTTTGTTTAAAGGATGGGAGATTTGATCAAAAATCTTTTTGTGCTGCGGCAAATCGGCTAACACGGTATTGAGCTTGATCAGACTTTGTCGTAATTGTTCTTGTCTTTGCCGTTCTTTTTTCCCTTTGAAAATGTCGGAAAAGCTTTTCCCTCCGACCTCAAATTGCTTGGGTTCGCGATCGGCGATGGCGTTTCTGACGATTCGTTCGATTTGCTCAGGTTGCAAATAAAGCTCTTTATCCGATTTTAGTTTGTCGATGTCTCTCAAGCAGGCGACGAGAGAAGAAAAAGCCCGATCAGCTTCTCGGATTTTTTTGACTTGTCCATGGGCTTCGTTCATCTTTCGGCGTTTTTTCTCGGCGTCTTCAATTTTAGCAACCGCCTGGTCATAGTTCCGTTTGCGTTCTTCGACAATTGGCGTAACGGCGGCGATAAAGTTTTTCATCGCCGGAGAGACTGTCTTCATCTGGGCGGCCATTTTAAGCAAATGATAGATCTCGTTGTCAAAAATGGGGTGCCCGGAACTCTTGGCATCCATCAAGAGCGAGGCCATCAGCTTCAAGCGCTTTTCGTCGGAAATCGGCAATTGTTTTTGAGGCAACAGCTCTCGTTTGAGTTGGAAGGACAAATTTTTGTCAGACAAAAACTCTTGCGGCCTATATTTCAACAATAAGGAAATATCACGCTCGACCAAAACGTTCGGCGAACCGAAACGTTCAAACCTGTCAAGAAGCCGTTGCGCCTGCACTTCTTCATGGGCTTGCTGATAAAGCGAGGCGTTGGGGCCGGAGACGGGACTTTCAAAAAATTTCATGACATAAAGGCAATCATAAATTAGCTTGCTTGTGTTCTTTTCTGTAGGAAGCAAGGCCGGCCAATTTTTGGGAAGCGTGTCATAGTTGGAAGATCTCTTGTTATGAATAAAATCAAAGTTTTTGGAAAATTGTTCCGTCAGTCCGATCAGTTGGTCGATTCTTTTTTCTTTATCACCGTTGCCGGAATTGCTTTCCTGCAGCAGATTTATAAAGCAGGGAAGGGAGGTGTTGACGGAACCGTATGTTTGCAATGAAGCTTCCAAAGCGGCGACTTGTAAGGACCAGGGAAGGGAAAAAGACGAGTTTTTGCTTTTGCGGGAAAGGAAGTTTTCCAACAAGGTACGGCTTGCATTATCGGCATCGCTCTTTTCTTTGTCGGAAAGTTGCAACGGCTCTTCAAAATACAAATTGTCAAGCAGAGAGATTTTCCCTTTGTCGGTCCAGACATCAGCCAGAGTCAGCTTGGCGGACGTATCCAGTTTGTTTAGGTTTTCCGGCGTCATTTCTTCGGCCAATTGTGCAACAAGTTCCCGTTTTTCGTCATCTTGCCGTTCGGAGCCTTTTCTGCCCAAAAGGAAGATAAGCCGACTGCTGACCTCCACGTCGTTTCTTTTGAACGTTTCTCTTAAGGTTTGTGTAAAAACCATGCGTTTTTTTTCGTCGGACAGGGCACGGTCAAATTCAAAGGAGAAATTCCAGAGTTTGGTAATCGGCAAAAAAGTCGTCTCGGCATTCAAATTTGCTGCCGCTTGCTCCAAATAGGCGTAAAAGGCCTCAGACGACGTCAACTCACTGATCGGCTGTTGCTGAAAATCTCGATATTCTGTCATGAGAAACGCTCCTGATGGATTTGAATTTACATTATATAAAAAATTATAAACCAAGGAGCTATTTTTTGCAAGCATGATTTTTCCAAAATAGACAAATAAAAAATAAATAATAATGAAAGCACTTAATTTTAAAATAATGTTGAAAATCAATAAATTAACAAAAGGTATAATAATACCGCTAAATAGCATGTTGATTTTATGATGTTTTTTATTGTTGACATTGAAAAAATATCAGCTATATTCATTCCCGAAAAGAATAACCCTTCAAAGAGAGATTTATAATGAACACATATGCAACCAAACCATCGGATATTGAAAGAAAATGGTATGTCGTTGATGCTCAGGGTGTCGTATTGGGCCGTTTGTCGGCTGAGATCGCCAAGATTCTCCGCGGCAAGCACAAACCCTGCTACGTTCCTAATCTGGACTGCGGCGACTATGTCATCGTCATCAATGCCGATAAAGTTAAATTGACCGGCAAAAAGCTGACTCATAAAAAATATTTCAAACACACCGGTTGGATCGGCGGGATCAAGGAAACCACCCCGGCGAAGATCTTAGCTGGCCGTTTCCCGGAAAGAGTTGTTGAAAAAGCCGTTGAACGCATGATCTCCAGAAACCCGCTGGGACGTCAGCAAATGAGCAAACTGAAAGTCTACGCCGGCGATCAACATCCGCATACCGCCCAGAACCCCGAAGTTTTGGACATTGCATCCATGAACCCCAAAAATAAAAGGAGCGCATTATAATGGCTGAGAAATTAGAATCTTTGCAAGACATCAAGTCTGCAACCAGCGCATCTGCTGCTCCGGCTGCATCCGGCGAAGTTAAAGTCCGTAAGGCAAACCGCGACAAATTCGGCCGCTCTTATGCTACCGGAAAAAGAAAAGACGCTGTTGCCCGCGTTTGGATCAAACCGGGTAAAGGCAACATTACCATTAACGAAAAAACGATTGATCAGTATTTTGCCCGTCCGGTTTTGAAGATGATCATCAACCAGCCGTTTGCAATCACCAATCGTGAAAACGAGTTTGACGTGGTCTGCACCGTTAAAGGCGGCGGTTTGTCCGGACAGGCCGGTGCCATCAAACACGGTATCTCTAAAGCTTTGAACGAATATGAGCCGGAATTGAGAGCCTCTTTGAAGAAAGCCGGTTTCTTGACCCGTGATGACCGTACGGTGGAACGTAAGAAATACGGTAAAGCCAAGGCTCGCCGTTCTTACCAGTTCTCCAAACGTTAATTGGTATCAGGAAAATATCAAATATTTTCAATGGGTTGCAATTTCTTGCAACCCATTTTTTTGTATTAATGCCTTACAGACTGCCCCCATTTTAATGGGGGTTGAATGCTCATGACGACAATGCTATAAGAAAGTATGGAAGTTATGTAAATTTTCCGCTTGCATTTCAGCGTTGCTACATTACACTCTAGCAATATCGCAAGGAGATGAAAATGTCGCTGGAACACGTTAGAGCATATTTCAAAAAGTTGGGCATGGAAGAGCGGATACGGGAGTTCCCCGTTTCCAGCGCCACGGTTGCGTTGGCGGCGCAGGCGCTGCAATGTGAGCCCGGCCGCATTGCCAAGACGCTGTCTTTTGACTGTAATGGCGATGTTCTTCTGTTGGTAACGGCCGGAGACCGCAAAATAGACAATGCCAAATATAAACATCTTTTTCATGCAAAGGCTAAAATGCTTACGTCGGAAGAGGCTTTGCGTTTGACCGGACATGCGATCGGCGGCGTTTGTCCCTTTGCCGTTCCTGAAAATGTAAAAATCTGCCTGGATATTTCTTTGCAACGCTATTCGACGGTTTTTCCGGCCTGCGGGAGTTCCAACAGCGCCATTGAACTGACGCCGGAAGAGCTGGATAAATATACTTCGAATGCCGGCTGGATTGACGTCTGTAAGGAAATATGACTAAAAAGCGGCATTGTCTATACAAAATGCTCAAGCGCCAAGCCTTGCTCCCTCCTGCATAGGAGAAGAATTTTCTTGATTGTTAAGGTGTTTACGCTACAATAGAAAAGTCGGTAAAGTTATTTAAGGTTATGAAAAAAAAGAATATTCCCGGAAAGATGAAAGACAAGCTGAACAATCTTGAAAAGTTGTATGAAGAAAATTCCATCCATTTTTATGTCCGGGATATTCCTTCGTTTTATGCACGTTGCCTGGCCAAATATTATGACAATAACGGTCGTGCCGGCCCACAGGAATTTTGGTCTTTTAGCTTAGTGAACCTTTTGCTTTTTTGCCTTCTGTTGTGGTCAGAGATGCCGTTTCGCACCCGTTTGGCAGAAATCTTGTTGTATGTCACTATAACGCCTTTTGTGGCCCTGGTTATACGCCGGTTGCATGATCTTAATTTGAGCGGGTGGTGGCTTTGGTTGCCGCTGGTCGTTTTGGGCGGAAATTTTTGGTTGGCGCAAAGTGGTGTTTGTGAAGCTTTTGTGTTGATGATAATCTTTTTGTCTTTATGCTTTTTCGGCTTTTTGCTTTATCTGAGTTTTGTTCCCGGAGACGCGACGGCCAACCGTTACGGCCAAGCTCCGGTGTCTTCTTTTATTGCGCCGGAAAATGCGGAAAATCAGGGAGATGAAACCAAATAAGAGCCACGCTTACATGGATGCTTGGGAAAAAGATGAGCTTTTTCTCTTGTATTTTTGTCCAAAAAGGCTTATCTTAATAGAACAAACGAATTATTAACTCTCTAAAAACTTATGCCATGAAAAAGATATTATTATTGTCAGCCATCGTTTTGGCTTTGAGCGGATTGTCTTCCTGCAAGTCGACCCAACAGGTCTACGATACGAGTAATTATATTTTTGATCAGGCGGATGCCTTGGAAAAATTGGTATATGTCATTTATTCCATCATTCCGCAAAAAAATGATTACCGCAAAAACAAGCAAATAAGAGACAGTTTAATGCAAGACAGTGCAAAAATAAAGGATCCGCTTTATTTTCCTGTCATGGAAGAAAAAGGGTGCCCGTAGGCGGCCCCCTTTTTTTTGTTTTGATACGCCCTTGCTTTTTTGCCTTCCCTGGCGAATGTTCACTTTTCTTTTAATATTTTTGGGTTATATTGAGAAAAACGACGGTAATTTTTAAGGAAATAAAATGTTTTGCGGGCAGTTTGAAATCAATTTGGCCAAAGGGATAAGGCTTTTTAATGCCATCGAAACTGACAATGTTTCGCTGTCGGTCGGTCATATGCTGACGGATCGGGACATTACGTTGCTGCGTCAGGCAGGCATTCGTCATGTCTTTGGCGCCGCCGCCGATGAAAACGATCTGGAGGCCCATATTGCGTTGGGAATTGTTGCCGCCAAACTCTGCGGCCCGCGGACGGCTTATGTCATTGATCGGACGCTGTGCAAGATCGTGGCCGATGCCGACGGCGCCTTGGCCGTTTCGGAAGACCGCATTGCCAAGTTCAACCGCCTTAACCCGCATGTAATTTTGAATGTTGAAGAGCCTTATCGTTTGGTTGGGAAGGGTGAGGTCATTGCCGAGTTGGAGCTGACTCTGCCGATGATTCCCGAAACCGAAGTCAACGAGATCATTTTCAAGCTGTCGGGCAATGTCGAGTTGCTCAGCGTCAAGCCGTTTCATCACCAGAAAGTGGCTTTGATTTATTCCAAGTTTTACAATAATGCGGAAGAAACCAAACATTTTACCAACGTTGTCAAACGCCTGGTCAAAGAGCTCAGCCCCCTTGGCTTGGAATTTGCCAACGAATATAACAGCTTTCACAATATTGAAGATCTGGCGGACACGATTGAGCGTGCTTTTGCCGATGACAATCAGATCGTTTTTATCGTGCCGGGCGTTCGTTCGGCTTGCGCGACGGATATCATTCCTTCGGCTCTGGACAGCATCTTTCATGAGATCGTCAATCCCGGCATTGCTCAAGTCGGCGCCAATGACCTGTTTATTGCCGAACACCGCCGTAAAAAGCTGATCAGCCTGCCGTATAATTATGCCCGTACCGAAACGGAAATGTTGAATCGCTACATCAAACAGGCGGTCTTTTCCGAAAAGCTGACGCCCTTTGACTTTGCCCGTCATCAAAATGTGGTCTTGTCCGGAGGCGGGCGCTTGTCTGCCGAAGAGACTGCCTCATTGATTGCTTCCGGCAGTCGTGGCGGCAGTGTTGGGGCCAATGTCGGCGCCGTGGTTTTGGCCGCCGGTATCGGCAGCCGCGCCGGCCGGAACAAGTTGCTGTTTGAAAATGAGGACGGTGAACCCTTGTTTATGCGGGCTTTGACCGCCGCATTACATTCCAAGGCGGAACCCGTTTTTGTCATTACCGGTTATCGGGCGGAGGAGATGGAAGCTTGGCTGGAAGACATTGACGTTAATATTCTTTACAATCCTGCCTACCGTGCCGGTATTAAAACCTCGATTAATTTGGGGCTGAAGTCCATGCCGGGATTCTGCGACGGCGCACTTCTCCTGCCGGCAGATATGCCGAACATTACCGCAGAAGACTTGAACGCTTTGATTGCCGAATTTGATCCCAAGGCGGAAAAGTCTTTGGTAATGGCCGCCTTCCAAGGGCAAAAATCAAACCCTGTCATCTGGAGCAAATCTTTGTACGACGTAGCGGATATCGTTCCGGAAAACACGCACCTGCGCCCGGTATTCATGGAACACGCCGATTACACCAAACTGGTCGAAATAAAAGATCCCGAACATTTGCTGGACGTCAACTTCCCCAGCGACATTGAAAAACTCGGCAAATAAAAAGGGGAGCTTTCGCTCCCCTGCCAGACTATTTTTTTGCCTCATTCGGATCACGCAACACATAGCCGCGTCCCCAAACAGTCTCAATATAGTTTTTACCGCCGGAAGCTTTTTCCAGTTTTTTGCGCAATTTGCAGATAAAAACATCAATAATTTTGAGTTCCGGTTCGTCAATGCCGCCGTATAAGTGGTTGAGGAACTGGTCCTTGTTCAGAGTTGATCCTTTGCGTAGGGAGAGCAATTCCATAATGCCGTATTCTTTGCCTGTCAGATGCAGCGTTTTGTTGCCGACGGTAACCGTCTGCGTATCCAGATTGACCTCGACATCCCCGGTGCGGATGATGGAATTGGAATGTCCCTTGGAACGGCGGACAACAGCCTGAATACGGGCCAAAAGCTCCGCTTTGTCAAACGGCTTGGTCAAATAGTCGTCAGCGCCGAAACCAAGGCCTTTGACCTTCTTGTCCGGTTCCGACAAGCCCGACAAAATCAAAACCGGTGTGTTGACTTTTGCCGCGCGCAGACTCTTCAAAACTTCATACCCGTTCATGTCCGGTAACATCAAATCTAAAATAATGATGTCATAATCATACAATTTGCCGATTTCCAGGCCGTCTTCGCCGAGGTCCGTCGTATCGACGATCATTCCTTCTTTTTTGAGCATCGTCTCAATACTTTGTGAGACAGCATAGTCGTCTTCAACCAATAAAACCCGCATTTCAAGCATCCCCCTTATGATTTTTTCTTTTATAATGCCTAAATCATACCGCCTATTTTTTAATTTGTTAACTTTATATATCGGGGCTGTTAATAATTATTAATAAAAGCTGAATTTTGCAAAAAAAACGAATATATATAATACAAGAGAAGGAGAAAACTCTTGTCATTGCGCATTGAAAACATCATTCATGAGGTTTCCAAGCTTAATCCCGATTCTTACTATGGTAAGGTAACCGGGGTACAGGGCTTGTTTGTAGAAGTCAGCGGTATTGCCGCGCGGCTTTCCATCGGTGACCGCTGCAATATTTTCAGTTCTGACGGTCGTGTTGTCCCTTGCGAATTGGTAAGTTTCAGGGAAGACCGACTGTTGTTCATGCCCTATGGTTCTTTGGAAGGAATCG
The DNA here is from genome assembly GCA_934254925.1 of uncultured Alphaproteobacteria bacterium. Lineage (GTDB taxonomy): Bacteria > Pseudomonadota > Alphaproteobacteria > RF32 > CAG-239 > CAKQMD01. Next base: position 79,016 of record CAKQMD010000005.1, read on the forward strand.
GATTAGGCTGCCGGGTGGAGGTTGAAAACGCCGCGCCGGTGATTTATCCGCACCCCTCATGGTTGGGGAGAATTATCAATTCTTTCGGCGAGGCGATTGACGGCAAAGGGCCGCTGATTAAGGGAGACAAGCCGTATTACATCAAAGCTTCTCCGCCGCCGGCGCAGTTTCGTGACCGCGTTTGCGGCAAGGTTGACCTCGGAGTGAAAGCAGTTAACACCTTCCTTACCATCTGCAAGGGGCAGCGTATGGGGATTTTCGCCGGTTCCGGAGTCGGCAAGTCGACTTTGATGTCGATGATGGCGCGCCAAAGCGATGCGGACGTTTCCGTCATTGGGCTGATCGGTGAACGCGGGCGCGAAGCCAAAGAGTTTGTGGAAGACGTGTTGGGCGAGGAGGGGCTGGAAAAATCGGTTCTGGTGTTGGCCACTTCCGATGAGAGTCCCTTGATGCGGCGCCAGGCCGCTTATGTGACCATGGCGGTTTCCGAATATTTTCGCGATCAAAACAAAAATGTCCTCTGTATGATGGATTCGATTACTCGTTTTGCCATGGCGCAAAGGGAAATTTCTCTTTCTGTCGGAGAACCGCCGGCTTCCAAAGGCTATACGCCGAGCGTCTTTGCCGAACTGCCGCGCTTGTTGGAGCGGGCGGGGCCGGGGGCCGGCAACGGGACGATCACCGGTTTGTTTACGGTTTTGGTTGACGGAGACGATCATAACGAGCCCGTGGCTGATGCCGTGCGGTCGATTTTGGACGGTCACATTGTTTTGGATCGCGCCATTGCCGAACGTAACCGCTATCCGGCAATAAACATCCTGCGCTCCATTTCCCGTACTATGCCCGATTGCAATACGCCGGAAGAAAACGCTCTGGTTTCCAAAGCCCGAAAATATATTGCCTCTTATGAAGACATGGCAGAGTTGATCCGCCTCGGAGCTTATAAAAAAGGGTCTAACCATGAAGTGGATGAGGCGATCTTTTATTACCCGAAAATTGAGGAGTTTCTCTCGCAGGGCAAAAAGGAGAAAGTCACCTTGGCCGAATGTTATCAGCAGCTGGGAGAGATTCTGGCGCTTCCTTATTCTCCGGCATAGACATGAGGCGCCATGAAAAATTCTCTCAAAACGTTGGAGCGGATTCAAAAGTTCAATATTGACGAACAGCGCAAAATTCTGACCGCGCGCCTGGAGGATGAAGAACGCCTGCTGCATGAGCTGGATCGGTTGAATAAGGATTTTGCGCGGGAAAAGGCTTTTTCCGCCGCCCACCCCGGTGTGGGAGATTTCGGCGCCTTCACCAAACAATACATCAAGAAAAGGGAGCTCCTGGAGGAAGACTTGCGCCGCGTGCGTCGTCAAATTTCGGAAATCCGCGACATTATTGCCGAGATGTTCAAAGAGCAGAAAACCTATGAAATCGTTGATGACAACCGGCAGAAGCGCCGCCGTCGGGAAAATGAGCTGAAAGATCAAAAGATGCTTGATGAAATCGGGACCAATGCTTATATTAAAAGAAAAAAATCATCATAAAAAGGAGAAAAACATGTTTGATTTACCCCCTCTTCCCTATGAAATGGACGCGCTTGAGCCTTATATTTCCGCCACGACGATGGAATATCATTACGGAAAACATCACAAAGGTTATGTCGATAACCTTAATAAGCTGATCAAAGAGACGGATTTTGAAAATAAGCCCTTGGAGAAAATCATCCAGGAAACCTACGGCAAGCCCGAATATACCGCCATTTTTAACAATGCGGCGCAAAACTGGAATCATACCTTTTTCTGGAACGCCATGTCACCGAACGGCGGCGGCGAGCCCAAAGGAAAGCTGAAAGAACGTATTGAAAAGGATTTCGGCTCTTATGAAAAGTTCCGCGAAGCTTTTAAAGCGGCGGCAACCGGACAATTCGGCAGCGGTTGGGCTTGGCTGGTGGAAAATGAGGATGGAAAATTGGAAATCCTGAAAACCTCAAACGCCGATACGCCGATTGCCCGCAAGATTAAGCCGCTGATTGTCGTGGACGTTTGGGAACATGCTTATTATTTGGACTACCAAAATCGTCGTCCCGATTTTGTAGACGCTTATCTGGACCATCTGGTAAAATGGAAATAAAATTTTCGCTTTCCGACAAAACGTCGCCGGCAAGTTGCCGGCGGCGTTTTTTTTCTAAAAATCGCCGATGAAAAGCTTGTTTTTAATAAATGAATGATATATTATGTAAAAAATCGCCTTAGGAGAGAAAATGAAAAAGATTATCACCTTTTGGGGAGCGTTTTTGATATCCGGCTTGGCTGTAGCGGCAGAAACGGAAGAAAAATTTGTTAATCCCATATTTTATGAACCTCTGTATCCGGTTTCCCGCATTTCGTGGTATACGGAAATCACGCCGACGGAGATCATGTCGGACAATGAAGCGGGAACGATTCTGAGGCAAAAATGCAGCCTTGTAGAAAATACCATGGAAAGCGTGGTATTGTATTGCGAGCACCCTTATTATGCTAAAAAGTATATAGAATATTATCGATTCACCCTACATCCTGAAAACAAAGATCCTCGCGGTTTGCTAGTTGAGTTGTCTGTTTCGGAAGAGCTAAACAGCAAGAACCATTCATCGGTGAGGTTTTTTGCTATTCGAACGGAGGAAAAATGAAAAAAATCATCACCTTTTTGGGAGTGTTTTTGATATCCGGCTTGGTTGCGGCGGCAGAAACGGAAGAAAAATTTGTTAATCCCGTATTTTATGAGCCTCTGTATCCGGTTTCCCGCATTTCGTGGTATACGGAAATCACGCCGACGGAGATCATGTCGGACAATGAAGCGGGAACGATTCTGAGGCAAAAATGCAGCCTTGTAGAAAATACCATGGAAAGCGTGGTATTGTATTGCGAGCACCCTTATTATGCTAAAAAGTATATGGAATATTATCGATTCACTCTACATCCTGAAAACAGAGAATATGGTGGGATATTGGTTCGTTTACAGGTTTCAGATGAGTTGAACAGTACGAAGCGTTCAACAGAAATGTTTTATGCTACAGAGTCGGAGGAAGAATAACAAGAAGCCGCAAAAAACACAAGGAGGGAGGATCCCCTCCTTGTGCTGGTGAGAATTTTCTTCAGGATTTAGAATTAATAATCAAGATTTTTGATTTCTTCCAAATGTTCGACAGCCCATTTATTGCGCTTTTCATGAACTCCGAGGCGATGTACGTTATCCTTGATCCCTTGCAAATCTTTTTCCCGAATTGCCCGAAACAATTTTGGCCAGCCTTTAATGGTTTCATATTTCTTGGTTCTCGGATTCCAAAAGGTTGTATCATGTTCGTTTAAATTACCGTTTGAATATTTTATATCAAGCAAAACATTTTGCAGTTGCGGCGGAAAACGGTCAAAGTCTTTAAATCTGCTTCTCAAATAGTCAATATCCTGATCCATATGACCGCTGGATAATCTGAAGATTTCTTCATCTGAAATCCGCAAGGGGGATTTGTTTTTATAAAAAGAAGAGGAATATTTCTGGCCGTAAGGTAAATTTTCATAAGCTTTTTTATATTCATTGGCTGCTTCTTTGCTGATCGGTTTTCCTGTGGCGGCATGAATCCAATTGACGGAATCAAAAACCTTGTCATTTTCAATGTTTTTCCCCAAGCCCACGGTTAGATTTCCCTTAATATCCAAATAAGGATGATTGGGATCGCCTTCATTCTGACGAAGAATAGGGAACATTCGTTCTTTGATTGTTTTCTTTTGGACGACATCTTGCAGTTTCCCGTTCAATTGCTGTTGTTTTTTTTGTTCCAAGAGCTGATTAAAGCTAGCTTCGGTTTCTCCTTCCGGTTTCATGATTCCGTCAACGGTTAAGTTGTTATCTTTTTGAAAATTTCTGATTCCGTCGAACATTTGTCGGTCTGAGAAAGCGGTAATACCCCATTCCGGTTCCTGATAATATCCCCAATTTTTGAGATTGTTCTTTACGGCCAAGACGTCATTGGCTTCAATATCGTCTGTTGTTTCTGAAATTTCTTTATTTAATTTAAAAAATGTCATATCTGTTTTCCTTATTTGAAAATTAAAAAAAATCCGCCATTCAGCAAAGAATGGCGGAAATAAAAAAATCACCTGGGCACACTGATCCCAAGTGATGTTTTATAGATAACAAAATTTTTAATAGAAGTCAATATGTTTTTTATCGTAAAGATATATTTTAAACCTTAAGAGCTTTTTAAATTTTTTGTGATTATAGTAAGAAAAATAATCTTTTAATTGACAAATTTTGTCTAAAATGCTACTCTGATAAAAACGGAAGTTGCAGGAGAACGAAAATGAAAATATTTGAATCTGGCGGACAGAGCAAAGAAAATGCAAAAAAAATAATGAACACTTTAAAAACCGTTGCCCAAAAAGTAGCAAAGGAAATGACGCCGGAAAATATGAAAAGCGCGGCTTATGCCGGTGCCGCGATCGGAACCTTTGCGGCGGCGACTGTTTTGGTTCCGGCAGCGGTTGCAACCGGAAGTGCGACGTTAACCTTGTCTGTAGCGGGAGCATCAATGGTTACGGGAGCTGCACTGCTTAGCAAAGCTGTTGAAGGAAACTCCAGACTTTATCGTGCAGTTATCAAAGCCATCGATAAATTAACGGATGAAAACGATGATAAACCTAATAAGCAATTGGGAAAAGTTGCTTCATTCATGAAAAAGAATGATGATGATAATAATGATAATGCCAATAATGCGATAGCATCTCAGGTAATTAAGAATAAAGGGTGGAGCAGGTAAAATGGCAACCCTGGAAACCGAAGACAGCTATCTGATTGCTGAAGGCTCCGACGGCGAGTTGTATGTTTTCTTAACCGCCAAGAGTCATTATCCTCAAAATCCGCGCATTATTTATGACGGCAAAGACCATGCGGTTTTTGTGCGTGCTCCCGAACAAAAGATCATTTTGGATTACATCAATCCCGAAATCCGCGACAAATTGCGCAAGGCTGAGCAAATTACCGTTGTGGAGGCCATTCTTGAAAAAATAACCAACACCTATCATGTTGACATGCAACATGTCGACAACATTCCTCTGGATTGGAGCAAAATCGGCCTCAAAACTTGGGAAGAAGCGGCCTTAAACAGCTGATGATCTCGCAAAGGCGTAATGTTTCGGAGTTTATTTGATGGATCTTCTAGATGAGTTCAGATTTTGTCCGCGCTGCGGAAACGCCTGTTTTCCGAAAGAAACCCCTCATATGAGAAAATGCGAAAATTGCGGCTTTGAGTTTTATGCCAATCCTGCCGTCGGCGCCGCCGGCTTGATTTTCAATCGCGAAGGGGAGCTGCTGGTCGTCCGCCGCGCCAAAGATCCCGGCAAGGGAAGCTATGATTTGCCCGGCGGTTTTGTGGAAATCGGCGAAACCCTGGAGGAAGGCCTCAAAAGGGAACTTAAGGAAGAACTGGGAATAGAAGTGCAAAACCTGCAATATTTGTTTTCTTTGCCGAACAGATATATTTACAACGGCGCCGATCTTCATCCTTTGGACTGTTTTTTCAAAGGCGAACTTGTCCCCGGCGGCAAGATTGTTCTTGATGAAAGCGAGAACGCCGCCTATTTCTTCCTCAACCCCGAAGAAATTCGCCCCGAAGATTTTGGGCTGCTCTCCATCCGCACGGCAATTTCGCGCCTTTTTCCGCCCCAAAATAAATAAGTCTTATAAACCTTCAAACGGAATGGAAAGTTCCGGCGGCGTCGTCGTAGCGGTATATCCCGTGCAACCGTTGATATCCTGACAACTGCTGTCGGTATAGCACCAACCTGCCCAAGACTGACAAGCCGTACCGGAGGTTACTTCGTATTGACGGTATCTGTAGCCCGTTCCGGTATTGTTGATCATTTTCAGATCCTGTCCGGTATAAAGATAAAGGGTCGCCATATAATACAGGGCAATGCGGGAATAATGGCTGGGGCAGTAGGCCTGGCTGAAGAGGCAGAAATTTTTGCTGGCATTAATCCTGCCATATGGGTGAATGTCGACGGCAGCAGCCCGAAGCTCCATATAAGGGACGTTCAGTACGGCATTTTCTCCTATGATCAAAGAGACCGGAGGCCCGCCGGCGGCATAATAGCTTTGATTGATGATCAAATTTTCTCCGAAAGTGACAACGGCGTTTTTCCCGATTTGCGTTTGAGATTTTATATAAATTCCGGCTGGACGGCTGTCTGCCGTCAGGTTTTCCTTAAAAGTGACGTTTGCATTATCGGCAAACTGCAGTCCGATGTTTGTCGTGTCTTTGTCTTGATCGCCGACGTAAAACTTATAAGGAAAGGCCAGATGCCCGGCTCCGAAAACAACATTTCCTGCCAATTTGAGCTTTTGTCCGCTCGGAATCAGGAAATCGGCATAGGTGACAATTTCAATATTGGAATTGGCAATCCTGCCCCAGATTTTGATAGGCGCATTACCGTAACTGGAATAATAGTCCAAAGCCAGATCCACGTCCTGAATATCGGCATAAGTCAGCAGTTCGTTCTTTGAGTCGCCTGTTTCCGTAACGCTCAAAGTTAGTTTGGGACGGGTGGTTATGTTTCGACATTCTTCAAATTGGTCGGCATAGCTGATGGCCGAACGAACGCCGGTGTTGCTGTTGAACAGCTTGACGTCGTCATCCTTATACGTCATGTCTTTCGTCAAAAAGACAATCCCTTGATAATGGTCAATGTCTTTGGCTGTCGGATCAATCAACACCCGGTCGCCATAGAAATTTTTGACAACCGAGGCGCAGGTGGGTTTGCAATTGTAAAATTCGCTGTTTTGTGAGCAGTAGTCGGGTGTTTCATAAGCGCCGCATCCGGGATCCAGATCATAACCGGGGCAAGGACGATCCGGGCATTTGTA